>CAZVAR010000292.1:0-1530 GCA_964625225.1 uncultured Alphaproteobacteria bacterium | reverse complement strand
CCGAGCTGCGTGACCGGCTCCGCTACGGATGCCTGGCGTATCTCACCACCTGCTGATCGATGGCACCGAAGATACTGCGACCATCGCTGTCGAACATCTCGATGCGGACCCGGTCACCGAAGCACAGGAACGGCGTCCTGGCCTCGCCGTAGAGGATCTGTTCGACCATGCGCTGCTCGGCAAGGCAAGTGTAGCCGACGCCGCCCTCGGCCACAGGCCGGCCGGGACCACCGTCAGCGCCCGGATTAGAGACCGTGCCGGAACCGATGATGGAACCGGCGCCGAGGTGGCGAGTCCGGGCGAGATGCGCGATCAGTTGGCCGAAGTCGAACACCATGTCCGGCCCGGCCTCCGGCTTGCCGAACATCTCGCCATTCAGGTGCACGGTGAGCGGCAGCATGACGCGACCGCCCTGCCAGGCGTCGCCGAGTTCGTCGGGCGTGACCGCCACCGGCGAGAAGCTCGACGCTGGCTTGGACTGCAGAAAGCCGAAGCCCTTGGCGAGCTCGGCCGGGATGAGGTTGCGCAGCGAGACGTCGTTGACCAACATCAGCAGCCTGATATGGCCGCGTGCCTGCTCGGCGGCAGTGCCCATCGGCACGTCGTCGGTGACGACGGCAATCTCGCCCTCGAAGTCGATCCCCCAGTCCTCGCTGCCGGCCTTGATCGGGTCGCAAGGGCCGAGGAAACGATCGGAACCTCCCTGGTACATCAGCGGATCGGTCCAGAAGCTCTCCGGCATCTCGGCGTTGCGGGCCCGGCGCACCAGCTGTACGTGGTTCAGGTAGGCAGAGCCGTCGGCCCACTGGTAGGCGCGCGGCAGCGGCGCATGCAGCTGCGCGGGA
Organism: uncultured Alphaproteobacteria bacterium; assembly: GCA_964625225.1. Taxonomy (GTDB): domain Bacteria; phylum Pseudomonadota; class Alphaproteobacteria; order JAJUGE01; family JAJUGE01; genus CAZVAR01. The sequence goes on along the minus strand of CAZVAR010000292.1, from coordinate 685 downwards.
TCGAATGCGAAGGAGTCGCTGCAGCCGCCGCTATCGAGCCGGTCGTAGACTTCGCGCAGCCGCGGCTCAAGCTCGGCCCAGTCGTCCATCGCGGCCTGCAGGGTCGAGGCAATGGCGGGCACCGGAACCGCCCGCTGCAGATCGCGAGAAACGACGACCAGCGTGCCGTCACGGCCGCCGCTCCTGAGTGTTGCCAGTTTCATGAGCGGGCTCCTCTGCTAGGGCTGATTCGGATCGAAATGGGCGCGCAGCCCGGCCCAGACGCCGACGTAGTCGCGCTGGCGGAACGGCGCGTTCAGGGCAGCCTCGGTCGGATAGAACGGGTAGCGGCTTTCGAACATGAAGGCCAGCGTGTCGGCCAGATACTCCGGCCGCAGCTCGGCCTGAACGGCGCGCTCGAAGGTCGCTGCGTCCGGCCCATGCGGCGACATGCAATTATGCAGGCTGCCGCCGCCCGGCAGGAAACCCTCCGCCTTGGCGTCGTAGACGCCGCGGATCAGGCCCATGAACTCACTCATGACGTTCCGGTGGAACCAGGGCGGGCGGAAGCTGTGTTCGGCCACCATCCAGCGCGGCGGGAAGATCACGAAGTCGACGTTCGCCATGCCCGGGGTGTCCGACGGCGACGTCAGCACCGTGAAGATCGATGGATCCGGATGGTCGAAGCTCACCGTGTTTATGGTGT
>CAZVAR010000291.1:0-1537 GCA_964625225.1 uncultured Alphaproteobacteria bacterium | reverse complement strand
TACTACATCGAGAACTGGTCGGTGATGTTCGACCTGTACATCCTGGCGATGACCCCCATATCGCTGCTCAACACGAGGAACGCCTATTGACGTGACAGACGCCGCGATCACATCGCCCGGTACCGGACTCCGCGGACACGGCAGGCTCGCCCTCGCCACGCTGTGGTGCATCATGGCGCTGTCCGGCTTCGTCATGATCGAACCGGCGCCGTTCGACCTCGCCATTTCCGCAGCACTTGTCCTCGCGCTCCTGTTCGGAATGGCGATACCGCGCGCGCTCGCGCCGCTCGTCGTCCTGCACGTGCTGTTCATCCTGTTCAGCATGCTGAGCGCGGCCCAGGCCGTCGAGATGAGTGAAGCCGTCTTCCATCTTACCGTGACGGCGTACCTTTCTGGTGCGGGCGTATTTCTCGGCTGCATGGTCTACCGCTACCCGCACCGGGCGCTGCCGGTGATCATGAACGGCTGGACCCTTGCCGCCGCCGTTGCCGCGCTCGCGGCCATTGCCGGCTACTTCCAGCTGTTCGCCGGCGCCGACGAGCTGTTCACCGTGTTCGGCCGCGCCAAGGGACCGTTCAAGGACCCCAACGTGCTGGCGCCGTTCCTCATTCCGCCGACCCTCTACTGCTTCTACCGCGCGGTCGCCAACCCCCGACGGAACGCCGTCGTCGGACTGCTGCTGGTGATGCTGTTCACGGCGGCGATCTTCCTCACGTTCTCGCGCGGCGGCTGGGGCCACCTCGTCGCCTCGGGCGGAATGGCCATCGTCCTGTACCTCGCCGTCGGCGAAGGCGGCGGCTTCAAGGCGCGGCTGATCCTGTTCGTGATCGCCGCCCTGTTCGCCCTCGCGGTGGTGCTGATCACGCTCCTCAACGTACCCGCGGTCGCCGACCTGTTCGCCCAGCGGGCAAGCCTCGCCCAGTCCTACGACGTCGGCGGCCAGGGTCGGTTCGACGGCCAGCGGCTCGCGGCGCGGCTGATCCTCGACCACCCGCTCGGCATGGGCTCGGTCGACTTCCTCAACTACTGGCACGAGAACCCGCACAACATCTACCTGTACGTCTTCATGCTGGGCGGCTGGGGTGGCGGGGTCATCTACCTGGCGATCGTCGGCGCGACTCTGGTGCGGAGCGCGCAGATCCTCCTCCGGCCCATTCCGCACAAGGGGATCGCGGTGGTGCTGGTGGCAAGCTTCGTCGGCGTGGCGCTTGAAGGCGTGGTGGTCGATACAGACCACTGGCGCCACTTCTACTTCCTGATCGGCCTGATCTGGGGCCTGTCGGCTCTCGCATCGACGAACTGGGCAGCGACGCGCGCCATGCGGCACGGCATTCCGACACCGCCGAGGCCGATGTCTCCTGCCGCGTAACAACCGTCCGTCGGATCCAGGGATAAAAATGGGCGAGTGTTACCCATGTCTCCGGTACGCTCGCCCACGTCTCCGGACAGGATGTTGCCGGGGTGGTCGGAGCGGCGGGATTTGAACCCACGACCCCTTGACCCCCAGTCAAGTGCGCTACCGGGCTGCGCTACGCTC
>CAZVAR010000290.1:0-1600 GCA_964625225.1 uncultured Alphaproteobacteria bacterium | reverse complement strand
CCGCGTCGAGCGCGTCGCGGATGGCGCCGACGCGGCCGTCCATCATGTCGGACGGCGCGATCACGTCGCAGCCGGCGGCCGCCTGCACCAGAGCCTGCTGGCAGAGCACGTCGATCGTCTCGTCGTTGACGACATAGCCGTCGCGCACCAGCCCGTCCTGGCCGTGGGTGGTGAAGGGATCGAGCGCCACGTCGCACAGGATGCCGATGTCGGGGTGCGCAGCCTTGACCGCGGCGATCGCCCGGCAGACCAGATTGTCGGGGTTCCAGGCCTCGTCGCCGTCCGGCGACTTCAGCCGGTCGTCGATGACCGGGAACACGGCGATGGCCGGAATGCCGAGGTCCTTCGCGTCCCCGACCGCCGCCACCAGCCGGTCGATCGAGAGGCGCGATACGCCGGGCATCGAGGGAACCATCGTCTCCTTGCGGTCGCCCTCCTGGACGAATACCGGCCAGATCAGGTCGTCGGCCGTCAGGCGGGTCTCGGCGACGAGCCGCCGCGACCAGGGATCACGCCGGTTCCGGCGCATGCGGACGCGCGGAAAGGCGCCCTGCGGCCGTGTCCGGGCTGCCGGCTCGACGCGGCCGACCGTCTCCCGGGTCCCGATCTCGTTGAACAGCTTAACCATCGCACACCCCGCCTCGCGCGGCCCCTATTGAGCCGGATACTAGGCAGCGCAACCGATGCCGGCAACCGGCGCATTGTCGCGGCCGGCCGGTCTCGCCCCCCGGCTCGCCGCACCATTTGTGGTCCGCGGGAGGCCGTGCGCATTGATCCGGCGCAAATCCGGTCCCCGGAGCGGCCTTGCCGCTCGGCGATGCGCCATTATGATCGGGGCCAGGAGGTCACCATGCGTTTCGGACTCGCCGAGGAGCAGCGTGCGTTTCAGGAGGTCGCCCGGCAGTTCGCCAGCGAACGCCTCGCGCCGCGCGCCGCCGAATGGGACGAGAAGTCCATTTTCCCGGTGGAGCTGCTCCGCGAGGCTGCGGCGTTGGGGTTCGCCGGAATCTACGTCCGCGACGACGTCGGCGGCTCCGGCCTCACCCGGCTCGACGCGGCGGTGGTGTTCGAGGAGCTTTCGGCCGCCGATACCTCGACCGCGGCCTATCTGACCATCCACAACATGGCGGGATGGATGATCGACCGGTTCGGCAGCCCGGCCCAGCGCGAGCGCTGGCTCCCTGACGTGACGGCGATGCGCCGGATCGCCAGCTATTGCCTGACTGAGCCGGGGTCGGGCTCCGATGCCGCGGCCTTGTGGACCCGGGCGGAACGCGACGGCGATTGCTATGTGCTGAACGGCAGCAAGGCGTTCATCTCCGGCGCCGGGGCCAGCGATCTCTATGTCTGCATGGTCCGCACCGGCGAGGCCGGGCCGCGCGGCATCTCCTGCATCGTCGTGGAGAAGGACACGCCCGGTCTCGGCTTCGGCAAGCCGGAGCGGAAGATGGGCTGGAACAGCCAGCCCACGGCGATGGTGAATTTCGAGAATTGCCGCGTGCCGGTGGCCAACCGCCTCGGCGAGGAGGGGGACGGCTTCAAGATCGCGATGATGGGGCTCGACGGCGGCCGCATCAACATCGCCGCCTGCTCGCTCGGC
>CAZVAR010000289.1:0-1653 GCA_964625225.1 uncultured Alphaproteobacteria bacterium | reverse complement strand
TCGGTGACGATCACGTCGAACTGCTTCGGCCAGCGCACGAGCTGCATCGCGCAATTGTCGGCGTACATGTGCGAGAGCTGCACGTCCGGATAGTCGGCATGCAGCCGCGTGACCTCCTCGCGCCAGAGCTGGCCCGATTCCATTACGTTCGCCTTCTCGACCGAGTGCAGGACTTTGCGCCGCTTCTGTGCCAACTCGAAGCCGACGCGGGCGACGCGCTCGATCTCGGGGGTCGTGTAGACCTGGGTGTTGATGCCGCGCCGGGTGCCGTCCGGCAGGGTCTCGATGCCGCGCGGCTCGCCGAAATAGATGCCGCCGGTCGACTCGCGCAGGATCAGGATGTCGAGCCCCCGCACCACCTCGGGCTTCAGCGTGGAGGCGTCCACCAGCGCGTCGAACACCTTGGCGGGGCGCAGATTGGCGAACAGGTCGAGCCCCTTGCGCAGGCCCAGAATGCCGCGTTCGGGGCGCTGCTCGAAGGGCAGGCTCTCCCATTTCGGGCCGCCGACGGAGCCGAACAGAACCGCATCGGCCGCCTTGGCGTCGGCCAGGGTCTCGTCCTTGAGCGGCGTGCCGTATTTGTCGATGGCCGCCCCGCCGACCAGATCCTCCTTGAGGTCGAAGCTGACATGCCGGCGCCGGTCCATCCAGTCGACCACGCGCAGCACCTGCTTCACCACCTCCGGCCCGATCCCGTCGCCGGGCAGCACGAGGACTTTCTTGTTCGCGGGCATGGGGCCGCTCCTCCTGTTGGAGCGCGGGTCTTCGGACCCGCAGCTTTCGGTGAAGAATGGAGAAAGAGGGCGGACCCGAAGGTCCGCGCTGTCGGGTTACGAGGCCTGCGCGTACAGCCAAGGCCGCGCGCGGCGATCCTGGTCCTCGAAGCTGTCGATGCGCGGTGCGTGCTGCATTGTCAGCCCGATGTCGTCGAGGCCGTTCAGGAGGCAATGCTTCTTGAACGGGTCGATCTCGAAGGCGATCGTCTCGCCGCTCGGCCGCGTGATGGTCTGGCTCTCCAGGTCGACGGTGATGCGGGCATTGTGGCCGCCCTGCGCATCCTCCATCAGCTTCTCGATCTCGGCCTTCGGCAGCTTGATCAGCAGGATGCCGTTCTTGAAGCTGTTGTTGAAGAAGATGTCGGCAAAGCTCTCGGCGATGATGCAGCGGATGCCGAAATCGGCCAGCGCCCAGGGCGCGTGCTCGCGCGAGGAGCCGCAGCCGAAATTCTCGCCGGTGATCAGGATCTCGGCCTTGCGCCAGGGCTCGCGGTTCAACACGAAGTCCGGCTTCTCCGAACCGTCCGGATTGTAGCGCACGTCGTTGAACAGGTGCTTGCCCAGCCCCGAGCGCTTGATCGTCTTGAGGAAGCGCGCCGGGATGATGCGGTCTGTGTCGATGTTGGCGTCCGGCACCGGTGCCGCGATGCCGGTCAGCGTCTTGAACTTCTCCATCGCCCCCTCCCTCAGCTTGCCAGCTCGCGCACGTCGGTCAGACGGCCGGTGACGGCGGCTGCCGCGGCCATGGCCGGGCTGACGAGATGCGTGCGGCCGCCCGGGCCCTGCCGGCCCTCGAAATTGCGGTTCGAGGTCGACGCGCTGCGTTCGCCCGGCTTCAGCTTGTCGGCGTTCATCGCGAGACACATCGAGCAGCCCG
>CAZVAR010000288.1:0-1664 GCA_964625225.1 uncultured Alphaproteobacteria bacterium | reverse complement strand
TATGTGCGCGCCTCCGGGGAGACCGACGCCCAGGTCGGCGACCGCAGCAATGACGCGCTGAGGGTCACCGCGGCGGACCTGCGGGTGAAGGTGATCGGCGAGGGCGCCAACCTCGGGATGACGCAGCTGGCGCGGATCGAGTTTGCCCAGCGCGGCGGGCGGATCAACACCGACGCCATCGACAACTCGGCCGGCGTCAATTCGTCCGACGTCGAGGTGAACATCAAGATCGCGCTGCGCCCGGCGGAGCGGACCGGCAAGCTGAGCCGCAAGGCGCGCAACACGCTGCTCGCGCAGATGACCGAGGAGGTCGCGGCCCTGGTGCTGCGCAACAACTACCTGCAGACCCTGAGCCTGTCGCTCGCCGAACGCGCCGCGGCCGACGAGTTCACCTTCCACGCCAGGCTCATGAACCACCTCGAATCGCTCGGCCTGCTCGACCGCGAGCTGGAGTTCCTGCCGAGCGAGGTGGAGATGCGCGAGCGGGCCGAGGCGCGCAAGCCCCTGACCCGGCCGGAACTGGCCGTCCTGATGGCCTATGCCAAGCTCACGCTGTACAACCAGCTCCTCGACAGCCGGGTCCCCGACGACAGCTACCTCGGCCGCGAGCTGATGCGCTACTTCCCCGAACGGATGCGGCGCAAGTTCGCCGCCGAGATCGAGGCCCACCGGCTCAGGCGCGAGATCATCGCCACCATGCTCTCCAACAGCATGATCAACCGCGGCGGGCCGGCGTTCGTCGACCGGGTGGAGGACGAAACCGGGGCCGGCGTCGGCGACATCGCGGCTGCGTTCGCGCTGGCCCGCGACAGTTTCGGGTTCACCGACCTCAACCGGCAGGTCGACGAGCTCGACGCCGAGGTCGCCGGCGATGCGCAGATGGAGCTCTACCGCCACCTGCAGACGCTCCTGCGCAACGCCACCATCTGGTTCCTGCGCAACGTGTCGAAGCTCGACGGGCTCGAGCAACACGTCCGCCACTACCGGTCGGGGATCGAGGCGCTCTCCGGCGACCTCGACGCGGTGCTGCCCGACGTGGCCGCCCGCCGCCTCCGCGACGAGGAGAACCGGCTGGTCGGCCGCGGCATCCCGGCGCCGCTCGCCGGGCAGATGGCGCGGCTCAACAACCTCGCCCACGCGCCCGACATCATCGTCGTCGCCAGCCGCTGCAAGCGCAGCATCAAGGACGTGGCGCGGGTGTTCTTCGGCATCGGCGTCGAGCTGCAGATCGACGACATCGTCGCGCGTTCGGGCGCAATCGACCTGTGCGACTACTACGAGCGGGTCGCCGTCAGCCGGCTGCTCGACAGCATCTCGGCATCGCAGCGGAGCCTGACGATCGACATTCTCGAGTGCCCGGGCGACGACGCGCGGGCGCTGGAAACCTGGCGCGGGCGCAACGGCGAGGCGCTGGCGCGGGCGCGCAACGGGATCGCCGAACTGATGGACGGGGACGAACTGACGCTGGCCCGGCTCGCCGTCATCAGCGGCCACCTGCGCGACCTGACGGTCACGCGGTGACCGCTCAGCTGCACTTCGAGTAGCCGCAGCTCAGGCAGACGTGGCAGCCCTCCTGCATGATCAGCGAGGGGGCACCGCACTTCGGACAGTAGCGGGCACCGAGGGTCGTCACCTCCGGTGCGGCGTCGCCGCCTGCCGCCGCG
>CAZVAR010000287.1:0-1694 GCA_964625225.1 uncultured Alphaproteobacteria bacterium | reverse complement strand
GGCCGCACCACCCTGGTGATCGCGCACCGTCTCTCCACCGTGGTGGATGCCGACGAGATTCTCGTGCTGGAGGATGGCCGCATCGTCGAACGCGGCAGCCATGCGGCGCTGCTGGCGAAGGGCGGCGCCTACGCGGAGATGTGGGCACGCCAGCAGGAGGCACGCGAGGACGAGGCGGTGCGCGACGCTGCGGAGGCGATGGAAAGTGCAGGCTGACAGCGGCGGGAGCGACGGCCGGCCGGCATGGAGCGCGGCTTTTCGTGGCCACCCTTCCCAGCGCCGATGCGCGGGATGACGGCCGGCCCGACCTGCCCGCTCCGAACCGTGATCGGGGCCGGCGCTCCGTCATGCGCTTCGACGCGGAATCCGCTTCGCGCACACCCGCCCCACTGCCCGTCGACTCGCGTTAACCAAGGCGATTCAGGCGCTCTTAAGGCCCGGGTCCCATCGTGGCCGCAGGGAGCATAGGAATAGGACGATGCTGATCCTGGGCAGCCGTCTCTTGTTCATCGCGGCACTGGCGTGGGGGTACGAAGCCCTCGTATTCGCCTTCGGCGGGAGCTGGCCGAACGTCGCCTGGGCCGATCTCGTGTCGATTCTGGGCGGCGACTACGGCATCGAGATGCTGCAGGCCTATCTGCGCACGCCCGACTCCTTCTTCGAGGCACCGGTCGGCACAAGCTGCTTCGCCGCGGGGCTGCCGATCTTCCTGGTCGGCCTGGCCGGATTCCGGAATCCGCGGCGGTAACCGGGCCGCCGCGATGAACCGCCGCGGCCCCGTCACCGCCGGCTGCGCCGGGCCTCGGAAATGCCTCGACCTGTTCGTCTCGGTGCCGTTCGCCCCGATGGACATAAGGAATAAATTCGTGGTATAGGTCCTTCCGTTCGGTACCGGCCGGCGAGACCCATGACGATGCCGCTCCTCACGTTCCTGGATCCCCCATCGCACCCCCATTATTCCCCACAGATCCCCATCGATCGCCACGGACCCCCATGGCGGTCGCGTATGCGGGAAACGCCGTGATACGAACGCTCCGCATCGACACCCCGCACCGGCGGTCGTTGGCATCCGTGCTTGGCAGAAAGCGTGGGCTCTTTGGCATTGCTGCCATTCCGGATCCGGCAAAAAATCCGGGGCATGAGCCCGTCCCAATCGCCGAGTGGCGCGATGCCCCGCCGGGTTGCCATGCTGGCCTTCCCCGAGGTCGAACTGCTCGACGTGGTCGGCCCGTTGGAGGTGTTCGCCTCGGCCAATGCGATCCGTGCCGGCGAGGCGCCCGGCGCGCCGCCCCTCTACCGGACCGTGATCCTGGCGCCGGAAGCCGGGCTGCTGGGCGCCGCCAGCGGGCTACGCATCGCCGCCGACGCCGCCTTCCGTGACCTGAGCGGGCCGCTCGACACCCTGCTGGTCGCGGGTGGTGCCGGCGTCCACGCGGCGGTGGCGGATCGGGCCCTGCTCGTCTGGCTACGCGAGATGGCACCGCCGCGGGTCCGCCGGATCGAGGTGGAAGGCGACGCGCCACTCCGAGATCGCGATGACGAAGCCGTCCTCGCGCTGGCGGTCCTTGGAGATGCGCCGGTACGGGTGAGGGAAGGGGCTCGTCTCGAGAATGGTCCGCAAGGTCGGCTCGAGGGAGGTTCCGCGCTCGGCGAGCCAAGCGAGCTGAGCGGCGGCGCGCGGCCCGATCCGCACC
>CAZVAR010000286.1:0-1694 GCA_964625225.1 uncultured Alphaproteobacteria bacterium | reverse complement strand
GCCGCGGCCGCGGGGTCGAGCAGAACGGCGGCGCCAAGACTGTGGCCCCAGCCCTCGCCCTCGCTCCAGGCGCGCAGGTCGCCGATCTGGTGGGAGGTGAGCAACTCTGCGGAAGCCGCCGACAGGATCGGCGCGCCACCGGTGCGGATCGCTTCGAGGAAGCGTGCATAATCCGCCGCCGTGCCAGACATGCCGCCGCCGCCCGAGGGCCAGGCGTCCGGGTCGGTCGCCCGCCCCGGCGAGAACGGCACGCCCGGCTCGCCCATCGGTACCGTGTCGCCGGCCTCGCGCATCCGAGCGGCAGGCCCCTCGCCGTCCCGGTAGGCGGCGGCAAGGCGCGCCAGATCGGCGACGACGAAGGTGGTGTCCTCCATACCGAGTGGCCCGGTCACGTAACGCGCTACGGCCTCCGGCAGGGTCATGTCGGATGCAGTTGCGACCACTGCGCCCAGCACGTCCGTCGAGACCGAATAGCGCCAATCCGTCCCCGGCTCGAAGACCAGCGGGACCGACGCGATCCGGCGCATCGCCTCACCTAAAGTCTCGCCGTCCTGCGAAAGGCCGGCGGGAACCTCGGCGTGGTGATAAGGGCTGTCGGCCGGCTCGAAGACGGCGTAGCTGAGGCCCGAGGTATGCGTCATCAGGTGCCGCACGGTGATGTCGGGGGTCCGGCCGTCGGGCAGGCTCGGCCGGAAATATGGCAACCAGTCGGCCACGCGGTCGTCGAGCGACAGCCGCCCTTCCTCGATTAGCGCCAGCGCCGTGGCCGAGACGATGGCCTTGGTCATCGAGGCGAGGCGATAGATCGTGTCCTCTTGCGCCGGCTGCCCGGCCTCGCGGTCCGCGAAACCGGCCGCGCGGCTGTAAACCGGCTCTCCGTCGCGCAGGACAAGCGCGGTCACGCCCACGATCCGCTCGCTCTCGACCCAAGCGTCGATCACCTCATCGAGCCGCTGTTCCAGGCCGGCATCGGCCGCCGCAACGCCCGTCCAGAGGCCCGCGCAGAGCAGCCCGGCAGTCAGCGTGCGCCGTACCGGTTTCCGCGGCCGTACTCGGGTTTCCTTCATTCCTGTCATGGGGTTCACTCCTTTTTCTGATGTTGCGTGAAAGGGGTCTGGCGCGGGCTCAGACCCGCGCCACGAACCAGACGTTCATCGGGTCGTGCGGCAGGACGTGCCGCTCGACGCTGGCGAAACCGGCCTCGCGCAGGAACCGCTCGGCCGTCTCCCAGCCCCACATGGTGCCCAGACCCTCGCCGCCCTGTCCGATCGACACCGGCGTGCAATGCACGGTCGAGACCGCGTAAAGCAGCGTCGCGAAGGGGAAATCGCGGTTCTTCTCCAGATCCGCCGAGGCGCCGATGTCCTGCATCAGGTAGACCCCGCCGGGCTTCAGCGACTTGCGCAGGCCCTTCACCAGCCCGCGCGGATCCTTCTGATCGTGCACCGCGTCGAAGCTGGTCACGAAGTCCCAGCGCCCGGGCTCGGCATAGCCGGTGAGATCCCGCGCCTCGAACGTCATGTTGCTCAGTCCCGCGTCGCGCGCGGCCTCGGTGGCATGTTCTACGGCGTCCTTGCAGAGATCATAGCCAGTGAAGCGGCTGGCGGGATAGCGCGCGGCCAGTGCGAGTAGAGCCGCACCGCGGCCGCAGCCCGCGTCGAGCACGTCGATGCCCGCCTCCAGCCGGTCGTGCA
>CAZVAR010000285.1:0-1699 GCA_964625225.1 uncultured Alphaproteobacteria bacterium | reverse complement strand
GGTCGACCCATCCTCGCGGCGCAGCGGCGGCTCGATCCTGGGCGACAAGACGCGGATGCCCGAACGCTCCCGCTCCGACGCGGCCTTCGTCCGCCCCTCGCCGGCCGGCACCACCCTCGGCGGCGTCGCACGGCGGACGCGCGAGGCGATGCTCCTGTGCGAGGCGGCCGGCTTCGACGTGATCCTGGTGGAAACGGTGGGTGTCGGCCAGTCGGAGACGGCGGTGGCCGACATGGTGGACATGTTCGTGCTGCTGCTTCTGCCGGGCGGCGGCGACGAGCTGCAGGGCATCAAGCGCGGCATCGTCGAACTGGCGGACCTGATCGTCGTCAACAAGGCCGATGGCGACCTGGCCGAAGCCGCGCAGCGCACCGCCGCCGATTACCGCAACGCATTGCGGCTGTTGCGCCCGGCGTCGCGCAATTGGAAGGTGGCGGTGGAGCGCTGCTCCGCACTCACCGGCGCAGGCGTGCCGGACGTATGGCGCACGGTGGAGCGCTACCGCGCCGCCCTCGGCGACAGCGGCGAGCTTGCCGCGCGGCGCGCCGCCCAGGCCCGCGCCTGGATGTGGAGCGAGGTCGGCGAGAGCCTGCTCGAGGCGTTCAAGGCCCACCCTGCCGTGCGCACCCACCTACCCGAACTAGAAGCCGCAGTCACCGAATCCCGGACGGCCCCGGGTACGGCCGCCCGATTGCTCCTCGAAAGCTTTCTCGGCGCCGGGTTCGGCCTTGACCGAAGGGGCGGCACACCGTAAATGACACGCTCTCCACGGAAATGCGACGAGCTTCGAGGACGGGCCCCATGGCGCGACGCTGCCAGATCACCGGCAAAGGGGTGATGGTCGGACACAATGTCAGCCACGCCAACAACAAGACCAAGCGGCGCTTCCTGCCGAACCTGCAATCGACCTCGCTGCTGAGCGACGTGCTCGGCATGCCGGTGCGGCTGCGGGTGACCACGGCAGGCATCCGCACAATCGAGCACAATGGCGGGCTTGACGCCTATCTGCTGAACACGCCGAACACCCGGCTGACGCCCGAGGCGCGTCGGCTGAAGCGCCGCATCCAGCGGGCGCAGGAAGCCAAAGCGGCCGGCTGAGGCTGCCGGCCGGCCGAACCGTCCCCGCTGCGACCACGCCAAGCGGCGGGAAGCATCCGCTGCCGGGGACCGACGATCGCCGCGCCGGCGTGTACGGTTCCTACGGCTCCGCCACACGAAATTCGGTCGCCCCTGCGGGCCGTCCGCGTCGGCCCGTGAACGCTTGCCTCGGCCCCCGGAAGCGGCCACACGGGCCGATGCGCCATGCGAACCGACCCGGGTTCAGGCGGGGCAGGACTGTGCCCGGCCGGTCAGGCCGCCCGCGTGCCGCGGCCCGGACGGCCCTCGTCTTCCGTGAACAGGGCGGCGAGCTGTTCGAGCATGGTCCCGCCGAGCTGGTCGGCGTCGAAGATGGTCACCGCCCGGCGGTAGTAGCGGGTCACGTCGTGGCCGATGCCGATCGCCACCAGTTCGACCGGCGAACGGGCCTCGATCCAGCCGATCACCTCGCGCAGATGCCGCTCGAGATAGTTGCCGGGATTGACCGACAGGGTCGAATCGTCGACCGGCGCCCCGTCGGAGATCACCATCAGGATGCGCCGCTCCTCCGGTCGGCCGATCAGCCGGTTATGCGCCCAGAGCAGCGCCTCGCCGTCGATGT
>CAZVAR010000284.1:0-1727 GCA_964625225.1 uncultured Alphaproteobacteria bacterium | reverse complement strand
CTGCGGTCTTGACGCCCTGCGTCCGTTTGCCCTCCATGATCGCGGTGTGAGCGATCGACATTCCACGGGGTGCTCAATGCGGTCTCGGACGGCCTCTTGTTCCTGCGGGCAGCTGCGCATCGAGGTGCGGGGCGAACCGCTCGGAGTCGGCGTTTGCCACTGCCTCGCCTGTCAGCGTCGGACGGGCAGTGTCTTTGCGGCGCTGGCCAGCTTCGCCGCGCCCTATCGGGTCTTCGGCACCGCAACCGAGTATGTCCGCGTCGGCGACCAGGGGGCCAGGTTCCGGTTCCGGTTCTGCCCCGTCTGCGGGACAACCGTGTTCCACACCGAAGAAGGCTACGAACACGCGTCCGTGAGCGTCGCGGTGGGCGCCTTCGCGGACCCGGGCTTTCCCCCGCCTCGGGATTCGGTCTATGACTGCCGCAGACATTCCTGGGTCCGGCTGCCGCCGGGGATCACCATCCACGACAAGGACCCGGTCTAGGAAGGCTGCTCGACGGTTCCTGTCGTTTCGATCCGTCGGAAGGAAAAGGGGCGCGGGCAAGCGCTTCCGGATCGGCGGTTGCAATTGCCCGCCGTGCGGCACGGAGGCAGGAGGCGAGGGGGGTACGCGTGTCCGAACTGGCGACGATCTTAGCTGCTTTGGCGCTTTATGCGGCCGCCGTGATCAGTCCCGGTCCGAATTTTACCCTGATATCACGTCTCGCCATGGCCGGAGCCCGGTCCGCGGCCGTCGGCGCGATGGCGGGCCTCGCCATCGGCGCCACGGTCTATTCGGTGCTGGCGATGACCGGACTTGCCCTGGTCGTTTCCCGTCTGGGCTGGTTGATGACGGCGGTCCAAATCGCCGGGGGATGCTACCTCATCTATCTCGGCATCCTGATGTGGTTCGGCGGGGAGGGAAAGGCGGATCCGACGCACGCCCAACCGCAGCCGCGGCCCCGAGACGCGATCCGAGGGCTGAGAGTGGGGCTGCTCGTTGAGCTGTCGAACCCGAAGGGGATCGCCTTCTTCGTCAGCATCTATGCCGTCGCCATACCGATCGATACCTCCCTTTGGGCGAAGGGCGTGATCCTGGCGGGAGGCGTGGGCTTCGAGATCGCCTGGTACGGCCTTCTCACCCTGCTGCTCTCAAGCCCGCCGGTCCGTGCGGTCTACCGGTGCCTGGCCCGCTGGATCGACCGGCTCATCGGCACGGTGCTGGCGGCATTCGGCGCGCGCCTCATCTCCGAACGCCTGTAGACGAACCGAAGCAATCCATTGCGGGTGGCGCACGCACGTCTCCGGCATCGCCGCCGCCCGACAGCGCCATGTTGCGGACGCGGTCGATGTAGGCCGCGGTGTGGAACCGCAGCAGCTCGTCCTCCGTTGCGGGCCTCGCGCGGATCGGGACCAGACGCTCGGCGAGTCCGCTGGCCTGCAGCAATGACCAGAGCCTGCGCTTGGCTTCCGGCCGGTCGAGCGCCGGATAGGGCTCGACCCACGGGTTCGTCGAGGCCGGCCCGGCGTCGTGCCAGGCTAAGCGCTCGTCCCACACCAGTCCTGTCGCCATGACGATCTCCCGCCGATCCGGCCGGTCACAGCCGGGCTTCGAGGACGAGGTTGAACGGCGTCTGCGTGGCCTGACGGAACCGCTGGAATCCCGCCTTCTCGAACACCTCGCGCAGCTGCCGTGGGCCGGCCTGGGCCCCGAGGACGTGGGTGCCGTTCTCGGAGATCGCGTGGGC
>CAZVAR010000283.1:0-1755 GCA_964625225.1 uncultured Alphaproteobacteria bacterium | reverse complement strand
GAGGCGCCGGCTCGACCGCCGGGCCGGCTGGCCGCGTCCGGCGCCCGCCGGCACGTTGGCGCCGGACGCCGGCTTCTCGGGGAACGCACATGACCATCATCGGCGCTGGCCGGGCCGGGCTGCAGCCGGTGTCGCCGGCGCGGCTCGCCATTCTGCAGGAGGAGCACCGGCGCTGGCTCGCGTCGATCCGGGCGGGCGAGGCGGCGATCGGCATCAGCCCCGCCAGCCTGCGCAGCTGCGACCTGAGCCGGGCGCGGCTGGCAGCGGCCGATTTCCGGTTCGCCGATTTCGGCCGGGCGCGCATGGTCGAGGCGGATCTGAGCCGCGCCAATCTGACCGGCGCCAATCTGTTCCGCAGCGACCTCGGCGGCGCGCGGCTGCGGCAGGCCAACCTCCGCAAGAGCCTCCTCATCTGTGCCAACCTGCAGCGGGCGGATCTCGAAGAGGCGAATCTGGAGAAGGCCGATCTCGAGGAGGCCAACCTCCGCAAGGCCTGCCTGCGCGGCGCCGATCTGCGCAAGGCCAATATGGAGGCCGCCTGCTTCGAGAAGGCGATCCTCGACCGGGCCGGAATGCGCAAGGTGCATCTGGTCGCCGGCGATTTCCAGAAGGCGAGCCTGGTCGGCGCCGACCTGGAGGAGGCGGATCTGCGCCGGGCCGACCTGCGCCGGGCGGACCTCACCCGCGCGATCCTGAACGCGGCGCGCCTGGTCGGGGCACGGCTGTTCCAGGCGAAGCTGGACCGGGCCGACCTGACCGGCGCCGATCTCACCCGCGCGATCGGCTTCAGCGCCGGCTTCAAGGGTACCCGGCTGATCGATGCGGTCCTGTGCGGGGCGGAGCTTTCCTCCGCGGATTTCGGCGGCGCCGTGCTGAACGGCGCCAGGCTGGCCGGGGCCGACCTGCAGGATGCCGACTTCGCGCAGGCGCACCTGACCGGCACCGACCTGCGAGGGACCGACCTGCGCCGGGTCCGCAACCTGACGCGGCAGCAGATCGCCGCGGCCGTGGTGGACGAAACGACGCTCCTTCCGATGCTGTAGGGGGCGCACTCCTGGTGTACAGTTCCGGCTTACGCAGGATTCGGGACGGAGACGAAACGATGCAGACGCCCGGTAACTCCACCGCGAGCCGCGACAAAGCCTACATGATGCACCCGATGACCAACCTCCGGCGCCACCTGGAGGTCGGTCCCTTGGTGATGACAGGCGGCAAGGGCATCTACGTCTATGACGAGACCGGCAAGGAATATATCGAGGGCATGGCCGGGCTCTGGTGCACCTCGCTCGGCTTCGGCGAGCCGCGGCTGGTCGAGGCGGCAACGCGGCAGATGAAGAAGCTGCCCTACTATCACCAGTTCCGGCATGCCAGCCACGACGTCGGCGTCGATCTGGCCGAGAAGCTGATCGGCATGGCGCCGAAGGGCCTGACCAAGGTGTTCTTCACCAATTCGGGCTCGGAGGCCAACGACACGATCGTCAAGCTGGTCTGGTACTACAACAATGCCGTCGGCCGGCCGCAGAAGAAGAAGATCATCGCGCGCCAGCGGGCCTATCACGGCACCACGGTCGCCGCGGCGAGCCTCTCCGGGCTGCCGCACATGCATAAGGCGTTCGACCTGCCGCTGCCCGGCATCCTCCACACGGACTGTCCGCACTACTACCGCTACGCCCAACCGGGCGAGAGCGAGGAGGACTTCGAGACGCGGCTGGCCGAGAGCCTCGAGCAGATGATCCTGGCGGAAGGGCCGGACAC
>CAZVAR010000282.1:0-1772 GCA_964625225.1 uncultured Alphaproteobacteria bacterium | reverse complement strand
GAACTCGGAATGGCCCAGCGGCACGTATTCCTCGGCCACCACCTCGGCGCCGAGGTCTTCCCCCGAAATCTTCAGCAGGACTCGCCGGTACAGCGGCTCGGCCACCATGACGCCTCCTCGATCCTCGGGGGCCGCCCGATGCGGCCCCGCCTTCCCGAACCTCGCGAACGCCCGTGCGGCGGTCAGCGCTTCAAGGTCGCGGCGACCTCGGCGGCGAAGTCGGACTCGTCCTTCTCGACGCCTTCCCCGAGCGCGAAGCGGACGAAGCCGGCGACCGTCACCGGCGCACCGACCTCCTTGCCGAGGTCGTCCAGCACCGCCTTGACCTTCTTGTCCGGGTCGAGCACCCAGGGCTGCTCGACGAGAACGGCCTCCTCATAGAACTTCCGAAGGCGCCCCTCCACCATCTTGGCGATGATCGCCTCGGGCTTTCCGGAGGCGCGCGCCTGCTCGGCCAGCACCTCACGCTCGCGGTCGAGCGCGGCCGGGTCCACCTGCTCGATCGTCGCCCATTGCGGGTTCGCGGCGCAGACATGCATCGCGAGCTGCCGGCCGACCTCGGCCAGCCGTTCGGCCGGCGCCGTCGACTGCAGCGAGACGAGGACGCCGACCCGGCCGAGACCGGGCGCGGCGGCGGCATGGACGTAGCTCGCGAGCGCGCCCTGGTCAGCGGTGAGCCGGGCAAAGCGGCGGAGGGTCATGTTCTCGCCGATCCGGGCGACCAGGTCGGTGAGGTAGCCCTGGACCGTCATGTCCGTGCCCGGATAGGGCGCCGCCTTGAGCGCCTCGAGGCCGCCCTCGACCCCCAGGCCGATCTGCGCGATCGTCCGGACCGCCTCCTGGAAGCTTTCGTTCCGGGCGACGAAATCGGTCTCCGCGTTGATCTCGACGACGGCGCCGACATTGCCTTCGACCACCGCGCCGACCAGCCCTTCCGCGGCCGCCCGGCCCGCCTTCTTCGCCGCCGCCGCCAGCCCCTTCTTGCGCAGCCAGTCGACGGCGGCCTCCATGTCGCCGCCCGTCTCGGTCAGCGCGGCCTTGCAGTCCATCATGCCGGCGCCGGTCTTTTCGCGCAGCTCTTTCACCTGCGCCGGGGAAATCGCAGCCATGTTACCGTCCTTCTTATTCAGCGATGCCTAACGCCTCGGTCCGTCCGCCGCAGCGCGGCGCCCGCCGGATCATGCCGGCGCCTGCTCCTCCGCGCCGGTCTCCGCCGGCAGCGCCTCGGCGCCGACCTCGCCGGCGTCGGGGAGCGGCTCCACCGGCACCTCCTCGCGCTCGCCGATATCGACGCCCGACGCCACCATCTCGCGCTCAAGCCCGTCGAGCGCCGCATCGGCCACCAGCTCGCAATAGAGGCTGATCGCCCGGATCGCGTCATCGTTGCCCGGGACCGGGAAGGCGATGCCGTTCGGATCGGAATTGCTGTCCAGGATCGCCGCGACCGGGATCCCGAGCGTGTTGGCCTCGGCGACGGCGATGTGCTCCTTGTTCGTGTCGATGACGAACAGGAGGTCCGGAAGCCCGGCCATCTCCTTGATGCCGCCCAGGGTCTGCTCCAGCCTGTCCCGCTCGCGGGTCAGGGTCAGGAGCTCCCGCTTGGTGAGGCCGATGTTCTCCTGGGCGAGCTGCTCCTCCAGGTCGCGCAGGCGCCGGATCGAATGCGAGATCGTCTTCCAGTTGGTCAGCATGCCGCCGAGCCAGCGCGAGTTCACGTAATACTGCCCGCACCGCTTCGCCTCGGCGGCAACCGCCTCCTGCGCCTGACGCTT
>CAZVAR010000281.1:1604-1818 GCA_964625225.1 uncultured Alphaproteobacteria bacterium | reverse complement strand
CCGATCGAGCGGAGCGTGACGTGGGCAGGTCGCTACGTCTTGCCGGTGGCCGGGGGCGGCAATGTCTCGATCGGCTTGAGCTATGCTCGCATCGGCGCCCAGGAGACCCATTCGGGCGGCATGACGCCCGAGCAAGCGGAGGCCCTCGCTTGCCCCCCGGGGCCAAACGGCACGCTGCCGGTGCCGACCTGGTTCCGCGACTCGCGTTACCGGC
>CAZVAR010000281.1:0-1594 GCA_964625225.1 uncultured Alphaproteobacteria bacterium | reverse complement strand
GGCCTGTTGAACGCGGCCGTGCGTTATACGAGTCGGGACGGGCGCTGGACTGCATCGCTGTACGGCAACAATCTGACCGACGAAACCTACGCGAACAACGCGCAGTCGTTCGGCCGCGGCTACTGGACGGCCGGCGGACCGCCCGTCGGTATCAACTCGGTGATGCGCGGGGCCGTCGCGGAGTATCGCGGCCGGCCGCGCGAGTTCGGGGTTTCGCTGCAGTACAACTTCTACTGAGGGCTGCCGAGAGCCGGCGGTGAGATCGCGCTCGACATGGCATGCAATCGTGATGCGACCGGGCTTGCATCGTCACGCAGCGCGTGATTCGCTGATTCCTTACGGACGCCGTCGATGAGGCGGTGTGGGCGGATTGCAGCCACGGCTGCGCCGCGCGTTGCGGCGGAATGATGGAGTGACACCATGAGAGTTCTCGCATTGGGCGGCGCGGGGCAGGAAGGCGCCCGCGCAGTGGCGGATCTGGCGAAATCGCCGCAGGTCGACGCCGTGGTCGTGGGCGATATCAATATCGACGCAGCCAACCGGCTGAAGAGCGACCTCGCCAGCGACAAGGTGTCCGCGGTGCAGGTCGACGCCACCCGCCACGACGAGCTGGTTGCTGCGTTGCAGGGTGTCGACGTGGTCATGACCTTCGTCGGCCCGTATTTCCGATTCGGCGTGCCCATCCTGAAGGCGGCCATCGCCGCGAAGTGCAGCTACGTCGACATCTGCGACGACACGGAGCCGACACTGGAAATGCTCGATCTCTCGAAGGAAGCCGAGGCCGCGGGCATTACGGCGGTGGTCGGTGCCGGCGTCAGCCCTGGCTGGATGAACGTGAACGTTCGCGATGCGTCGAGAAAGCTCGACAGCATGAGCGAGATCCATTTCCGGTGGAACGTGCCGGTGACCGATATCGAAGGCGATCTCTCGGCATCCGCTGCGCTCGAGCATGGCCTGCACATGATCAACGGCGACGTGTGGCAGTTCATCGACGGGCAGCTGGTCAAGGTCCCGGCCATGTCCGGCTCGGAGACGGTCGATTACCCGGTGCTCGGTAAGCGCGAAGCGTACTTCGTCGCGCATCCCGAGCCGGTTACCGTGCCGCGCTATTTTTCCGGCCTACGCCAGGTGACCCAGAAGGGGAGCGTGGCCGGCTTCGACGATTTCCTGCGCGCCTTGCGCGAGGTCGGGCTGACCTCGGAGGTGCCGATCGACGTGCGCGGGCAGAAGGTGCGGCCGAGCGAGATGGCGATGGCTTTGATCGGTTTATTGCCCGAGCCCACGGAAGAGGAAAAGGCGCAGTTGCCGCCGCCGGTTTCGGAGTTTCTGACCTTCGTGGTGGGCGAGAAGGGCGGCAAGCCCGCGAGGCTCAGCTACCACACTGCCGGGCCGATGGGGCTGTTGACCGGAACGCCCGCATCGATCATCTCGCAGATGATCGGCGCCGGATCGATCAAGACGCCCGGGGTGTTCGCGCCGGAAGGCATTGCCGATCTCGATCCCGAGGTGTTCTATGCGGAGCTTGCGAAGCGCGAGATCAAAGTGACGATCAAGGAAGAAGGTTAGCGCTCCCGGCGCCGAAGGCGCCGTTTCG
>CAZVAR010000280.1:0-1835 GCA_964625225.1 uncultured Alphaproteobacteria bacterium | reverse complement strand
CCGGCGCCGCAGCGCGGTCGGCCTGCGTCGGCGACACGTCGTCGTGGCGGCTCGACGACGCCTCGTCCCTGGTGCGGGCGATGGCGGTCTGGGCCTGCGCGCGGCTGCTGCCGCCGGCGGTCTTCGCCGCGCTGCGGGACTGCCGTCTGCCGGGCGAAGCCGACCAGGCGGTGCGCGCCGAGTGGCTGGAGGGGGCGGAAGCCTGACCGTGTTCCCGGCATTTCCTTTCGCCGCAGGGACCGGGACGAGCGCATTCCGCTCGGCCCGCGAACCTGCCAATATGGGCGGGGCCGCCAGCCGCGTCGGAGGTGCGGCGGCGCCCAGAAGGCGGGGAGGAACATGGACTTCGACTATGTCATCGTCGGCGCAGGTTCGGCAGGCTGCGTCCTCGCGAACCGACTGACCGAGGACCCGAAGGCCCGGGTACTGCTGTTAGAGGCCGGCGGCAGGGACACGAATTTCTGGATTCACGTTCCGGCCGGGTTCATCAGGACGCTCGACCACCCGGTCGTCAATTGGCGCTTCTACACCGAGCCGGAGGAGAGCACCGCCAACCGGCCGATCCCGATCCCCCGCGGCAAGGTGCTGGGCGGCTCCAGCTCGATCAACGGCATGCTGTACGTCCGCGGCCAGCGCCAGGACTATGACGTGTGGGCGCAGCTCGGCTGCCGCGGCTGGTCGTTCGAGGACGTGCTGCCCTATTTCAAGAAGTCCGAGAACAACGAGCGCGGTGCGAGCGAGCTGCGCGGCGTCGGCGGCCCGCTCGACGTCACCGAGCTGACCATGCGCAACCCGGTCTGCGACGCCTTCATCGCCGCCGCCGAGCAGGTCGGCCTGCCGAAGAACGACGACTATAACGGCTGGGAGCAGGAAGGCATCTGCTACAGCCAGGTCACGGTCAAGAACGGCCGCCGCGCCAGCACGGCCCGGGCCTTCCTGAAGCCGGCGATGAAGCGGCCAAATCTGAAGGTCGAGACCGACGCCCACACGACCCGCATCCTGTTCGACGGCCGCCGCGCCGTCGGCGTCGAATACGAGATCGGTGGCCAGCGGCGCACTGCCCGGGCGGCGCGCGAAGTGATCCTGGCCGCCGGCGCCATCGGCTCGCCGCAGATCCTCGAACTGTCCGGTGTCGGCCAGGCCAAGCGCCTGCGTCAGCTCGGCATCGAGGTGGTTCAGGACCTTCCGGGCGTCGGCGAGAATCTGCAGGACCACTACATCATCCGCATGCAGTGGCGGGCGAGCCAGCCGGTCACCTTCAACGAGCTCTCGCGCGGTCTGCCGCTCGCCCGCGAGGTGCTGCGCTATGTCCTGTTCCGCAAGGGGCTGCTCAGCCTGCCGGCCGCGACCGTGGTGGCGTTCGTGCGGACCCGCCCCGAACTCGAGACGCCGGACGTGCAGTACCACATCGCCCCCGCCACCTTCGCCGATCCGGTCAAACGCATCTTCGATCGGTTTCCCGGTATCTCCTGCGCGCCCTGCCAGCTCAGGCCGGAGAGCCGCGGCACCGTTCACGTGAAGTCGCGCGACCCCCGTGCCGCGCCGGCGATCCGCCCGAACTTCCTTTCGGACCCGCTCGATCAGCAGACGACGGTCGCCGGGATGCGCTGGTCGCGGAAGATCATGGAGGCGCCGGCGCTCGATCCCTATCGCGACGAGGAGATGCGCCCCGGCAAGGCACTCCAGAGCGACGACGAGTTGCTCGACTATGCCCGGCGGACCGGTGCCACGGTCTACCACCCGGTCGGCACCTGCAAGATGGGTATCGATCCCCTCGCGGTGGTCTACCCGGATCTGCGTGTCCGTGGTGTGGCCGGCCTGCGGGTGGTCGACGC
>CAZVAR010000279.1:0-1838 GCA_964625225.1 uncultured Alphaproteobacteria bacterium | reverse complement strand
GAGCGGACAACTCACATGCTACAAAACCGGCCAACTTGACTTGTTAGCGACAGTCGGTCGAGTTCCGATCGCGGCGCCCCGCCGCCCCGGCGCCAAAGAAAAACCCCCGGGCGAAGCCCGGGGGGTTTTCGGCAGGCGTCGTGGTACCCGCCGCGGCGGTCAGGCCGCCTCGCGCTCTTCGGCGCTGGCGGTCTCGATCGCGGCGACGAAGGTCTCGATGAAGGCGCCCAGATTCTCGTCGCCGGCGGCCGTGATCAGGCGGCCGTCGGTCGTCACCGGCTCGTCCGACCACATGCCTCCGGCGCTCTCGACGCTCGCGCGGACGCTCTCCGACCCGGTCACCCGGCGACCGGCGACGGCCTCCGCCCGTGCCAGGAGCTCGACCGCGTCGGACAGCACCCCGACCGGCTTGTCCATGTCCACCATGCCCTTGATGATGCGGCGGGCATGGGCGTTCTCGGCCAGGGCGGTGACGCTGCGCTCGCCGCCGGGCACCAGCAGGGCGTCGTACTGGCTGGGCAGCACGTTGCCGGGCTTCACCTCGACGTAGAAATTGTGACCCCAGGTCCCCTCGTGCCAGCCATTGACCAGGCCGACCTCGGGCGAGACGATCTTGGGTGTGGCGCCGGCGGCCACCAGGGCCTTCTGGGTTTCCGTCATCTCGGCTTCGGCGAACCCGTTGGCGACGAGCATGGCAACGGTCTTGCCGGCGAGGGGCTTCTCACGGTCCATGGCGATACTCCTGGCGCTGTTGCTTGTTCTCCCGCCAAATCGACAACACCACCCGTCTCGAAAGGTTGCGCCTGCCCAAATGGGCGGCGCGCCGAAGCTCGGAGCGGTAACGGGCCGCTCCGGGACGCTGCCGCGACCCCGGGCGCCGAGACGACGATGCGGCGGGAAAGCCCGTAGACGCGCCGTAAAATATGGCCCGACGCCACGCGTTTCAAGGCCGCAGGCGGCGCCGATTGTCGCAGCGCCGATTATCGCCGTGCGGCGCCCGCCAGCCGCAGGCGCAGCGCGTTGAGCTTGATGAAGCCCTCGGCGTCGCGCTGGTCGTAGACCTGGTCCGCCTCGAACGTGACATAGTCCAGGCGGTAGAGGCTGTCGGGCGATTTCCGCCCGACCACCTGCACGCCGCCCTTGTACAGCTTCAGCCGGGCGGTGCCGTTCACGCGCTGCTGGCTCTCGTCGATGGCGGCCTGGATCATCTGCCGCTCCGGCGCATACCAGAAACCGTTGTAGATCAGTTCGGCATAGCGCGGCATCAGCTCGTCCTTGAGGTGCATCGCGCCGCGGTCGAGCGTCAGACTCTCCACCGCCCGCCGCGCCGCCAGCAGCACGGTGCCGCCGGGCGTCTCGTAGACGCCGCGCGACTTCATGCCGACGAACCGGTTCTCGACCAGATCCACCCGGCCGACGCCGTGGCGGCCGCCGATCTCGTTCAGCCGCTGCAGCAGCGCCGCCGGCGACAGCCGCTCGCCGTTCACCGCCACCGGATCGCCGCGCTCGAAATCGATCTCGACATATTCGGCCCGGTCGGGCGCCTTCTCTGGGGCGATGGTCCGGGTGAACATCTCCTCGTCGGGCTCCACCCACGGGTCCTCGAGCGCCCGGCCCTCGTAGGAAATGTGCAGCAGGTTAGCGTCGGTGGAGTAGGGCGGCTCGCCGCGCTTGCCGCGGGCGATCGGGATCTGGTGCTGTTCGGCATATTCGATCAGGCGCGTTCGCGAGTTCAGATCCCATTCGCGCCAGGGAGCGATCACCTTGATGTCGGGCTTGAGGGCATAGCAGGTCAGTTCGAAGCGGACCTGGTCGTTGCCCTTGCCGGTGGCGCCGTG
>CAZVAR010000278.1:0-1862 GCA_964625225.1 uncultured Alphaproteobacteria bacterium | reverse complement strand
GCCGTCGCCGGTCAGGACCACCGTGAGGCTGCGCCGCGCCGCCATCGAGACCAGCAGGGTCGGGAGCTGCGAAGAGTCGGCGAACGGCTCGTCGTAGGTGGCCGGCAGGCGCGGAACCAGCGCCTCGCATTCGGCGGCCGTGAAGCGGATCTCGGTATGCTCGGTGTTCAGGTGCCGGGCGACTGCTGCGGCGTGCGGCGCCTCGTCGAATGCGCTCTCGTCGAAGCCGATCGTGAATGTCCGTGCCGGCCGCGCCGACCGCTCCTGCATCAGGGCGACGACCAGCGACGAATCGATGCCGCCGGACAGAAAGGCTCCCAGCGGCACGTCGGCGGTCAGGCGCTGCTCGACCGCATCTCCCAGCACCGCCGACAGGGCCGACAGGGCGGCCTCCTCGTCCGCCGGCATCGGCGCCGCCAGACCGGCGCGGGCGACGGCCCCGAAATCCCAGAAGCGGGTCAGGAAGGGCGCGGCGTCCTCGACCGTGCCGACGGCGCGGAAGCCGTCGAGCGGCATGCTCAGCAGGGTGCCCGGGGGCAACTTGAACAGGCCGCGATAAATCGCCCGTCCGTCGGGAACATAGGCATAGCGCAGGAAGCCGGCGAGCGCCTCCGCATCCAGTGCGCCTTCGAAGCCGGGCAGCGTCCGGATCGCGCCGAGTTCGGAGGCGAACACGAAGCGACCCTGCACCCGGCCGCAATAGAGCGGCTTCTTGCCGATTCGGTCCCGTGCCAGATGCAGCACGCGGTCGCGCCGGTCCCAGGCCGCGAACGCGAACATCCCCGCGGCACGGCGGCAGGCTTCGAGCGGCCCCCATTCGCCGAGCGCCGCGACCAGGATCTCCGTGTCGGAGGTCCCGCGAAACCGGTGCCCGCGGGACTCGAGCGCGCGTCGCAATTCGCGGAAATTGTAGATCTCTCCGTTGGTGACGACGACGAAGCGGCCGTCGGCCGACAGCATCGGCTGCCGGCCCGTCTCGGAGAGGTCCAGGACGGCGAGGCGCCGATGGCCGAGTGCGACCCCGCATCCGGGGTCGGTCCAGATACCGGCGTCGTCCGGTCCCCGGTGCGCGAGCCGGTCGATCATGCGGCGCACGGTCGTCGCGGGCGCGTCGGGGCCGTCGCGGTGCGGCGACAGAAAGCCGGCAATGCCGCACACGGTCGTCTCCCTTCCGGTGCAAAGGCCTCGGCGCATGCCGGCGCCCCTGCGAGGTTCACGGATATACGAACTCGTCGTCGCTCTGAAAAGGGAAGGGCAGCGCCCGCGGTCGGCCGCCGGCCTGCGCCAAACCGGTCGCGCCGGCGGTGCCGACCGAGAACCGCCGCCCCGTTGCGGATTGTCGTTGGTGCCGTCGGGGCGCACAATGACGATGGTCCGCCAACGCCAGATCGGAGCCCGCCATGGAGCGCGACCGTGCCGACATCGTCCTCCGCAACGCCCGCCTGATCGACGGCACCGGCGCCCCTTCGCGGCCGGGCGGGATCGCGATCGCCGACGATCGCATTGCGGCCGTGGGGGAGGTCGACCGTATCACCGGTGCGGTCGAGATCGACGCTGGCGGCAGGGCGCTGGCGCCCGGCTTCATCGACGCGCACACCCATGACGACCGCGCCCTGCTGGCCGACCCGCTGATGGCCTGCAAGGTCAGCCAGGGCGTCACCACGGTGGTGGCCGGCAATTGCGGCGTCAGTCTCGCGCCGCTGGCGATCGATCGCCGGCCGCCGCCGCCGCTCGACCTGGTCGCTGCCGAGCCGGGACAGTTCTTCGCCGGGTTCGGCGACTATCTCGCCGCTCTCGACCGCGACCCGCCGGCCGTCAACGCGCTCTGCCAGGTCGGTCATTCCACGCTGCGGGTCGGGGCG
>CAZVAR010000277.1:0-1889 GCA_964625225.1 uncultured Alphaproteobacteria bacterium | reverse complement strand
CGGTATGGGTCCCCTCGCCGTGCTCGACCTAGTGGCGCAGCGGCTCGCGCGGGAGGTCGATCCCTTCCACGGCGGCATCGGCGGCGCGCCGAAATTTCCCCAGACCCCGATCCTTCAGCTCCTCTGGCGGGCCTGGACGCGCACCGGACAGGAAGTCTACCGGCAGGCCGTCGTCACTACGCTGACCCACATGGCACAGGGCGGCATCTACGACCATCTCGGCGGTGGCTTCGCGCGCTACACGGTCGACGAGCGCTGGCTGGTGCCGCACTTCGAGAAGATGCTCTATGACAACGCCCAGCTCCTGGAGCTGATGACCGCCGTCTGGCAGGACACGCGCGATCCGCTTTTCGAAGCGCGTGTGCGCGAGACGGTCGACTGGCTGTTGCGCGAGATGGTGGCCCCGGCGGCCGCGGACGGACTCGCCGGGTTCGCCGCGACGCTCGATGCCGACAGTGAGGGTGAGGAAGGCAAGTACTACGTCTGGACCGAGGCCGAAATCGATGCGCTGCTCGGTGAGGATGCAGCCCTGTTCAAGCGGGTCTACGACGTTACCGGCACCGGCAATTGGGAGAATAGGAATATTCTCAACCGGCTGAATGCGCTCGAACGGCTCGACCCGGAGACCGAAGCGAAGCTCGCCGCTGCGCGTGCCCGACTCTTTGCCGCGCGCGAGGAGCGGGTACGCCCGGGCTGGGATGACAAGGTCCTGGCCGATTGGAACGGGCTGATGATCGCGGCCCTGGCCTTCACCGCGCCCGTCTTCGGCGAGCCGGCCTGGCTCCAGGCGGCCGAGCGCGCCTTCGCTTTCGTCGCCCGGCACATGACCGCCGAAGATGGCCGGCTGCGTCATAGCTGGCGGCAGGGGCGTCTCAAGCATCCGGCGACGCTCGACGACTATGCCGGCATGATACGGGCGGCGCTACTGCTGTTCGGAGCGACTGGCCGCACCGAGATGCTGGCGCAGGCCGAGAGCTGGGCCGAGACGGTTGAACGGCACTATGCCGACCCGGCCAATGGCGGCTACTTCCAGACGGCGGACGATACGGAGCTGCTGATCACGCGCCCCAAGACCGCCGCCGACAGCGCCGTGCCGGGGGGCAACGGCCTGATGGCGGAGGCGCTCGCCCGGCTCTTCTATCTGACCGGCAAGGACGACTATCGCGTCCGGGCCGAACGTACGATCGCCGCCTTCTCCGGGGAGCTCGAGCGCAATTTCGTCCCGCTCGCCACACTGCTCAACGCGAGCGAGCTGCTGCAGAATGGCATTCAGATTGTCATCGCCGGACCTCGCGACGCGGCGGACACACGGGCACTGCTGCATGCCGTGCACGGCCTGTCGCTGCCGAACGGCCTCGTCCTGACGGTCGAGCCCGGTACGGCTCTGCCCGCCGGGCACCCGGCCGCCGGCCAGGGCCCGGTGGCCGGCCGGCCGGCTGCCTATGTCTGCCAGGGTCCCGTCTGCTCGCTGCCGATTACGGACCCGGAGACGCTGCGGGCGGACCTGGCGGGGCGTGTCGGCGGTGTGCACGCATAGCGCCGACGCGGCCGCGCCTCTTGCCGTCACGCTTTCGGAGCGCGGCGAAGGCGGATCGGCGGCCGCGGCGAGCGCCGATCCAAGCCCGACGGACGGCGGCCCGGCCCCGATCGCGATCCTTGGCCGATCGAGCTGCAGCTTGATCGGCTATCCTGTACGGGAACAGAAAGCTGCCGCTGACTGGCGGGGAGGGCTGTAGCATGCCGCAGTTCACGATCACGACACCGACTGGGCCGCTGACGATCACCGAATCCGCGGGCGCCATCGTCGATATCCGGTGGAGCGACGCGCCGGCCGAAGAAAATGACGACACCCCGCTCCTGCGCGCGGCGTGTCACCAGCTCCAACGCTA
>CAZVAR010000276.1:0-1905 GCA_964625225.1 uncultured Alphaproteobacteria bacterium | reverse complement strand
CGCCGTCCCGCCGCTGTGTGGCAATTGTGACACGCGGCGTGACAATCTATCCATGTCGCCGGGGATTGCAGTTGACCCTTAACCCCTGCCCGGCGACTAATGTGGGCGTGCGATTCATGACTGTCCGCACACCTCCAATCCGGTTGCTCATTGGAGCGGGGGGTACCCTTAAAGTCTTTGGGAATGTGGGAGAACGACATAATGGCAACTTCGAGCACATGGCTTCGCCGGGCTCTGTTGGGTGGGGTGGCGCTGGGCGTCATGGCCACCGGAGCACAGGCCGACGAGCTGACGGCTCTCAAGGCTCAGCTCGACGCCCTGCAGTCGCGGGTCAATCAGCTCGAGGCATCAGGCTCCACCGGCGCGGCAATGCCCAACCTGCCGGACGGTGCGAGCTGGATCACCTTCCATAGGGGATCGGACCTCGGCTGGGATCAGAGCACGTTCGCGCGTCCGCAGGAATACATGCCTGAGAGCCGCGGCTACACCATCGCGATCACGCCGAGCGCCGACCTTCCGGCGCCGATCATGGAAGTGACCGTCTCCGGTTACGTGAAGGGCGACTTCATCCTTCACACCGCAGCCGACCTCGGCGACTCGTTCGCCGCATCGGCGATCCCGGTTGATGGCAAGGACGACATCCACGTCCGCCTGCACGCCAAGCAGTCGCGCTTCCGGATCCAGTCGCGCGCCGACACGGCCATCGGCCAGATCCGGACCCTCATCGAGGGCGACTTCTTCGGCGGCAACGGCAACGAGCTGGTGTCGAACTCGGATCACTTCCGTCTCCGCCACGCCTGGGGCGAGTGGGACGTCACCCCCAACACCACCCTCGGTATCGGCCAGACCTGGTCCAACTTCATCAACCTGTTCGCCTATCCGGACACGGTTGACTTCTTCGGCCCGGTCGGCATCGCCTCGTACCGTCAGGCGCAGATCCGTCTGACCTACCACGAGGGCCCGTGGCTGTTCGCGGTCTCGGTCGAGAACCCGGAGACGTTCCTGGCGCACAATGACGTCGGTGGCGCGCCGGTCATCGCCGGAACCTGCCGCGAGTCGGCCGGTGCCAACCTCTGCGGCGCCAACGACGAGTTCCCGGACTTCACCGCGCGGTTCGAGTACTCGGCTCCGGGCGGTCACCGGTTCCAGGTCTCGGGCGTGGTCCAGGACAACAGCTGGAACCATGCTGGCAACTTTGGCGCCAACCACGCCTCCGGCATCATCCCCGGTGGCGATCATGACCTCGGCTGGGCCGTCATGGGTGCCGCCCTCATCAACCTGGGCGACATCGTCAGCCTGGCGTTGACCGGCCAGTACTCCGACGGCGCCCGCTACCTCGCCTCGTCCGGCGGCAATCCGGCCGGCGTGGTGGTGTTCCCCGGCACCCCCGGGTTCTCCGCCGGTGAAGTCAACCGGATCGAGCAGTGGGGTGGCACCGCGGCCCTGTCGTTCAGCGTCTCCGACGCCTCGACCATCAACCTGGTCGGTGGCTACTACGGCGCCGAAGACAACGACCTGCTGTCTGGCATGACCGAGGAGATGTACACCGTCCACGCCAACTGGATGTGGCAGCCGGTCGACAAGATGCGCTTCGGCTGGGAAGTCCAGTACGGCCATCGTACCGAACACTGGGACGTCGGCGGCGACGAGAGCGGCGATTCGCTCGGCTTCCAGTTCGGCGCCTGGTTCTTCTTCTAGAACTTCGGCACCGGCCTGAAGCCAGGCCCGCTACCCCGGCCCGCGCGGTCCCCCGCGCGGGCCGGTTTCCTTTGCGCCGTTGCCTGACCCGATGCATGTGCGCGAGCCCTGGAGTGTCATCCCGTGCGCGGTGCACGGCACCCCTCTCCGCGGGTGTCATCCCGTGCGCGGTGCAGCGTGAAACGGTGCGCCGCAGACACGGGACCG
>CAZVAR010000275.1:0-1911 GCA_964625225.1 uncultured Alphaproteobacteria bacterium | reverse complement strand
CTATCAGCGGATCGGCGGGCACGGTGTCCCCGGCCTGGTCCTCCCAGGACTCGCCGAGTTTGGTGTTGACTCCCAATCAGCGGACATATCGCTGTCGCATGTCCCCGTTCATGGATTTGCGTGCAGAATGCTTAGCAATAAGACTATTATGGTCTAGAAAAGTGGACGCTAAGCGAAGCGCGAAGCCTGCGGTCGCCATTGACGCACCCTTGATATCTCGTCCAATATCCTGTACTTTATATGAGATAAAGACTACAAATATGGACGTTACGCATGGCCAGGCCTCGAACAGCTCCAACCCTGCCGATCCCGGTGCGGCGCGCCCTGCGCAAGCTGGGCGAGGATATCCGTGACGCAAGGCGCCGACGGCGAATCCCGGTCGCCATCATGGCCGAGCGGGCCTCGATCAGCCGCACGACCCTGAACAAGGTCGAGAAGGGCGAGCCCGGCGTATCCATCGGCACTTACGCGACGGTGCTCTTTGCGCTCGGCTTCGTCGACCGGCTCGCCGGCCTCGCCGACGCCAGCACTGACGTCGTCGGGCTCGAACTCGAGGAGGAGCATCTGCCGCAGCGCATTCGCCGCCCACGCAAGCAGCGGGCCACGCCGCCCGCGCAAGAAGGCGGCCGCTAGATGGATACCGACGTCTTTGTCTATGTCGACCTCGACGGGGCGCCGCATCTCGCCGGCCGCCTTTGGGCGCGGATGCGCAAGGGGAGGGACAGCGCCACCTTTGAATACGACAAGGACTGGCTCGCCAATCCCGTCCGCTTCTCCCTTGAGCCCGCCTTGCAGCTCGGCCCCGGTCCGTTCCACACGCCGGCCAACAAGCCGCTGTTCGGCGCTATCGGCGACTCCGCCCCCGACCGCTGGGGGCGCGTGCTCATGCGCCGCGCCGAACGCCGGCGGGCGGACAAGGCCGGCGAGACGCCCCGCACGCTGCGCGAGATCGACTATCTGCTCATGGTCAATGACGAGGCCCGGCAAGGCGCGTTGCGCTTTGCCGGAGGGCCAGGCGGGCCCTTCCTTGCGGCTGCCGATGCCATGCCGATCCCGCCGCTGGTCGAGCTACCCCGCCTGCTCTCGGCCGCTGAGCACGTCATCGGCGATTCCGAGAGCGATGAGGATCTGCGCCTTCTGTTGGCGCCGGGTTCGTCGCTCGGCGGCGCGCGGCCCAAGGCTTCGGTGCGTGACAGGGATGGCCATCTCGCGATCGCGAAGTTTCCGCACAGAGACGACGATTACAATGTGGTCCTATGGGAGGCCGTCGCGCTGAGCCTCGCCGAGAAGGCGGGCATCCCGGTCGCGCCCTGGCGGATCGAGACGATCGCTGGCAGGGCCACGCTGCTCGTGCGTCGCTTCGACCGGGAGGGGCCCGTCCGCATTCCCTTCCTTTCGGCCATGAGTATGCTCGGCGCGAACGACAACGAGACGCGCAGCTATCTCGAATTCGTCGACGTGCTGCGCCAGCACGGCGCCGCGCCGAAGAAGGACATGAACATGCTCTGGCGGCGCATCGTCTTCAGCGTGCTGATTTCCAACACCGACGATCACCTGCGCAATCACGGCTTCCTCTATGCTGGACCCGACGGCTGGCGCCTTGCTCCGGCCTACGACGTCAATCCCGTGCCGGCGGACATCAAGCCGCGCATACTTACGACCGCGATCGATCTCGACGAGGGCACGGCTTCCCTCGACCTTGCCCTGGAGGTCGCAGAATACTTCGAGCTCGCTGCCGCGGACGCGCGGGCGATCGCCGGTGAAGTGGGGCAGGCGGTGGCGGACTGGCGCAACACCGCTGCCGCAGTCGGCCTCACGCCGACGGAAGTCGACCGCATGGCTTCTGCTTTCGACCACGAAGACTTGAAGGCGGCGCTCGCGTTGAACATCCGGCTGAAAGCGCGGCCGTAG
>CAZVAR010000274.1:0-1914 GCA_964625225.1 uncultured Alphaproteobacteria bacterium | reverse complement strand
TCCGCAAGGCGCTGCAGGCGCCGGTGCGGCAGATCGCCGAGAACGCGGGCGTCGAAGGCTCGATCGTCGTCGGCAAGCTGCTGGAGAGCAAGGATCCCAACTGGGGCTTCGACGCCCAGGAGGGTCAGTACAAGGACCTGGTCAAGGCCGGCATCGTCGACCCGACCAAGGTCGTGCGCACCGCTCTCCAGGACGCGGCCTCGGTCGCGGGCCTGCTGATCACCACCGAGGCGATGGTCGCCGAGAAGCCCGAGCCGAAGGCCGCCGCGGGCGCGCCGGGCGCGGGCGGCATGGGCGGCATGGGCGACATGGACTTCTAAGAAGTCCGGACGCACCGTCCCTCACGAGGGGCCGCGGGCAACCGCGGCCCCTTTCTCTTTGGCACAAAATCGGTGGAACGACGGCCGCCTCGTTAGGATTTTGCAACAAATAGCATATAGCGGCTCAAGCTGGGCATGGTGGCCTAGTGTCACAAGGTGTGTGGGTATGCCTGTCCACGTCTTGAGTCTGAAAGACAGGCTAAGAGAACGCTTGTGGAGCGCTCGGACTCTCTGTCAGATGCGTCGCTCAGTCGGCACGCGAAGCACTTTCCCCGGAAAAATTTTTGCGGGTCGTATCCGGATGGACGAGTAGTGCCCCAGTTGGATGGAGTCCGCTGGCAATGCCGACGCGACTGACCCTGTATGACGGCTACGGCAACGAAGTCGAGAGTCGCGTATCAACCGCTCAGCGGGCCACCGAGTATGCTTACGAGTTTCTGCTGGCTATGGCCATGGAAGGGGTTGCGGGTTCGGTGACATTCGCGCCGGCCGACGCCGACTGCGATGACTCCACGCCGGTTGCGACTCCTTGCAGCCCGGCCTAGAAGGTCCGCCCCTACGTCGGCACCGGCGATCCGCGAATCCCGATCCCTCGTCTGCAGCCTGTTCCATGGGCCCGACGCGGGCGGCGCCGCCCGGCCGATCGACGCCAGCGCCCGGAACCGGGGCGGCGGGCGGGGCGTTGGCGGGGTGAGGAGACCGGCATGAGCAGATCGACCATCCGGCGCCGCCGCACCCCGGCCCTGCTGCTCGCGGCGCCGCTCTACGGCATCGCGATCCCGCTGCGCGCGCAGACGACCGGCGAAGGCCCGGCGCCGGTGGCCGACGCCGGCTCGCCGACTCCGGCAACCGGGCATTCCGGCTGGTCCGACATCGGCCCGTGGGGGCTCATCGGCCTCGCCGTCGTCCTGGTGATCGTGCTGGTGCTGCTGTTCGGCCGGCGCCGCCGCCGGCGCTGAGGCGTGCCGCCCGCCGCCCCGCCGGCCGAACAGCCGCATCGCCCGGCGCGGGCCGCCGCTGAGCGCTGTGCAGGGCCGTGCGCTTCGTCTAGAGTCGGGCCGCTGTCCGAACGGAACGGGACCCGACACCATGAGCCTCCTCGCCCCGCGCATGACCCGGGTCAAGCGCTCGCCCAGCCAGATCGCGAGCGCCCGCGCCCGCGCGCTGCGCGCCGAAGGCCGCGACATCCTCGCGCTGACCGCCGGCGAGCCGGACTTTCCGACGCCGGACCATGTGATCGAGGCGGCCTACGCCGCCATGCGGCGCGGCGAGACCCGCTACACCGACACCGAGGGCACGCCGGAGCTGCGCCGGGCGGTCCAGGCGAAGTTCCGGCGCGAGAACGGCCTCGACTACGGGCTCGACGAGCTGATGGTCTCGACCGGGGCCAAGCAGATGCTCTTCAACGCCTTGATGGCGACGCTCGGCCCCGGCGACGAGGTGATCGTGCCGGCGCCCTGCTGGGCCTCCTATCCGGACATGGTGCGGCTCGCCGAGGGCAGCCCGGTGATGCTGCCGTGCTCGCAGAACAACGGCTTCAAGCTGCGGCCGGAGGACCTCGAGGCGGCGATCACGCCCCGGACCAAGTGGCTCA
>CAZVAR010000273.1:0-1922 GCA_964625225.1 uncultured Alphaproteobacteria bacterium | reverse complement strand
CGCTCGCGCCTATCCGAACTCACGCGAGAGAGCAGCCGAGCTCCCAGTCTGGCTGTGTCAGGCGACAGGACAAACTGCCCCCCGTATTGCCCCACCGAGCCGTGTTACCGGCGGGAGCATCCACTGGGGTGAGGTCTGCACCTGATGCCGTCCCGGCCGGGACGGCATCAGGTGCGCCGATCATGATCGTCGCCTCCGCACCGTCGATCAGTAGCTTGGCCGTCCTGGCGCGCCATTGGCGTACAAATCGCTGAAGGGTCCGACGCTGCTGGGCGCCGAATCTGCCGGCTGCATGCTCGTTGAGGCGAGCCAGAAGGTCACCGGCTCTCAGGTGCGGTGCGGCCGCGAGCCAAGCCTCGATGTCGCGAACATGCGGGTCAAGCATCGACGGCCGCCGCGGGACAGGCTTGCGGCGCACGTAGCGGCGCCGATGGATCACCTGCCCCTCTCCCTTCATCCAGCTCCTGCCGAGCCCGTCCGCGAAGTTGCCGGTGGACACAGTGGTTGGATTTGAGAGCTTGACTGCCGCTCCGGCGCGATGGTCCACGTGCTCGCCGAGCTGCCGCTGGGCCGCTCGCATGTCAGCCAGCAGGGCAACCGGATCGAGCTGGCGCCGGAGCCGCCGAAGCCGGCGCTTCACAGTGCCGTCGAGGGACGGATGCGCCAAGGCTCGGTCGCACGGCGGCAGTGGTGGATCGTAACGCTTGATGATCCGCGCCCCCTCACGCCGCTTCTCTCGCAGCTTGAAGGACGGCTGGAAGACGTTCGCGTACAGCCGTGACGCTGCAAACAAGCGCGACAACTCGCGCGCCGCCTCCACTCCCTCGAACCGGCCATAGCCGACCAGGCGGCGGACCACCGCGCCGTTCTTCTGCTCGACATAGGCTTGATCGTTCTTCTTGTAGGCGCGAGACCGCGTCACCTCGAGCCCCCGCGCCTTGCACCACGGCACCACGATGCCGTTCATGAAGGCGCTGTCGTTGTCGAAGTCGAGCCCACGCAGGGGCCAGGGGAACAGGGTCTGTGCGCGCTCAATGGCCTGCACGACGAGCGTCCCCTCCCGCACCAGAAGCGGGAAGCATTCCGTCCACCCGGTGGCGACGTCGACCATGGTCAGGGTCTGAATGAAGGGGCCGGCGACGGACACGCCCCCATGGGCCACCAGATCGACCTCGCAGAATCCAGGGGGTGGGTCGTTCCAGCCGTCGAACGTCCGCACGGGGACCTCCCGACGTACCGCCGACGAGAAGCCGGCCCGCTGGCGGCGCCCGCCGCGAGCCGCCAACCGGACTTCCGTCAACATCCGGTCGATCGTGGCCGCACTGACCGCCTCCACCAGCGCTCGATCACGCGCGCCAAGGCGCAGCCGGCCGTGGCGTTCGAGCGCAGGAAGCAGGGCGGGAATCATCGCCTTCAGCCGCTTGCCGCAAATCCGGTCGGACGCCTCCCACAGCGCAATGACGGCATCACGAACGGCCTCCCCATACGTTCGCCTCGGCGCTCGCCTGCGCCGCGGGGCTTGGCAGCTTGCCGCAAGCGTCCGGATGGCATGCTTGCGATGCCACCCGGTCACGGCCGTGAGCTCATCGAGGATCCGTGTCTTCTCCCCACGCTCAGACCGCCGGTAGCGTTCCGACACGGCCGCCACGAGCTCGCGCCTTGCGCCCATACTGATCCGCCTCGTCATGGCCGCCAGCAGCCAGATTCGCCGTCACGGCCGCACCGTCAGCGGTCAGCTTGTCCAGTAACACTTTCGGTGAGGCAATGCGGGGGTCAGTTCCTGATGTCGCTGGACAACGGCGTCGTCGCGGTGGGGGTTGTGGGGGGCTTGGGCGCCGACTGCTCCGGTTTGGCCCTGGCCGCCGCGCTGGCCCGCCTGCAGGCGCCGGCCAGGGCCGCCGCGGCCGGCTGACCCCATCCGA
>CAZVAR010000272.1:0-1985 GCA_964625225.1 uncultured Alphaproteobacteria bacterium | reverse complement strand
AGGGGCGCCATAGTCCGGGCGCGGACCCGGAGGGCCGTCATCGACCGCGCCGGCCGCGAGCGCCTCCGCATGAAAGGCCCGCACCGCCTCCGCCGACGGCGCAACGAATCCGACATGGGTCCCGTTGCCGACCGTGGCGGGGCGGCCGTCAATCGGCGCCTGCACCCAGAACTCGGGATAGGCCCGCCCGTAGGCGACGGCACCCGGATGCTCCATCACGCGCCGGCATCCCAGGGTGGCCAGCACCCTGTCGTAGAAGGCGACGGCCCGCTCGAAGTCATTCGTGCCGATAGAGAGATGGGAGATGATGCTCGGATTCTCGTCCATGGCGTGACTCCGTGACCGGAGGACCGCATCATGGCCGATCGCGAAAGCGACTTCCAGGTCCTGTGTCCGGCGTTCGGGCCGGGCGGAGGCACCCTTGGCGCAACCGCTTACACGTCCGGCCATCAGCCGCCCCGCGACCCGGCCTCCGGGCCGGCGGATCCGCGAAAGCGGTCACATCGGGGCGCGACCGGGCGCCCGCCACAGGCCCGCGCGATGCGGCGGGATCGCGAGGTGCGACGTCCGAGACGCGATCGCGGATGGCACCGGGTGAATCACGGGCCGAGTGCGTGGCCCTCGGCCACTTTCGTACCCCGACCGCCACGTGCCGCAAGGCCAGCACGGATCGGCCCCGAGCAATGCGATACTTCTTCCACTTCCTCCCAAAACTTTTTATTATAGCGGGAACAACGTCCCGTTTAAACCTTCAAAAAGCCGCAGAATTCGCTTCTCCTGTTCCACGCGGCATCGGAGGCGCGCTTGGTCGCCGAGCTTATTCCGCTCCGGCGCCGGTTGCCGCATCCCGACCAGTTCTGCGCGCCGGGCAGATCCCTTCTGCTCTCCTGAAGCGAGACCGGATTGTACCGTAATCTCTCGCCGATTGCGCGCGAAAATACAAAGGAGTCACGATGCAGGAATTGCCGAGCAGCAACCGATATCATGCCCAATACACGCAGGAATTCGTCAAGCGCTGGGACGATCTGATCGACTGGCAGGGCCGGGCGGCCGGTGAGGCCGGCTTCTTCGCGCGGCTGCTTAGCGCCCACGGTGTCCGGACCGTCGCCGACGTGGCCTGCGGCACCGGCTTCCACGCCGTCGTCCTCGCCCAGGCCGGCTTCGAGGTGGTTGCGTCCGACGGCTCCGCGAACATGATCGAGCGGACCCGGGCGAACGCGAAGCGTCACGGCGTCCGGTTGGCGGGACTGGAGGTGGCGGACTGGCGCAACCTTCACACCGTCTTCGGCGAGAACCGCTTCGACGCGGTTCTCTGCCTCGGCAATGCCTTCACCCACCTGTTCGAGCACGAGGCGCGCCGCGACGCACTGGAGGCGATGCTGACCATCCTCCGCCCCGGCGGGATGCTGGTGATCGATCACCGCAATTACGACCGGATCCTCGGCGAAGGCTTCAGCTCCAAGCACCGGTACTATTACACCGGTGAGAACGTCGACGCCCGGCCGAGCCAGATCTCGCGGACCCTGTGCCGGTTCGAATATGCGTTCGAGGACGGTCGACGCTTCGATCTCGACCTGTATCCCCTGAAGCAGGGCTACCTCGCCCACCTGCTCGAAGACGCGGGTTTCGTGGAGATCACCCGCTACGGCGATTTCGAGCGGCCGTTCGACGAAGGCGACGTGGATTTCATCCAGCAGGTCGCCTTCAAGCCGCGGCGCGCCGGGGTCACGCCGACCGAAAACGGATCGGCCGAGCGCCGCGCCGAAGTTGTCCGGCAGACGCAGGCCTATTACGACGGCGCCGCCGACGAGATCTACCGCGACATCTGGGGCGAGAACCTTCACATCGGCATCTTCGAGCGGCCCGACGAGAGCCTGCAGACCGCGATGGCCCGGTCGAACGAGCGGATCTCGTCAGCTTGCAACATCGACGCCCAGTCCCGCATCCTCGACGTCGGCTGCGGATACGGCGCCGCGGCCCGCTAC
>CAZVAR010000271.1:0-2058 GCA_964625225.1 uncultured Alphaproteobacteria bacterium | reverse complement strand
CGGAGCGACGGGATACGCACATGCGCCCCCGCCGCGGGTCCGCGTGCGAAGTGGAAGGCGATGTAACCGCGCCCCCCGTATTTTGCAAGGAGTGAATCCGGCGGCGTCAGGTCTCGCGGACCTCGATCACACCGGGCAGCGTCCGCATCACCGCCGCCACCGCCGGCGAGACCGCATAGCCCCCCGGCAGCACCAGCTCCACCTCACGCTGGTGATCCAGCCCGAGCACCAACGAGACCCGGCCCCGCCCGCGCCGTTCGCGGTCGAGCAGCTCCCGCAGCCGCTCC
This sequence comes from uncultured Alphaproteobacteria bacterium, assembly GCA_964625225.1. Classification (GTDB taxonomy): domain Bacteria; phylum Pseudomonadota; class Alphaproteobacteria; order JAJUGE01; family JAJUGE01; genus CAZVAR01. Next base: position 1,771 of record CAZVAR010000271.1, on the reverse strand, counting down.
AATGGCGCCGCGTCCTGCAGGAAGACCCGGATTCCGGCCGAAGTGCTGGCGGCGACCCGGTCGAGATCCTCGATCCGCTGCGCGGTCATCCGCAGCGTCTCGCCGTCGAGCCGCGCCTCCGCGGTGACAAGGACCGGCCGGCCGCCCTCCAGAAGCTCGAGGCTTTCTCCGAGCACCTCCGAGAACACGGTCAGCTCCGCCAGGCCGGTGCTGTCGGAGAGCTGGACGAAGGCGAAGCGCGAGCCCCGCGCGGAGGTCTTCTCCTGCTTCGCCACCACGGTGCCGCCGATCACCAGGCGCGCCGTGCCGGCGTGGCCGACGCGGCGCGGAATCTCGGCGATCGGGCATGCCCCCTTGCGCTCCAGCGTCTGCCGGTAGGCATCGACGGGGTGGGCGGAGAGATAGAAGCCGATCGCCTCGAACTCCTGCTTCAGCTTCTCCATTTCGGTCCAGGCCGGGACCGCTGGCAGGCTCGGCGGCGGCACCGCCGCCTCGGCGCCGTTGCCGAACAGGCTGACCTGGCTGCTCCGCCGCTCGCCCGCCGCCGCGGCCGCATAGCGCATGACGAGATCGGCGCCGGCGAGCGCCTGCGCCCGGTCGACACCGAGACCGTCCAGGGCGCCCGCCCGCGCCAGGTTTTCGAGCTGCCGCTTGTTGAAGGCCTGGGTGTCCAGCCGCCGCGCCAGATCGAAGAGGTCCCGGTACGGGCCGCCGCGGTCGCGCTCGGCGACAATGTCCTCCATCGCCTGCCGGCCCACATTGCGGATCGCCGCCAGCGCGTAGCGTACCGCCTTGCCCTCCGGCGTATCCTCGACCGTGAAGGTCACGCCGGAGCGGTTGATGTCGGGCGGCAGCAGCGCGATCCCGAGCCGATGCAGCTCCTGACGGAAAGCGTTCAGCTTGTCCGTGTTGTGCATGTCGTAGGTCATCAGGGCCGCCATGAACTCGACCGGGTGGTTGGCCTTGAGATAGGCGGTCTGATAGGCGATCAGCGCGTAGGCGGCGGCGTGCGACTTGTTGAAGCCGTAGCCGGCGAACTTGTCGACGAGATCGAAGATCTCGCTCGCCTTGCGGGGGTCGACGCCCCGCGCCTGGGCGCCCTCGACGAAGGTGGCGCGCTGCGCCGCCATCTCCGCCTTGATCTTCTTGCCCATGGCCCGGCGCAGGAGATCGGCGCCGCCGAGGCTGTATCCCGACAGCTCCTGCGCGATCTGCATCACCTGTTCCTGATAGATGATGATCCCGTAGGTCTCCCTCAGGATCGGTTCCAGGCTGGGATACAGATAATCCGGCTCCTCCAGCCCGTGCTTGCGATTGATGTAGCTCGGGATGTTCTCCATCGGCCCCGGGCGGTAGAGGGCGACGACGGCGATGATGTCCTCGATGCGGTTTGGGCGCATGCGCTTCAGCGTGTCGCGCATGCCGGCCCCTTCGAGCTGGAACACGCCCGCGGTCATGCCGCTGCCGAGCAGGTCGTAAGTCTTCTGGTCGTCGAGCGGCAGGCGCAACAGGTCGAGCTCGACGCCGCGATCGCGCAACAGCTTCAGCGCGCATTCGAGCACGGTGAGCGTCTTGAGGCCGAGAAAGTCGAACTTCACCAGCCCGGCCATCTCGACATACTTCATGTTGAACTGCGTCACCGGCATGTCGGAGCGCGGATCGCGATAGAGCGGCACCAGCTCCTGGAGCGGCCGGTCGCCGATGACCACGCCGGCGGCGTGGGTCGAGGCGTGCCGGTAGAGCCCTTCCAGCTTCAGCGCGATGTCGATCA
>CAZVAR010000270.1:0-2090 GCA_964625225.1 uncultured Alphaproteobacteria bacterium | reverse complement strand
CGCAGGAAGCCGGCGCCGATCGCCCAGTCGGGCAGGGCAAGGCGCCGGGCGATGCGGAGAATGTCCATTGCCCAGGGATCGGCCGCGACCATGGCCGTGATCCGGGCGGATGCGGCGTCTGTCATGGATGGATCATACACAAAAAAACGGCCGGGTTTCCCCGGCCGTTTTCGCATCTGCCTGTCGCTGAGCCTCAGGCGGCAGTCGCCAGATTGCGCAGCACGTAATGCAGGATGCCGCCGTTCTTGTAGTAGTCGATCTCGTCCAGCGTATCGATGCGGCACAGCACCTCGATAGTCTGGGTCGACCCGTCGGCGCGAGTGATCGTCACCGGCAGCTTCATGCGCGGCTTGAGGCCCGAAGCCAGCCCGGTGATGTCGAACTTCTCGGTGCCGTCGAGCCGCAGGGTTTCCCGGGTCATGTCGTTCAGGAACTGCAGCGGCACGACACCCATGCCGACCAGGTTCGAGCGATGGATGCGCTCGTAGCTTTCGGCAATCACCGCGCGGACGCCGAGCAGGATGGTGCCCTTGGCCGCCCAGTCACGCGACGAGCCGTTGCCGTACTCCTTGCCCGCGACGATCACCAGCGGCGTGCCGCTGGCCTTGTACTTCATCGCCGCGTCGTAGATCGACATGACTTCGCCGGTCGGAACATACTTCGTGATGCCGCCCTCGGTGCCCGGCACCATCTCGTTGCGCAGCCGGATATTGGCGAAGGTACCGCGCATCATGACTTCGTGGTTGCCGCGGCGGGCGCCGTAGGAGTTGAAGTCGGCGTAAGCCACGCCGTTCTCCATCAGGTACTTGCCCGCGGGGCCGTCCTTCTTGATCGAACCGGCCGGCGAAATGTGGTCGGTCGTGATCTTGTCGCCGAGGATGGCGAGCAGCCGGGCACCCTTGATATCGGTCACCGGGCTCGGCGTCTTGCTCATCCCCTCGAAGTAGGGGGGATGCTGCACATAGGTCGACTTCGAATCCCAGCTGTAGGTCTGGCCGGTGCCGACCTTGATGCTGCGCCAGTGCGGATCGCCCTTGAAGACGTCGGCATAGCGCTTCTTGAACATCGCCGGGGTAACGTACTTGCGCACCAGCGCCGCGATCTCCTTGTTCGACGGCCAGATGTCCTTGAGGTAGATCGGCTTGCCCTTGGCATCATGGCCGATCGGATCCTTGGTCAGGTCGACCTTCAGGTTGCCGGCCAGCGCGTAGGCAACCACCAGCATCGGCGAGGCTAGGTAGTTCGCCTTGGTGAGCGGATGCACGCGGCCCTCGAAGTTGCGGTTGCCCGAAAGCACCGCGCCGACCACGAAGTCATTGTCGGTGATCGCCTTCGAGATGTTGTCCGGCAGCGGGCCGGAATTGCCGATGCAGGTCGTGCAGCCGTAGCCGACGATCTGGAAGCCCAGCTTGTCGAGATCCTTCTGCAGGCCCGACTGCGCGAGGTAGTCGGTGACCACCTGGCTGCCCGGCGCCAGCGAGGTCTTGACCCACGGCTTGGTGCGCAGGCCCTTCTTGATGGCGTTGCGCGCGAGCAGGCCGGCACCCAGCAGCACGCTCGGGTTCGAGGTGTTCGTGCAGGAGGTGATGGCGGCGATCGCCACGTCGCCATGGCCGAGGTCGAAATTGGCGTCCTCGACCTTGGCGCGGAAGTCCAGCGCCGTCTTCTTGCCGTAGAAATTGGTCAGCGCGTCCTTGAACTCGGTCGCCGAGCGGCTGAGCGGCACGCGGCCCTCGGGACGGGTCGGGCCGGCCAGCGAGGGCTCGACCGTCGACAGGTCGAGTTCGAGCGTATCGGTGAAGATCGGGTCGGCCGAACGCGAGGTGCGCCACAGGCCCTGCGCCTTGGCATAGGCCTCGACCAGGGCGACGCGCTGCGGATCGCGGCCGCTCGCCTTCAGATAGGCAATGGTCTCGGCATCGACCGGGAAGAAGCCGCAGGTCGCACCGTATTCCGGCGCCATGTTGGCGATGGTGCAGCGGTCGGCGATGGACAGTTCGTCCAGGCCGGGGCCGTAGAATTCGACGAACTTGTTGACCACGCCCTTCTTGCGCAGCATCTGCGTGACGGTCAGCACCAGGTCGGTGGCG
>CAZVAR010000269.1:0-2104 GCA_964625225.1 uncultured Alphaproteobacteria bacterium | reverse complement strand
GCGCTCGCACCGCTGGCCGCCGGTTTCCTGGTCCGTATCTTCATCATCCAGCACGATTGCGGGCACATGTCGTTTTTCCGGGGACGCCGCGCAAACGATATCCTCGGCTTCGCGTGCAGCCTGCTGACGCTGACACCCTACGCGTCGTGGCGGCGACAACACGCCGGCCACCATGGGATTTGGAACAACCTGGACCGCCGTCAGAGCGGTGCCGACATCTATTCGTCCTGCCTGACGGTGGCCGAGTATCGCGCGCTGAGCCCATGGCAACGTTGGTGGTACCGAACGGCCCGACATCCGCTCGTCGCCAATATTCTCCTTCCGCCGCTGGTCTTTCTCGGCCTTTATAGAGTTCCCTTCGATACACCGCGAGCATGGCGACATGAGCGGCGCGCCGTCTACATCACCGACGTGGCGCTGGTCGCGATGTTCGGCGGGCTGGGCCTGCTGCTCGGGTTCGGCGAGGTCGCGACCGTGCAGCTCCCGATTATGGTCCTGGCCTCGATCATCGGTGTCTGGCTGTTCTCGGTGCAGCATCGTGGCGAAACGACGCAGTGGGCGCGTCGCGACGATTGGGACGCGGTTTCGGCGTCTTTGCGAAGTTCAACCTACCTGCGCCTGCCCGCTGTCATGCAATGGTTCACGGGCAATATCGGATACCACCATGTGCATCATCTGAACCCGCGCATTCCCAACTACCGGCTCCGGGAATGCCACGCGTCGATACCGGCCCTGCGTGAGGTTCCCACCCTGTCCTTTCGGGATGGGCTCCGCGCCGTGCCGTTCGTCCTGTGGGACGAAGAGCGCGGCCGCATGGTCACGTTCAGCGAAGCCGACTCGACTGCGGCTGAATCGTGAGGTTGACCACGCTGACGGTGCATCACCGCACAACCTACCACTACCGCGCGCCGATGGTGTTCGGTCCGCACCGCCTGATGCTGCGCCCGCGGGAGAGCCGCACCCTGCGGCTGCACGCGCATGATCTGGCGATATCTCCCGCTGCGACCGTGACCTGGGCGCACGACGTCGCCGGCAACGCCGTGGCGACGGCCACGTTCACCGAGCCGGCGGACACGCTGGTCATCGACAGCGTTGCCGAGCTGACGCTCGATGTCGACGAATGGCCGGTCTTCCCCATCGCCGCCTCGGCGTCCACCTATCCGTTCCTGCTGAGCGAGGACGAGATGACCGATCTCGGCGCATTGCGGCTGCAGGCCTATCTCGATTCCGCGGGAGAACTGCGCGACTGGGCGCAGGATTTCGTCGCTGGCATGGGCACCGATACGCTGTCGTTGCTAAAGGACATCAGCAACGGCGTTGCCGCCCAGGTCGTCTACGAGGAGCGCGACGACGAGGCCGCGCAGACGCCGGTCGAGACACTGGCGCGCGGCCGGGGCTCGTGCCGCGATTTCGCGGTGCTGTTCGTCGATGCCGTGCGCAGCCTGGGTTTCGGGGCGCGGATCGTCTCCGGCTACCTGTACGACCCGACCCGCGACGCGGTGGGTTCCTCCGAAACCGGCTCGACCCACGCCTGGGCGGAAGTCTACGTACCGGGCGCCGGCTGGATCATGTTCGATCCGACCAACCGCAGCGTCGGCGGGTTCAATCTGATCCCGGTCGCCGTGGCGCGCCACATCCGCCAGACGATGCCGGTTTCCGGCAGCTTCGCTGGCGACGCGGAGGCATTCGAAGCGCTGGACGTGGCGGTAACGGTGGCGCCCGCGTCGGCGTAAGCGTGCCACTGGCGGCGGTTCGTGTAACGCAGTGGGTCCTCCCCCCGGCCGCGGTCGGCGACGCCCAAGACCTGCCGCGCCATCGCGCGGGCCCGAAGCGATTGAAGAGGCTGCATGAACGACCGAAGCAGCACGGACCTGCCGCATGCGATTGCCGACCGGATCACGAAGCCGTTCGCGCGGTTTCTGAAGATCGAGGCGGCGGCAGGGGCGCTATTGTTCCTTGCGGCGCTCTCCGCGCTGGTCCTGGCGAACTCGGCCTGGTCAACCCCGTTCCTAGCGTTCTGGGAAACGCCGATCGGCCTTCATTTCGGGGCGCTGGACTTCACCCGTTCGTTGCGCCACTGGATCAACGACGGGTTGATGACGTT
>CAZVAR010000268.1:0-2142 GCA_964625225.1 uncultured Alphaproteobacteria bacterium | reverse complement strand
ACCAGCGACCCCTGCCGTGTGAAGACAGTGCTCTCCCGCTGAGCTACGCGCCCGCTGCCGGCCAGCATGTACGAGGCGCCCGGCGGGCTGTCAAGGACCGGTTGCACCGGCGCCTCCGAGCCTTCCGTTGCGGCCGTGCCGCGGCCGGTGGCGTCAAGTTTCGGTTAATCCCCGGGTCGTATATCCTGGCTTCGGGACGGGGGCGCGTGGAATACGCCGCCCGGTCCGTGGATGTCCGCCGCTCGCCGCGATCCTGCCGGCCGCCCGCCGGTCCGGTCCGGAGACGGGCCGGCCGGTGCCGGGGGATGCCGCGCCGCGGCCCCCTACCGGCGCGTCAGGGCCGCGAGGGCGGTGCTCAGGTCGGCGAAGCGCTCGATGCGGCGGGCGACCGCATCGCGCGGAACCGCGGCGCTGCCGTAGCCGTAGCCGACCAGCACGAAGGGCATGTTGAGGGCGCACGCCGCCGCCGCGTCGTTCGGACCGTCGCCGACCATGACCGCCTCGTCGGGTCCGACGCCGATCCGCTCCAGGGCGGTCCGGAGATGTGCCGGGTCGGGCTTCTGCGCCGGCGCTCCGTCGGCGCCGACCACCGCGTCGACGCGCCGTGCCAGGTCCAGCTCGGCCAGCACGGAGCGCGCCGCCGCTTCGAGCTTGTTGGTGCAGACGGCGAGGCGCAGTCCGGCCCGGCGCAGGGCATCGAGCCCCTCCGCGACGCCGGCATAGGCGCGGGTGAGGTGGGGCCGGGCCGGGTCCTGGTAGACTTTGAGGAAGCGCCTGGTCAGTTCCGGCATCCGGTCGGCCGGGGCCGGCGCACCGGTCGCGGCGAAGGCGCGCTCGATCAGCCGCGGCATGCCGTCGCCGATCATGCGCGTCACCGCGTCGAGCGACAGCGGCGGCCGGCCGGCTTCGGCCAGCAGTGCGTTGGCCGCGGCATGCAGGTCGGGGGCGCTGTCGATCAGCGTGCCGTCGAGGTCGAAGATGATGCCCCTGAATGTCTGCGACACGATGGTCCTCCTGCGGGCGCCGCGCCGGCGCCCGATCGTGGAGCCGCATGTTTTCCGGGCCGCAGTTGCAAACTGGGGCCGGGGGAAGTCTATGATCGAGCCGGTCGGTTTCGGCAAGCTGCCAGCGGGCCGCCGGGCTGCGGCGCCGGGCGCCGCAAACCGGCGGCGGTGTGCGTTGCATCACTTCGCGCGGGCGCGCCGGCATGGTACGGGATCGGCACTGGCCGGTAATAGTCGAGTGGTCGTCGAGGGCGAATGGGACGTCGGAAGTTCGGGGCCGTGATTCTCGCGGCCGGCAGAGGAACCCGCATGAGATCGGCCCGGCCGAAGGTGCTGCACCCGCTGGCCGGCCGGCCGATGGTTCTGCATTTGTTGGATACCGTGCGCGGGCTGGGCGCCGACCGGCTCGCGGTCGTCGTCGGGCCCGGGATGGAGGCGGTGGCCGCCGCGGTCGATCCGGTGCCCGTCGCCCTGCAGTCGGAGGCGCGCGGCACCGCCCATGCGGTGATGGCCGCCCGGGAGCTGCTGGACGGCTATGACGGCGACGTGCTGGTGCTCTACGGCGACACGCCGCTCGTCTCGGCGGCGACGCTGGAGCGGATGCTCGCGGCGCGCGCCGCCGCGCCGCATCCGGCGGTGGTCGTGCTCGGCATGCGGCCGGCCGGGCCGAACGAATATGGGCGGCTGGTGCTCGGACCGGAGGGGGGCCTGGAGGCGATCGTCGAATATCGCGACGCGACCGCCGAGCAGCGCGCGCTCCCGCTCTGCAATTCGGGCGTGATGGCGGTCGACGGCGCCGTCCTGTTCGACCTGCTCGACGGGATCGGCAACGCCAACGCCAAGGGCGAGTATTATCTCACCGACATCGTCGGCCTGGCGCGCGGGCGCGGCCTGCCCTGCGCGGTCGTCGAGGGCGCGGAGGAGGAACTTCTGGGCGTCAACTCGCGGGTCGAGCTCGCCGCGGCCGAGGCGGTGGTGCAGCGCCGGCTGCGCGAGGCGGCGATGCTGAACGGCGCCACCCTGGTGATGCCGGAGACCGTCTATTTCAGCCACGACACGCGGCTCGGGCGCGACGTGACGGTCGGCCCGTTCGTCAGCTTCGGTCCCGGCGTCAGCGTCGGCGACGATGTCGAGATCA
>CAZVAR010000267.1:0-2150 GCA_964625225.1 uncultured Alphaproteobacteria bacterium | reverse complement strand
CCGCACGGACCCCCATGAACCCGCACGGACCCCCACCGATCCCCATGAACCCCCATGGCTTGGCGCCAGTCCCCTGCTAAGCTCGCGCCGGACCGAACGACAACAGCCGAGACGCCGATGTCAGTCACCCGTACCGATGCCGTCGCCCGCGCCGCTGCCCGCTGGGACGACGGCAGCTTCCTCGACCAGCTTCGCCAACTCGTCGCGATCCCGTCCGAGAGCCAGGAGCCGGAGCGTCGGGACGATCTCCGCCGCTATCTCACCGACGGCATGGAGCCGGCGTTCCGGCGCATGGGCTACGATCCGATCCGGATCTTCGACAACCCGGATGACAAGGGCGGCCCGTTCCTGGTCGCCGAGCGGATCGAGGATCCGTCCAAACCGACCGTGCTGATGTACGGCCACGGCGACGTGGTGCGCGGCCTAGCCGACCAGTGGCGGCCGGGGCTGGAGCCTTTCGCCGTGACCGTTGAGGGCGACCGGGTCTACGGCCGCGGCACCGTCGATAACAAGGGCCAGCATCTGATCGCGATGACCGCGCTCGATGCGGTGGCGCAGGCGCGTGGCGGCCGGCTCGGCTTCAACGTCAAGTTCTTCATCGAGACCGGCGAGGAAATCGGCTCGCCCGGTCTGCGCGAGTTCCTGGCGCAGCAACGAGACCTGCTCGCGGCCGACGTGTTCATCGGCCTCGACGGCCCGCGGCAGACGCTGACCCGGCCCGAGATGAAGCTCGGGGCGCGCGGCGCCATCTCCTTCGATCTCAGCGTCGATCTGCGCGAGGGCTCGCACCATTCGGGCCATTGGGGCGGTGTGCTGGCCGATCCCGGCTTCATTCTCGGCCATGCCCTGGCCACCATCGTCTCGCCCAAGGGCCGCATCCTGGTGCCCGGCTGGACGCCGCAGGCAATTCCGAACTCGGTACGCGCCGCCTGCGCCGACATCGAGTTCGAGGACCTGCCCGACCTGCCGGAGGCCGACCCCGACTGGGGCGAGCCGGGCCTGACTAAGGCGGAGAAGATCTTCGCCTGGACCAGCGTGATCGTGCTGGCCTTCAAGACCGGAACGCCGGAGCGGCCGGTCAACGCCGTCCAGGGCACCGCCAAGGCGCGGCTGCAGATCCGGCACACGGTCGACGTTCCGGCCGACCGCTTCATCCCGGCCCTGCGCAAACATCTCGACGAGCACGGCTTCAAGCAGGTGCGGATCGAGCCGGCCGTCGAGCAGGCGCTGTTCGAGGCATCGCGCACCGACCCGGACGACCCCTGGGTCCGCTTCGTCGGCGGCTCGATGGCGGAGACGGCGGGCGGGCGGCCGAATGTCGTCCCGAACTCCAGCGGCAGCAACCCGAGCCGGCTCTTCATGGACGTGCTCGACGTGCCGGTGATCTGGATTCCGAATTCCTATTCAGGCTGCGGTCAGCACGGGCCGAACGAGCATGGCCTCGCGCCGCTGTACCGCGAGGGGCTCAGGCTCATGGCCGGCATCTACTGGGATATCGGCGCGGGCAAGGCGCCGGCGCCGCGAGGCGGCCGGTAGGCCGCCGCTGGGCAGAGGTCGCTGCAGGCGGTCCGGCCGGCGACCCGCCTCAGCCGGCCGGGATGCGCCCCTCCTCGACGCCGTGGCAGGCGACGATGCTGCCGCCGTAGCGCGCGAGCCGCGGCGGCTCGATGCGACAGCGCGCGTCGGCAAACGGACAGCGCGGATGGAAGGAGCAGCCCGGCGGCGGGGCGATCGGGCTCGGCACCTCGCCGCCCACGGGCACGCGTCGCCGGCCGGTCATCTCGATGTCGGGAATGGTATCGAGCAGCAGCTTGGTGTAGGGGTGCCGCGGCGTCGCGAACAGGGTGCGCGCCTCGGCCACCTCGACCAGCTTGCCGAGATACATGACGCCGACCCGGTCCGAGATGTGCCGGACCACGGCCAGATTGTGACTGATGAAGAGATAGGTCAGGCCGAGCCGTCGCTGCAGGTCCTTCATCAGGTTCAGGATCTGCGCCTGCACCGACACGTCGAGCGCCGAGGTCGGCTCGTCGCAGACCAGGAACTCCGGCTCGCTCGACAGCGCCCGCGCGATCGAGATCCGCTGGCGCTGGCCGCCGGAGAACTCGTGCGGGTATTTGTCGCCGTCGCCGGGCGACAGCCCGACCTGG
>CAZVAR010000266.1:0-2162 GCA_964625225.1 uncultured Alphaproteobacteria bacterium | reverse complement strand
GGCTCGATCACCGCCCATTCCTGGTCGGTAAGGTCAAAACGCGCCATTCAACCTCCCCCTTTCAGCAAGCTTGAATCATGAGCCCGTTAAAAAGGGGGAATCCCCTCTATGGGTACACGACCTAGCGCCGCTTGGCTCGGCCGTGTGTGCCTTCGAACAGGATCCGCTCGCGTCGTTGCGCATCCGCGGCGACGGCGGCGAAGTCCGCGGGGGCGAGGCGCGCCTCGGGCGGATTGGCGAGGCGGAAATGGCCGAACCGGTCCTCGCCGGCGACGAGGGCGACCTCGGTCTCCGGGCCGGAGCGGGCGCGCATGCTGGGTGCGATGTAGCGGATGGCGGCGCCGATGCGGCGGTCGTCGGTGCGGTTCGGGCCGGAGGCGTGGAACAGGTGGCCGTGATGCAGCGACGCCTGCCCCGGCCGCAGCACCACGTCGACGGCCTCGGCTTCGTCGACCTCGACGGCGATCTCCTGGCCGCGGGTCAGCAGATTGTCGTCGGCGAAGGTGTCGCTGTGCGGCACGATGTTCTGCCGGTGGCTGCCGGCGACGAAGCGCATGCAGCCGCTCTCCGGCGTCGCCGGCGACAGCGCGACCCAGAGCGTCACCTCGTCGGCCCGGTCCAGCCCCCAGTAGGTCAGATCCTGGTGCCAGCTGACATAGCTCGGCGTGTTCGCCTCCTTGATGAACAGGCCCGAGCCCCAGACCATCAGGTCCGGCCCCAGCACGGCCGACGCGGCGGCGATCATCCGCGGATGCCGGATCAGCCGGTCGAACGAGGGCAGCAGCCGCGCCGGATAGCCCCGCAGCAGGGCGAGCTTCCGCCGGTCGTCCCGCACCGCGTCCTCGGCACTCTCCAAGTCCGCGCGCAGGGCCGCCGCCTCAGCCTCCGACAGGATGTCGATGGGAAAGACGAAGCCGTCGCGGGCGTAGTCGGCGGCAAGGGTGGGGGGCATGTCGTGCATCGGGTGGATCTCCCAGCGGTGGGACTCCGGGTAGCTACGGTGCAAGGAAAGGCCCATCGGCGATACAACGCAACCACTGCAACGAAGCGCGCCAGAGGAGAACGCCGTGCAGGCGTCCGAACCCTGCCTCCAGCAAATCCGCTGGGGAATGGGGAGGGTGATTCCGGCGAAAACCGCCTTCGATCACAAGGGCCCGCTCAGCGCACGGCACAATGCCAGCTCGCGCATGATGGCAAGTTGGGGGAGGAGGCGCGCGGCCTGTGCGAGAAGGAGCCGCCGGGGCGCTGTACCTCGATTTGCAACGTTTGCGACAGAAAAGCGTGCGCGGCTCGAACGGCGGCGCGCTGCTTCGCGAAGCGCTCGCTTGTCTAACGCGACGGATCACCGCCCCAGATCGTCCTTGAAGCGGTCGGTCTGGTGCATCCGATCGTGCAGAACCGCCACGATGCCGACGCTGCCGTCGTCGAGCCGCTGCCAACAGATGAAATGCTTCTCGTAGCGGCAGACACAGCCGTCGACGCCGAACTCGGCCGAAGTCCGGCGCCAGGAGAACGTGCGCGCCGCGATTGCTCCGAGCCGCTCGGACAGGGCGCGGAGACAGGCGTCCGTCCGGGCCTCGCCCCGGGTCTTGCGCGTGTGGGCGGAGATCTCGTCCAGCCGATGGCTTGCGGCCTGCCGGATCCGAAACCCTCCCATGCGCGCCGGGCAGCGCTGTGCGTGATGACCGTCCCGGCAGCGAGCGGCCGCGGAGAACGGGCTGGCGCGCGGTGCTGCCGGCGGCCAGCAGCGTGCCCCTTCAAGGAGGCCGCGGAGAACCGGACGCCGAGGCGGCCGCATCTGCCGCCGAAGACCAGCTTCAATGAGGCCGCGGCGGAGGGCCGCGGAGAACTGCCGGGGTGGCAGGAAGGACAGCGACGGTAGACAGCGCTTCAATGAGGCCGCGGCGTAGGGCCGCGGAGAACGCCCCCTAGAGGTTGTCGGCCACGACGGTGTTGAACAGGCTTCAATGAGGCCGCGGCGTAGGGCCGCGGAGAACGCCGAGTTCGTTGTGACGGAAGGGCCGTTCGCAAAGCGGCTTCAATGAGGCCGCGGCGTAGGGCCGCGGAGAACCAGCTGCTGCTTCGCCTTGCTCGCCATTCGGTTCTGGCTTCAATGAGGCCGCGGCGTAGGGCCGCGGAGAACTGACGCCTTCGCCGATTTG
>CAZVAR010000265.1:0-2185 GCA_964625225.1 uncultured Alphaproteobacteria bacterium | reverse complement strand
TGAGATTCTCCCGGGCCTGCCGCTGCCCGGTGAACTCGTCGAGGCTGAGCGGGCGCATCGAGGCGTCCCCGCTGTCGCCCGCCATCGGCTCGGGGCCGACCAGACGGCCGTTTCCCGGACTGTGGTCGGTCATGCGCCGAGCTCCTTCAGGCCGGCGCGCACCAGCATTTCGAGGGTCGCCCCGTCACCCGCCGCTTGTGCGGCCTGGGCGACGGCGCTGTAGGCGTCCGCCCGCCCGTACCCCAGATTGACGAGGGCGGAGACGGCGTCCCGCACCGCGTCGCCGGCCGCGGCCGCCGCGGCGCCGTCGTTCGCGGCTACGGGGGCGCGCGGCGCGGCGAATGCCAATGACGATACGCGGTCCCGCAACTCGTTGACGATACGCGCCGCCAGCTTCGGCCCGACCCCGTCGGCACGGGTAAGATTGCGCTTGTCCTCGGCGGCGATGGAGCGGGCGAGATCTTCCGGCGAGAGTGCGGTCAGCAGCGCCAGCGCGACCCGGCCGCCGACGCCCTGCACCTGCGTCAGCAGGCGGAACCAGTCGCGTTCGGCGCTCTCGAGGAAGCCGAACAGCGTGATCTGCTCCTCGCGCATCCGGGTGTCCACAAGCAGGCTCACCGGTCCGTGCAGCGTCTGCAGCCGGCCGAGCGTCCGGCCCGAGGCGTGGACCATGTATCCGACGCCGCCGACGTCGAGGATCACCCAATCCTCGCCGACCGAATCGACGATGCCGGTCAGTTTTCCGATCATTCCAGTCCCTTCCGGGGGGGCACCGTGCGCTCCGCCCGGTCCTCTTCGCCCGCGAGGTCCCTGGTCACCGCGGAGGGCGCGATGTCGAGCCCGCTCCGGCCGCGTCGCCGCCGGGCAGGGCCGGCATCCGGAACGTATACGGAACATTTGTCCGCGATGGCAACACGTCCGGCGCCGGCCCAGCGCCGCTGCGTCGCGCTGTGGTGAGCGTGACAGATGGCCACCGCGAGCGCGTCGGAAGCATCCGCGCTGTCGGCGTCGACCCCCGGCAGCAGGTGCCGCAGCATCGCGGCGACCTGATGCTTGTCGGCGCCGCCGACGCCGACCAGCGATTTCTTGACCACCTTGGCCGCATACTCCGCCACCGGCAGCCCTGCGCGCGCAGGCGCCAGCAGCGCGATGCCGCGGGCGAGGCCGAGCTTCAGCGTGGAGGAGGCGTTCTTGTTGACGAAGGTTTCCTCGACCGCGGCTTCGGTGGGTGCATGCGCTGCGATCACCGCGGTCAGGCCCTCGAAGATCTGGAGCAGTCGCGTGGCCGTATCGCGTTGGCCGTCCGAGTGCACGGTGCCGTTCGCCACATGCCGGAGGCGGTTGCCGTCCGTCTCGACGATCCCCCACCCGGTGTTCTGCAGTCCGGGATCGAGCCCCAGTATCCGCACCGCGCCCCCGCCTTCGCGCCCCTCGATCGACCTCAGCCGGCGAGGCGCGTCATCATTTCGTCCGGCATGTCGAAATTGGCCACTACGGCCTGCACATCGTCGTTGTCGTCCAGGGCTTCCAGCAGCTTGAGCAGCGCTTCCGCCGGCTCCTGTGCGACCGGAACCAGCGTCTGCGGCTTCCAGGTCAGACGTGCCGCTTCGGGATCGCCGAACCGCTGCGACAGCGCGTCGCGCACCTGGTGGAAATCCTCGACCGTGGTCAGGATCTCGTGCCCGTCCGCGCTGGACACGACGTCCTGCGCGCCGGCCTCGATCGCCGCTTCCAGCATCTCGTCGGCGGTGCCGGAGTCCGGCGGATACTGGATCGAGCCGACCCGGTCGAACATGAAGGCGACCGAGTTTGTCTCTCCGAGGGCGCCGCCGAACTTGTTGAAGGCCGAGCGCACGTCGGCTGCGGTGCGGTTGCGGTTGTCGGTCAGCGCCTCGACGATGATGGCGACGCCGCCGGGGCCGTAGCCCTCGTACCGGACCTCCTGATAGTCGGTCGCCTCTTCACCGCCCGTAGCCTTCTTGATGGCGCGCTCGATCCTATCGCGGGGCATGTTGGCGGCGCGCGCCGCCGCGATGGCTGCGCGCAGCCGCGGATTGGCCGCAGGATCGGGCGAGCCCATGCGCGCCGCGACCTCCAGCTCCCGCCCCAGACGAGTGAAGATCCTGGCGCGCTTCGCATCCTGCGCGCCCTTGCGATGCATGATGTTCTTGAATTGCGAATGACC
>CAZVAR010000264.1:0-2202 GCA_964625225.1 uncultured Alphaproteobacteria bacterium | reverse complement strand
ACAACTTCGCCACGACGGAATCGGAGATTGTCGAGTTCGGCCTGCGGATTGCCGGTGCGGGCGCGCAGGTAGGACTGGCGGAAGCGGAGATTCTCGCCTTCGGCACCGCGTTGTCTTCCGTCGGCATCAACGCTGAGGCTGGCGGCACGGCCATCTCCAAGGTGTTTATCGAGTTGGCCTCACGCGTAGGCGAAGGCGGCCAGAAGCTCGAGCAGGTAGCGGCGATTGCCGGCATGACCGGGAACGCCTTTCGCGAGGCGTTCGCTGAAAACGCGGCGATGGCCACGACGGCCTTCGTGGAAGGGCTCGGCCGGGTGCGCACCGAGGGCGGCAACGTCTTCGCGGTGATCGAAGACCTCGGCATGTCTGAGATCCGGCTGCGCGATGCGCTGCTCCGCGCCTCGGGTGCGGGCGACGTGCTGCGGCGGTCGCTCGAGCTCGGGAACGAAGCCTGGAGTGAAAACAACGCGCTGACGAAGGAAGCAGAGGAACGCTTCAGGACGACCGAGCAGCAGATCAAGCTCTTCTGGAACCGGCTGCAGGACGTGGGGATCACGCTCGGCGGTACGCTCGTGCCGATCCTCCACCGAGTCCTTGATGCGGCGGCGTCGATGCTGCCGGCGCTCGAAGCTGTCGTGAACGCCTTCGCCGCGATGCCGGCGCCCGTGCAGACGGTGATCGCGGGTGTGGCGGCGTTCGGCGCGGCGATTGGCCCGGTGCTCTGGGCGCTCGGCGCGATGACGACGGGCCTGACGACGGTGATCGGGGTGTTCGGCTCGAAGGGTTTAGCCACGGCCGCCTTGACCGGCAAACTCGGCGCGCTCGGTTCGACCCTGAGTGTCCTGGCCACGCGCGCCATCCCGGCGGTGGGCGCGGCGATGGCTGGCTGGAACATCGGCAAGTGGCTGCGCGACATCGGCGCGATGGGCGATGCCTCGGAAACGGCGAGCCAACAGATCGAACGGCTCGGCCTCCGGGCGCTCACGCTGGGTGAGCGGGTCGAGTTCCTGGCCGCGCGCTTCCAGACGATGTTCACGGGCAACTTCGTGTCGGACGAAGACCTGATGCTCGGCATTCTCAGCCGGCGGCAGGCGGCGCTCGAGGACCTGGGCGAAGCCGTCGATGAGACCTCGCAGAAGGAACTGACGGCCGCCGAGCGGAACCTTGAGGCTCAGCGGGCGCTCACGCGGTCGGCTGAGGATCTGGCGCTTCAGATCGGCCACCTCGAGGGCGCCGGCGAGAGCAGCGCGACCGTGCTGGCCAACCTGGGCCAGTCGGCGGTGACGGCCCGCGATCAGGCCAAGGCCCTTGGCCTGAGCCTCGACGTGCTCCCGCCGAGCGTGCTGGCCCTGGCCGACGCCTACGACCAGCAGGCGGCCCACGCCCGCACGGCGGCCCAGGCGACCGAGGACAAGCGTGCGGCCGACGAAGCAGCCCGACGGGCGGCTGAGCAGGCGACGGCGGCGGTGGAGGCGCAGACGGGCGCGCTGCGGTCGCTGGGCATCATCACCCGGCAGGACGTGACCGACGAGATCCAGCGGCTCCAAGGGGCGCTGACGGCCGCTGCGCGTGAGGGCGCTGGCCCGCTCCAGAAGGCCGCCGAGACGATGATCGATCGGCTGAAGGATCTGCGGGCCGCCGCGATCAAATCGGGACAGTCCGTCGATGCGATTGACGCGGAGCTGACGGCCCTGCGTCGGACGGTGCGGGAACTGAACGGCGACGTGCCGACCCTGACCAACAAGATCATGTCGCTGTCGGACGCCAACCGCATCCTGGCGCAGCACACGGGCGTCGTCACAGGCGAGCAGATGCGGGCTCGCACCGAGGCGGCGCTGCTTGAAAGTGCCTACGAAACGCTGGGCGTCGAAACGTCTGCGTCCTTGCACCGCGCGGCGGAACAGGCGCGCATCGCGTACGAGCGCATCCTGGCATCCGGCTTGGCCACCGAAGAGGAACTGACGCAGGCACGGCTGCGGCTCGAGCAGGCCGAAATCGAGGCGGGGCTGCGCACGGTGAGCCGGTGGGAGACGCAGATCGCCCCGGCGGTGCAGATGGCCGGCCGCGCGATTGTCGACAGCATGGCCGTGAACTTCACGGACATGTTGACGGGCGCGGCGAGCTTCAAGGAGGGCTTCACCGCGATTTGGAACGATCTGAAAACCACCCTGAAGGGCATCCTGGAGGCGATGCTCCGCTCGT
>CAZVAR010000263.1:0-2211 GCA_964625225.1 uncultured Alphaproteobacteria bacterium | reverse complement strand
TCTCGGCCGCCCAGTGCCACGGCAGCAGCTCCGCAAGCCGCTGCGACGGATGCCCAGCAATGCGCGCGAGCACGTCGGCGAGCCAGGCCTGCGGATCGACGTCGTTGAGCCTGGCGGTCATGATCAACGTCGCCATCGCCGCGGCGCGCTCCGCCCCACGCTCCGAGCCGGCGAACAGCCACGACTTGCGCCCCAGAGCAAACCCACGCAGCGCCCGCTCCGCGGCGTTGTTCGTCAGGCAGATGCGGCCATCCTCCAGGAAGCGGGCAAACCCCTCCCAGCGCCGCAACATGTAGTCGATCGGACGGGTAACCGTCGACGAGCGCGACAGGCGCGTCCGCTGCTCCCGCAGCCACGCCTCCAACGCGCCCACAAGCGGGGCGCTCCTCTCCTGGCGCACCCGCAGGCGCTCGTCCGCACCGCGGCCGTTGATCTCGCGCTCGATGTCGAACAGCGCGTCAATGCGCCGGACCGCCTCCAGCGCGATCGGCGAGATCGCCGCCGCATTCCGGCCGCGCCGGGCGTTGGACGCAATGTCCGCCAGCTCGAAGAACTGCCTGCGGGCATGCGCCCAGCAGAAGGCCGAAGTGACCGCTCCCCCTGCACGCGCCGGATCGTACAGCCCGTTGTAGCCGCCGTAGGCGTCCGCCTGCAGAATGCCGCTGAAGCCCTCAAGGTGCCGCAACGGATGCTCGCTCCGGCGGTCGCGCGAGGCGTAGTAGAGCGCCGCCGGCGGCGCCCGCCCCCCGAACGGACGGTCGTCCCGCACATAGACCCAGATGTGCCCCGTGATCGTCTGGCCCTTGGCCAGGATCGGCACCGTCGTGTCATCCCCGTGCAGCCGTTCGGCGCTCAGCACATGCCGCTCGATCAGGGCATGCAGCGGCTGCAGCGCCACCGTGCAGGCGCCGACTTGGTCCGCCAGCGTCGACAGGCTCAGGTCGATGCCCTCCCGCCGGTAGCGCTCGCTCTGGCGGTTCAACGGCTGATGCTGACCGAACTTCTCGAACAGGATCATGGCCAGCAGGTTGGGCCCGGCGAAGCCGCGGGGCGTGGCATGGAACGGCGCCGGCGGCTGGGTGATGCTCTCGCAGTCCCGGCACGAGAACTTCTCGCGCACGGTCTGGATCACCTTCCACTGGCGCGGGACCACTTCCAGCGTCTCGGTGACGTCCTCACCCAGCTTCGACAGACGCCTCGAGCCGCAGCAGGGGCAGCGTTCCGGCGCCGGGATCACGACCCGCTCGCGCGGCAGATGCGCCGGGAACGGCTTGCGCGCCGGCCGCCGGCGCTGGAACGAGCCCACGCTCCGGGTCTTGGCCGCGGCCGCCTGCGCCGCCAGCTCGGCCTCCATCGCCGTCGCTTCCAGGTCCTCGAGCTGCAGCTCCAGCTGCTCCAGCAGCCGCGCCTTGCGCTCCGACCGGCGGCCGTAAAGCTGCCGCCGCAGCTTCTCGATCTGGAGCTTGTAATGACTGATCAGCGCTTCGATCGCCGACAGGTGCGCCTGGGCCGCGTCCGCAGCGGCCTCCGCTTCCAGGCGCGCGGCGCGCTCGGCGAGGATCATCGCATGAGCTGCGGCAAGATCCGTGGGAAGCGATTCAGGCGCCGAGGTCATGCCGCGACGGAATCACATCCGCCCGCGCACGCCAAGGCAAAACGTCATCCCATCGACGTCGGTCGCCAGGTTTCTTGGGGGTGTCTCCAATCGATGCCGGAGAGCAAATAGCTGAGCTGGGCCGGGGAAATCGCCACCGCTTCGCGACCCTGGCTCGGCCACACAAAGCGCCCGCGCTCCAGCCGCTTGGTGAACAGGCACGCGCCCTGGCCGTCATGCCAGATCACCTTCACAAGGTCGCCACGGCGGCCGCGGAACACGAACAGGTGCCCGCTCAGCGGATCGCGCTTGAGGATCTCCTGGACCTGCAACGCCAGCGAGGGAAATCCCCGCCGCATATCCGTGTAGCCGGTGGCCAGCCACACCCGAACGCCGCTTGTGATCGGGATCATCCTCGGCGCTCAGCCACCGCCGCAACCACCGCCGAAGCCGTGGCGGAATCCACCCCGCCGCTGATCCGGACCCTCGTCCCGCTCGCAAACGCAATCTCGATCGTTGGCGCAGGTCCGGCCGGCATCGGATCGGTCACCTGAACCTCCGCAAAGCCCGGCGCGTCCGCGCGCCGCACACACATCTGCCGGCGCCACGCAAACAGC
>CAZVAR010000262.1:0-2241 GCA_964625225.1 uncultured Alphaproteobacteria bacterium | reverse complement strand
AGCGGAAGATGTTGTCGACGAAGAACAGCACGTCCTGGCCTTCCTGGTCGCGGAAGTATTCCGCCAGCGTCAGGCCGGTCAGCGCGACGCGGGCGCGGGCACCCGGCGGTTCGTTCATCTGGCCGTACACCAGCGCCACCTTCGAGCCCGGGCCGTCGGTCTTGATGACGCCCGATTCCATCATCTCGTGGTAGAGGTCGTTACCCTCGCGGGTACGCTCGCCGACGCCGGCGAACACCGAGTAGCCGCCGTGGGTCTTCGCGATGTTGTTGATCAGCTCCATGATCAGCACGGTCTTGCCGACGCCCGCGCCGCCGAACAGGCCGATCTTGCCGCCCTTGGCGTAGGGCGCGAGCAGGTCGACGACCTTGATGCCGGTGACCAGCACCTTCTGCTCGGTCGACTGGTCGACGTATTCCGGCGCCGGCGCATGGATCGGAGCGGCCTGCTTGGCGTTGATCGGGCCGCGCTCGTCGATCGGCTGGCCGATCACGTTGATGATGCGGCCGAGCGTCTCCGGGCCCACCGGCACCGAGATCGGCGCACCGGTATCGGTGACTTCCATGCCGCGCACCAGACCGTCGGTCGAATCCATGGCGATGGTGCGGACGGTGTTCTCGCCCAGATGCTGCGCCACCTCGAGGACCAGATGGTTGCCCTGGTTGGTGCAATGCAGCGCGTTCAGGATCGCCGGCAGCGTGCCCTCGAACTGCACGTCGACGACCGCGCCGATGACCTGGGTGATGCGACCCGTCTTGTTGGTAGCCATGATGCTGCTCCGCTCTCTCTGTTCCTTCTGTCCGGTACGCGCCGCTTAGACGGCCTCGGCGCCGGAGATGATTTCAATCAGTTCCTTGGTGATCTGCGCCTGACGCGACCGGTTGTAGACCGTCGTCAGCTTCTTGATCATTTCGCCGGCATTGCGCGTCGCATTGTCCATCGCGGTCATGCGGGCGCCCTGCTCGGAAGCCGCATTCTCCAGCAGCGCCCGGTAGACCTGCACCGACAGGTTCCGCGGCAGCAGCTGCAGCAGAATGGCTTCCTCGTCCGGCTCGTACTCGTAGATCGCGCCGCCGAGATCCGGACCGGGCTCGACATTGTCATTGCCGCCAACCATGGCGGGAATGATCTGTTGCACGGTCGGAACCTGGCTGATCACCGACTTGAAGTTGTTGAAGAAGATATGGGCGACGTCGAACTGGCCCTCGTCGTAGAGCGCCAGCAGGCGGTCGGCGATCTCCTGCGCTTCCGCGAAACCGACCCTCTTGACCTTGGAGAGGTCGAGGGTATCGACGATCTTCGCGGCATGGTCGCGACGCAGCTGGTCGCGGCCCTTCTTGCCGACGCAGAGGATCTTCACCGTCTTGCCCTGGGCGGTCAGCTCTTCGATCTTGCGCCGCGCGAGCTTGACGATCGAGGAGTTGAAAGCGCCGCAGAGGCCGCGTTCGGCGGTGGCAACGACCAGCAGATGCACCTGGTCGCTGCCGGTGCCCACCAGCAGCTTCGGCGCGTTCTCGGCGCCCGCCTGGCCGGCGGCCAGCGAGGACAGGATCTGCGCCATGCGCTCGGCGTAAGGACGGGCCTGTTCGGCCGCCTCCTGGGCGCGGCGCAGCTTGCTGGCTGCCACCATCTTCATCGCCTTCGTGATCTTCTGGGTCGATTTGACCGAGTTGATCCGAATGCGCAGGGACTTGAGGCTAGGCATAACGCGCTACCCTTCGTTTGCGATCAGGCGAAGGTCTTGGCGAGCTCGTCGAGCACGGCCTTCAGCTTGGTCTCGATCTCCGGCGTGATCGCCTGGGCGTTGCGGATGTCCTCCAGGATGTCGGCATGCTTGCCGCGCACCAGGCCGAGCAGGCTCTGCTCGAAGCGGCCGACATCGCCGACCGGGATCTTGTCGAGATAGCCGCGCACGCCGGCGAAAATCGACACCACCTGCTCTTCCACCGGCAGCGGCTGGTACTGCGGCTGCTTCAGCAGTTCGGTCAGGCGGGCACCGCGGTTCAGCAGGCGCTGGGTGGCGGGGTCGAGGTCGGAACCGAACTGGGCGAAGGCCGCCATCTCGCGGTACTGCGCCAGCTCCAGCTTGATCGTGCCGGCCACCTGCTTCATCGCCTTGATCTGCGCGGCCGAGCCGACGCGGCTGACCGAGAGGCCGACGTTAATCGCCGGGCGGATGCCGCGGTAGAACAGGTCGGTCTCGAGGAAGATCTGGCCGTCGGTGATCGAGATCACGTTGGT
>CAZVAR010000261.1:0-2271 GCA_964625225.1 uncultured Alphaproteobacteria bacterium | reverse complement strand
CCGAGAGGGTCGGCGTTTCGAAGAGGTCGATGAGGCCGAAAAAGATCGAGAAGCAGACATAGTCCTCGGTCGCGCCGTCGCCGTCGACATCGAAGGTGACCGTAGCGACGCCCATGTCGGCGGCCGGTCCATTGTCCAGGATGGCCAGGCGATAGCCGGGCTCCAGCTTGATCTCCATGCGGTTGGCGTTCCAGGCGGCGGTGCCGTAGCCGGGCGCCGTCCCGAGGTAGCCGTCGATTGCGGTGAGGATGGCATCGGGCGTGGTCGCGCCGGCGGCCAGGGTCATCGGTGCCGTCACCGCGTTGCCGCTGGCATCGAGGACGGCGAAGGTCACGCTCGATCCGAGGATGAGAGGGTCGCTCGGGGTGGTGATTTCGCGCGAGCCGTACATCGCCGCGGGGTCCGAGGCGCCGGTGCCCGAGCCGAAGGGCGTGTTGGCACCTCGGTTGTGCACTCGGTTCACCTGGTCGCGCAGCTGGGCGGCTAGCAGATCGAGCTGGTTGGTCATCGCCGGCAGTGCCTCATCGCGCATCTCGATCAGCGCGCCCAGCTTGCCGCCGGTGATCTCCGGGGTGATGTCGACGGTCGTACCGTTAAGGTAGATGCCGCTGATGGCACCGGGAAAGCTCTCGTTGGCGGTCATGTAGGGCGTTACGGTGTAAGACAGGCTGCTGACCGAGACCCCGGACACCAGGGTGCGTCCGGCCTTGGTGAACAGGCGGATCTGACCGGTCGAGTCGGTGAACTCCTGCAGATCCATGTACTCCGAGATCTTCCTGACGGCGACGTCGCGGCGGTCCTGAAGGTCACCGACCGGCAGGCCCTGCACCAGGTTGTTGGCGATCTGCGCGTTCAGGTCGGCGATGATCTCGAGTTCATCGTTGATGACGCCGACCGCCGCGGCGATCTCGGCATCGGCTTGGGTACGCAGGCTCTGGACCTGGTTGGCCATGTTATTGAAGTACTGCGCCATTTCGACCGCTTCGTTGACGGCGTCGAAACGGTGGGCCGCGACCTCCGGACTGTTGGCGACGTTCTCGATCGCCGTGGCGAGATCGGTGATGGAGTTGCCGAGCGCGTTGTTCGCGCCAAGCGAGCCGAACATCACCTGCATGCGGTTGAAATAGTTGGCCCGGACCTCGGCGTTGCCCATGACGGTGGTCTCAAGCATGAGGTCGCGGCGCAGAAACTGGTCGATGCGGCGCACGATCTCCGCCGTCTCCACACCCACGCCCACGCCGCCGAGCAGGCGGTTCTGCTGCGAGTGGATCTTGCGGGCATAATCGGGCGTGTTGACGTTGGCCACGTTGCCCGAGGTGACCTGCAGCGCGGTTTGGTTGACCTGCAGGCCGCTGAGGGCGTTGAAGAGGGCGATGCTGAGCGACATGGTCAGGCTTCCGCTGCGGTTGCCGGTCTGGCGGTGGCGGCCGGGTTAGAGCTGCTGGTCGATCTGCACCGAAACCGGCGGCCGGGCACTGGACTTCGCCGCGCGACCCTGCGCCGAGTAGCCGGAGCTGCCGGCGCTGTAGTCCTGCACCGCATTGACGATGGCGGTGGCGACGCGCTGGTTGGCAGCCCGGGCGGCGCTGATCGCCTGCTCGTTCTCGTTCATCACCGCATGCATGCGTTCCATGACGTCGGCCAGCTCCGCGCGCACGACCGGGTCGAGGGCTTGGATGAAGGCCGGGTTCGCGCGCAGGTGCTCGGTGTGCTTTTCATAGGACTGCACCAGCCCCAGCTTGTGGTCCTGGAGCTCGCCGAAATCGCGCACGCGCATGGCGCGCAGCAGCTCGACCTCGCGGCTCATCACCGCCGTCAAGTCCTCGACGATGTGGATGATCTGGCGCAGCTCTTGCGCCGAGGGGGGCGTGGCTGTGACCATCTTCTCGTTCATCGCTGGTTCTCCTGCATTCTCAGGATCTCGCGCTGCACGGCGTCAGCAATGCCGACGCCGCCGGCACTGGCGACGGCCTTGCCGTATTCCTGCACCATCATCGAGCGGTAGATCTTTTCGCCCTCGCCGCCGCCGAACAGGCCGTCGGTGTCGGCGCTCTCGAATACCGGCGATAGCATCTCGGCGAGGAATAAGGCCTCGAACTCCTGTGCAACCCGCCGGACCGTTTCCGAGGCAGGCGTGCGCGCGGCGGCCGCCACGCCAGGCTGGGGGTGGGCGAGGGGGGTGGTGACGGCGGTGTCGGTCATGGTCGTGGCCCCCGTCATTACAGCACCTGGATCTCGGCCTGCAGCGCACCGGCCGCCTTGATCGCCTGG
>CAZVAR010000260.1:0-2344 GCA_964625225.1 uncultured Alphaproteobacteria bacterium | reverse complement strand
CAGCCGGTTCACTACCGGCCGATGTTCGGTGGTTTCGGCCGTGCAGCCGCATCGTCGTCCGTCATCTTCAGCAGCAGGGCGGCGGTCGATCTCGGCCTGCGCGAGCGGCTCGGGCTGGCGAAGGAGGTGGTCGCCGTGCAGAACACGCGCGGCGGAATCTCGAAAGCGTCCATGATCCTCAACGACGCCACGCCCGAGATCGAGGTCGACCCCGAGACCTACGAGGTCCGCGCCGACGGGGAACTCCTGACCTGCGAACCGAGTACGGAGCTGCCGATGACACAACGCTACTTTCTGTTCTGACCATGAGAGCGACCGAAGTCAGGGCGTCCGGTGATTGGACGGGCACGGCCGCCGACCACGTGCTCCTCGATCACGACGCGCGCCATCGCCGGCGCATTGCCATGCGAGGCGAACGAGGCCTCACCTTCCTGCTCGATCTGCCGGAGGCGCGCGTGCTGCGCCATGGCGATGGCCTCGTCCTCGAGGACGGACGCATCGTCGAGGTGCGGGCAAGACCGGAGCCCCTGCTCGAAGTCACGGCTCCGAGCGCGCACCGGCTGCTCCGGCTGGTCTGGCACCTGGGAAATCGGCATCTGCCGGCCGAGATTCACGAGGACCGCGTGCTGATCCGGCCGGATCACGTCATTGCCGACATGCTGCGCGGACTCGGCGCGAGCGTGCGCGAGGTGGATGCGCCGTTCGATCCGGAGGGCGGGGCATATGCAAAGCACGGGCACGATCACGGCCACACGGACCCGCATGGCCACGGCACCGCGCCCCCTCCCGAATGAGGCGCGGGCGGGCGCGGTTCCCGACCCGCCTCCGACCGCCGTGCCGCCCCCGGCGGGTCGGCGGGCCGTCCTGCTCTGCACCTGGCTCTCCGCCGCCTTTCCGATCGGCGCCTACAGCTACTCGCACGGGCTCGAATGGGCGATCACCGAGGGATGCGTGACCGGTCCGGAACGGCTCCGGTCCTGGCTCGTCGACCTGTTCGAGATGGGCGGCGGCTGGACCGATGCCGTCCTCGTCGCGCAGGCATGGCGCAGCCTCGATGCGCCCGACGAACTCCAGGCCATCGCGGACCTGGCCGAGGCCCTGGCCCCGTCGCGCGAGCGGCATCTGGAGACGATGGCGCAGGGCGAGGCGTTCCTTGTCGCGGTGAAAGCCGGCTGGCCGGAGCCGCGGCTCCTGCGCTTCGCCGCGGCTCGCGATGGGCGGGCGGCCTATCCGCTCGCCGTGGCCGTCGCGGCGGCGGCGCACGGCATTCCTCTCGACGAGGTGCTGCCGTCCTATCTGAACGCGCTCGCCGCCGCCCTCGTCTCGGTCGCCGTGCGCCTGGTGCCGCTTGGTCAGACGAGCGGGCTCAAAGTGCTGGCCGAACTGCAGCCGCTCCTCTGCGACGTTGCCGCGCGGGCCGGCGCCGCCACGCTCGAGGATCTCGGTTCCGCCTGCCTCCGCTCCGACATCGCATCCATGCGCCACGAAATGCAATATTCGAGGATCTTCAGAACATGACCGCATCACCGAACGGGCCGTTGCGCGTGGGGATCGGCGGGCCGGTCGGCGCCGGCAAGACGACGCTGGTCGCCATGCTCTGCGGTGCGATGCGCGAGCGCTATTCGGTCGCCGTCGTCACCAACGACATCTACACCAAGGAGGACGCGCTGATCCTGAATCGGCTCCAGGCGCTGCCGGAGGAGCGGATCCTGGGCGTGGAGACCGGCGGCTGCCCGCACACGGCGATCCGCGAGGATGCCTCCATCAATCTCGCCGCCATCGCCGAGATGCGCCGCCGCTTCCCGGATCTCGACGTGATCTTCATCGAGTCCGGCGGCGACAATCTCGCCGCCACTTTCTCGCCCGAACTCGCCGATCTCACGCTCTACCTGATCGACGTGGCCGGCGGCGAGAAGCTGCCCCGCAAGGGTGGGCCCGGTATCACCCGCTCGGACCTGCTCATCGTCAACAAGGTGGATCTGGCCCCCCATGTCGGCGCCGATCTCACGGTGATGGAGGCCGACACGATCCGGGTGCGTCAGGGCCGGCCCTTCGTCTTCACCGATCTTTTGCGTCGGCGCGGAGTCGAGGAGATCGTGACCTTTCTCCGGGACGCCGGCGGCTTGAACTGATCGACGGCGACGCCCCGGCGGTCGGGTCCGACCAGCCGGCCACGGTGGGGACGCTTCGACCTGGGCTTCGGCCCGCTGCAGGGGCATCCGCTGCGCCCTGCGACATGCCGGCAGGATCGGCCGGACGGTTGTTGCCTCCTCAGGATGCGCCGAATGGGACGGTCAGACGGAACATGGCGCTCACGTCGGTGGCGCCGAAGCTGCCGAGGTGA
>CAZVAR010000259.1:0-2363 GCA_964625225.1 uncultured Alphaproteobacteria bacterium | reverse complement strand
ATGGTCGACCACTACGCTTTCGAGCGCGGCCGGCAGGAGTTTATCGAGTGGAACGGGTCGGCGGAAAAGCCGGAGGAAGCCCGCGCCGCCGCGTTCCGCTGGCTAAACATGGCGCTGGCTGACCCTCGCTGCCTGGCGCCGCGGCGATACCAGGGGCTCGTCATGCAGGCGGCGATGCTCCGTTACGACGACCCGGATCGCGCCCGCGATCTGCTCTGGCAGGCTATCCGCCACAGCCCGGAGCAGCGAGACGCTTATGCGCTCCTCACCGAGATCGAGCTCGAAGGCCGCCGACCCACCCGCGCCCTTTGCACCTGGCTTGCCGGCATCGCGCAAAAAAGGCCCGCCCCGAGCGGGTTTCAGCTGTCGGAAAAACTCTATCACTGGACGGCGGCCGACTTGCTGTGCCGCGCCCGGCGTGCCTGCGGCGAGGATCCGGCGCCCGCCCTCGACGCTCAGGCCGAAAAGGCCGGCGGCTACCGCGTCGCCCTCCTGCATGCCACCCGAGGCCGCGCCCGAAAAGCGATGAACACCCGCGCCGCATGGCACGAGGCTGCCCGCGAACCGGCGCGCATACTCCACATTTTTGCCAGCGACGAAGACGACCCAGACACCGCCGAACTCGAGGCCCGGGGTGCGCTCGTGCTGCGAAACTCCGGCGGCTCCTGTGTGTCCGCCTGGAACCTCGCCGCGGAATACGCCGCCTCGCGCGAGATTCCCGTGCTCGTGCAGCTGTCCGACGACTGGGCGCCCTGCATGCAGTGGGACCATTGGGTGTGCGAGGCCCTGCAAAAGGCCAGCGAGCCAATGCCGCTCGGCGAGAAACCGCTCTGCCTGCGCGTCTCCGATGGCAACGGCGAGAGCCGCTTAATGTGCATGGCGATCCTGACGCTCGCGCGCTATCGGCAGCAGGGACACCTGTTTGCCCCGGATTATTTCGGGGTGTATTCTGACAACGAATACACTTGGAGGGCGGAGCAGGACGGGGTAGTCGTCGACGGCCGGCACATCCATTTTCGACACCACCACCCTTCTCTAGGCCGGGCCGCGATGGACGCCACCTACGCCCGCCAAAACGCAAAGGAACGATACCAGGAGGGCGCAAAAATATTCGCCCGCCGCAACCCTGGCGCGCCCGCCATACTTGTATGAAGACAAAGGATACACCTTCGATACACGCCCCACAGAGTCTGCCTCCGCTTATCGTCACCGTGGCCAACGAGGCCGCCGTGCCGCTGGTCGAGGAGTTCTTGCGTCCGTCTCTCGCCGCGCATGCTCCCGGCTGCGAGTTTCGGCTGGTCGAGATCGAGGGCGACCCCGGCGAGAAAAAGTTCGGCACCCGCGAAGCGCGCCGGCTTTACGTCGAGATCGCCCGGCAGGTGCTCGCCTTGCACGAGGATCCGGCCAACGATGGTCGGCTGATCCTCTCGCTCGGGGCCGATACGCAACTGCTGGCGCCCGTCGACTTTGAGGCCGTACTCGGCGAGGCCGACTTGCTGACGATGCACGATGTCTATACGCCCCTTTGCGGCTGCGTGCTCGGCATGCGCGCCGGGGAAAAAGCTGCCGCCTACTACCGGGAGAGCATCGCCCGGGAGCCGCGCCACCCTCACATGCAGTTTGCACAGACAGAGGCCGCAGGCTCCATGCGCCTGAAAATCGCCCGCATACCGGACGCCTGGACGACGGGATACCAGCACCACCACGAATGGAAGTTTGACCGGCCGCTGGAACTGCCAGCCAAGGTAACACTGCACCACGCGAACTTTGTTGTGGGCATGGCAAACAAGCGCCGGATCCTGACTTTGGTGCGGGAGGCGATGGCAGGTCGTGTACCCGAATAGCAATGACGGGCATTATCGTTGACGCGCGCCGCCGAATACTACGCGGCCGATTTTCAGGCTTTCCAGTCTCCACTTTTCTGATACGTTTCCGTCATGCTCCTGGACACCGCCCAGCTAAGCACTGACTTGGCGAACATCATCGCCGAACTGCCCGGCACGCTGATCGTCGACGGTGTCTCGGTGCAGGCCGGGTTTTCCTCGCTAAACCGGGGCGATCGTCTGACGATGACCGGCGACGTGCAGGAGCTCGATTTCCGGGCCGTGCTGCCGATCAGCGCGCTCACCGACGAAGGCGCGGACGTGCCCGAGGAGGGGGACACCGTGATCGCCACCCCGCCCGGCCAGAGCGCGACCAACTGCAAGGTCGTATCCAGAATTTACCCGCAAGCCGGCGTCTCGGTGATCCTCGAACTCCAGATCGACCGCCGAAACCCGATCCCCTTCAGCGACGGCCTCACCTTCGAAGGCGACTACCTGACGCTCGACGACGACCTTCTGCGTTTCACCACCACCATTTGA
>CAZVAR010000258.1:1780-2388 GCA_964625225.1 uncultured Alphaproteobacteria bacterium | reverse complement strand
CCAATTCGTTCCCGGTCGCGGAGCGCAAGTCGATCCTCGAGGCCGCCCTCAAGGCCGGTATTGCGCCCGACCAGCTCTTGCCGGGCACGGGCGTTGCGGCCGGACCGGACACGATCGAGCTCACGCGCCATGCGCTGTCGGCGGGCGTCACCAAGGTGGTGATGCTGCCGCCGTTCTACTACAAGAACGTCAGCGACGAGGGGCTCTACGCCGCCTATTCGGAAGTAATCCAGCGGGTCGGCGACGCCCGGCTGCGGATCTACTTCTATCACTTCCCGCAGATGTCCAGCACGCCGATCAGCCATGACCTGATCGAGCGGCTGCTGAAGGCTTATCCGGACACGATCGCCGGCATCAAGGACAGCTCCGGCGATCTCGACAATATGCTGGCCATGTGCCGGCGCTTCCCCGGCTTTGGCGTGTTCGCCGGCTCGGAGCAGTTCCTGCTGCCGGTGTTGCGTGCCGGCGGCGCCGGCTGCATCTCGGCGACGGCGAACGTCACCGTCGCCGCCTGCGCCGAAGTCTACCGCCAGTGGCAGTCGGCCGGGGCGGACGCCCTGCAGGAGGGGCTGACGGCACAGCGCCTCGCGATTCAGGCCAAGCCGCTG
>CAZVAR010000258.1:0-1770 GCA_964625225.1 uncultured Alphaproteobacteria bacterium | reverse complement strand
CCGTGGAAACGCGCCGCCATCGGGCGCAGCGTCAAGCCGCTGATCCCGGCGCTGAAGCGCATCATGGCGCGGGCGAGCGGCGACGACGCCTGGCTGACGGTACGCCCGCCGATCGTGCCGCTCTCCGCCGCCGAGGCACAGTCGCTGTTCGAGGCCCTCGACGGCACGGGGTTCCGCTTGGCCGCGTGAGCCCCGGGCGTCACTGGCCGATCTTCTCGAACAGCTCCCGCTGGCGCGCGAACGGGTCCGGGCCGCCCGCCGTCGCCGAGGACGAGCCGAACCAGGAGCGCGGCAGGAAGCTGCGTTCCGCCGGCGGCTCGGCCCGTGCCACCGGCTGCTCGACGACCTCGCGCGGCGGGCGCGGCGAACCCGCGCCCGGCAGCGGCCGCACCGGCCGGCCGGCATGCGCCTTGGCCATGAAGTCGTGCCAGACCCGGGCGGGAATACTGCCGCCGGTGATGCCGTCCATCGGGCTGTTGTCGTCGTTGCCCATCCAGACTCCGGCGACGAGATCGGCGGTGTAGCCGACGAACCAGGCGTCGCGATAGTCCTGGCTGGTGCCGGTCTTGCCGGCCGCCGGCCGGTCGAGCCGCGCCGCCTTGCCGCTGCCCCATTGCAGGACCGCGCCGAGCAGGTCGTGCATCTCGGCGACGATGCCCGGCTCGACGACCGTCGGCGCTCCGGAGCCGGAGCGCTTGTACAGCACCGTGCCGGAGCGGTCGCGGATTTCGAGGATGCCGTGCGGCCAGACGCCGTGTCCGCCGTTGGCGAACGCGGCATAGCCTCCGGTCAGCTCCAGTAGCGTGACCTCGCTGGTGCCGAGGGAGATGCTGAGGTCCGGCCGCAGCGGGCTGGTCACGCCCAGGCGGTTGGCGACCGCGATCACCTGACGCGGCCCGACCCGCTCCGCCACCCGTACGGCCACCGTGTTCAGCGAACGCGCGACGGCCTCGCGCATCGTGACCTCGCCGTAATAGCGGTCGGCGAAATTGTCCGGTGTCCAGGTGCCGATCGCGATCGGGGCGTCGACGAAGCGGTCGTCGGGCCGCAGCCCGCTCTCCAGCGCCGCCAGGTAGACGAATGGCTTGAAGGCGGAACCGGGTTGGCGCAGTGCCTGCGTCGCCCGGTTGAACTGACTCTCGCCGTAGTCGCGGCCGCCGATCATGGCACGCACCGCGCCGGTCGGTGTCATCGCCACCAGCGCGGCCTGCTTCGGCAGGCCCGGCTTCGTGCCCGCGAGTCCCGCCTGCACGACCTCGTGGGCCGCGTGCTGGAGCCGCAGGTCGAGCGTCGTGGTGACCATGAGATCGCGGTCGATATAGCCGACATGGTTCTGGACCTGCTCCAGCACCCAGTCGGCGAAATAGCGGGCGCCGATGCCGGACCCGCCTTCGGCCGGCTTCGGCACGGCGTTGCGGGCGGCTTTCTCGGCGGCCTCAGGGCCGATGGCGCCGGTCTCGACCATCAGTGAGAGCACCAGCCGCGCGCGGTCGGCGGCCAGGTCGGGATTGTTGGTCGGGGCGAGGCGGGAGGGCGCGCGCAGCAGCCCGGCCAGGAGCGCCGACTCCCAGAGGGTTACCTCGGTCGCGGGCTTGCCGAAATAGCGCCGTGCCGCGGCGTCGACGCCATAGGCGCCGGCGCCGAAATAGACCCGGTTGAGATAGAGCGTGAGGATCTCGTCCTTGGTGAACCGCCGCTCCAGCCAGAGCGCCAGCAGCGCCTCGCGGATCTTGCGCCCGAGGCTGCGCTCGGGGGTGAGGAACAGGTTCT
>CAZVAR010000257.1:0-2459 GCA_964625225.1 uncultured Alphaproteobacteria bacterium | reverse complement strand
ACTTCGATGTCGGGCAGCTCCAGCAGTGCCGCGACGACGTCGCCGCTCCGGTCCCACTCGTGCGTCGTGATGACGGCATCGACGCCCGGCGGGATTTCGTGCGCGTGACCCGGCAGCGCCGGCATGCAGCCGGCAGCGATGACGACCTGACCGTCGCGCCGCCCACCTAGCATCTCATCGATCATTCCGACCGACTCCGCCCGGGCGGCCGCCAGGAACCCGCAGGTGTTGACGATGACCACCTGCGCGTCCTCGGGCCTGTCGGCTTCGGCCATGCCACGGGCGCTCAGCACCCGTCCCATGCCCTCCGAGTCCACCCGGTTCTTCGAGCAGCCCATCGTGATGATGTGGAACGTCTTGGTGTCTGTTGCGGTCACGTCTTCTCCATCCTCGCCCTGTCGGTG
Source organism: uncultured Alphaproteobacteria bacterium (assembly GCA_964625225.1). Classification (GTDB taxonomy): domain Bacteria; phylum Pseudomonadota; class Alphaproteobacteria; order JAJUGE01; family JAJUGE01; genus CAZVAR01. The sequence continues at coordinate 2,055 of CAZVAR010000257.1, read as the reverse complement.
GCGCAACCTGTGAAGGATAGCAGTTGGGGCGGCGGGTATCGACTTCATGGGTCCTTAGTGCGAACTGGCCCGATTGCTCGTCTGCTGAGTACGCACCGCCTGAATCGCTTCCTCAGTGAGCCGATCGCCCTCCTCCGGAGACAGATTGGCATTGCGCGCGGCTAGCTCAACAAACCCAGAGAAGCGCTCGCGTGCTGCCGCCTGCGTTTCCTCAATCGCGTGCAACGAGACGATAGCGGCGACCGCAACGCCGGGCACCCCCTGGGTGACGCCCCTACGGGGGTATGTTGCGGATAGGGCCTCAATCCGTCGTCGTCAGGCGTAAAGGATGCCTCGGCGGCTACGCCGGGACCATCTGGTAGATCAGGCCCTGGGAGATGTCGAGGATGTAGAGCTCGCCCGCTTCGTCGGTGCCGAAGGAGCTGACGAGGCCGTCGAGGTCGAGCAGCGTCGCCGTTTGCCATTGCCCGGCGGCGTCGCGCCAGGCGATGTAGACGACCGCCGAGCAGAAGTCGCTGTAGAAGTAGGCGCCCTGCAGCGTCGGGAGCGCCGCGCCGCGGTAGACCGAGCCGCCGATGATCACGCAGCCGCCATCCTGGCCGCGTGGGTAGGCGAAGATCGGCGGCTGGTAATCCGGCGGTGGCTCGCACGTCTCAGCCTCGAAGCACTCGAAGCCTTCGTAAATCGGCCAGCCGTAATTGACCCCGCCGGGCGGGACGCCATTCGGTTCGGCAGACTGGAAATGCACCCATTCCCAGGCGAACTGGCCCGGCTCGGCGATGTAGGCGTCGCCGGTGGCCGGGTCGAAGCTGATGCGCCAGGGGTTGCGCAGCCCGTAGACCCAGATTTCAGGCCGCGCGCCGGGATTATTGACATAAGGGTTGTCCGGCGGAATCGCGTAGGGGTCGCCGCTGTCCACGTCGATCCGCAGGATCTTGCCCAGGAGGCTGCCGAGGTCCTGAGAGTTGGCCAGCACCTCCGGCGCGCTGCCGCCGGAGCCGAGCGCGATGTAGAGGTAACCATCCGGGCCGAAGATGACCGTGCCGCCGTTGAAGTGGTCCTCCGGCTGGTCGACCGTCAACAGCACCTTCTCGCTGCCGGGATCGCCGACGCCATCCGGTCCGACCTGGAAGCGGGAGATGACAGTGTCGCCGGCCAGGTCGTTGTAGTGAACATAAAAATAACCATTGGTTGCGAACTGTGGGTGAAAGGCCAGGCCCAGCAGGCCGAGTTCCCGCGCGTTGCCCTGGAGTCCGGTATTGATGACCCGGTCGCTGATGTCGAGGAACATCCCGCCGTCGAGCGTGCGAATCCGGCCGGGCTTCTCGGCGACGAAGATGCGGCCGCTGCCGTCGCCAGCGTGGGTCAGCAAGGTCGGCTCAGTGAAGCCGCTGGCGACCACCTGGAAGCTCACCGGTGTGGCGGGGTCGGGGATCGAAGGCAGCGGCGGGTTGGTCGGCGTGGTGGCCGCGGGAACGTCGGTTGCGGGTAGTGGCGTCTCGGTTGGCGTGGCCGTCGGGTCGTCCGAATCGCCGCCGCACCCGGCCAGCATCGTCACCAGGATGGCGAGCAGCGCCAGCGTCGCGCGTCGCGGAAGCGCTCGGCCGCGCGAGGGCAGGGTGGGCGCGCTATGAGGGCGCTGCGGTCTCAAGGCCAGATCCGGCGCGCGGCGCTCAGATGCGCCAGCCGCCGACGGTGCTGAATGGCAGGTCGTCGTTCGGCTGGCGGCGCAGGAAGTGGACGTTGATGCGGTCGGTCTGCCCGCCCGGCCACGGCCCTTCGACGACGTGGGTGGTGAAGCGCCAGCCGCGCATCGCCAGCGTGTTCAGGAAGCGCGCCGCCACCTTGCGGCCCGGCTCCGAGAGCCAGAGCATGCCGTCCGGCTCCATCAGCCGGTCGATCAGTCGGATCAGCGGCGCGATGTCGCGGCTCTCGTAGAGCACGTCGGCCAGCGAAGGTGATTTGGCGTCTTAGAGATCCGGAACCAGAACCGGAGAGGCGCTACTCTTTTTCGAAGCCATGTGAGGTGAACTTCAAGGTTCGGCTATTCTCGGT
>CAZVAR010000256.1:0-2487 GCA_964625225.1 uncultured Alphaproteobacteria bacterium | reverse complement strand
CCTGGGAATGGAGGCCGCACACAGTGAGGGGTGCGCGTGCCGGCGCGCTCAAGAAAAAGCTTGGGCTGACCATCACCTCCGAGAAAATCGACGGAAGGGGGCGCGTCTACGCCATACGCGACTGACGCCGCGCGTGCGCGCCAACTGCAGGTCGCCGCCCAACAAGGGCGGCGGCGTTCGTCTCAACGGTGGGTCTTGCGGAACACGCTGTACTGAAAGCTCTGTCGATTACCTTTCGGCGTGACGTGCATGTGGCGTCTGGCGTCGAGCGTCTCGAACCGGCCCGGAAGCAGTCGGTCGAGTTCCTGCGCCAGCTCTTCCGGCGCATAGCGCACGACGGGCAGACCCGAGCACATCTCCGGTCCGTCATCCGCGAATGTCGCAATGATCGCGATTCCGCTGGGGCGCAGGGCGTGCGTAAGGGCACGTGCATAGCCGGCACGATCCTCGGCCGCAGTCAGGAAGTGGAACACCGCCCGGTCGTGCCAGACCGCGTAATCCCGCTCGGGCTGCCACGTCGTGATGTCCGCCTCGATCCACTGAACCGCATCGGCCCTTGGGCCGAGCCGCTGCCGGCTGACGGCCAGGGCGGCTGCGGAAAGGTCCAGCACCGTGAGGGGGCCGAACCCCTCATCGAGCAACGCGTCGACGAGCCGGGACGCACCGGCCCCGATGTCGATGAACGGCGCGCCCGGTTCAAGATGTTCGCGCGCCAGGTCGAGAGACATCGCCGGCATTGCTTCGAACCATGTCAGCGCGTCTTCCGACCGCGCACCGTAGACGTCGTCCCAGTGCTCCTGTCCGCCTGCCATCTAGCCCGGTTCCTCCGTGTGGGATCGAGCGTAATTCATCGCGGCGCCGCATGACACCGACATTGCATCACGAGCGTCCTCAAGAACTCCGCATCCGGATCGCCTCGAACAGCCTGCGCAGCAGATAGCCGCGCGCCAGCGAGACGCCGACGAAGGCGAGGCCAATGGTCAGATGCTCCGCGAGACCGGTCTCGATCCCGAACCACGGGAACACGACGATCTGCGTGGCGATGGCCAAAACGTAGCCGACGACAACGTTTGTCGCGGCCTCGGCCATCGACATGGCCCGGCTCTGCTTCATCGCAGGCTCTCCATGAAGGCCGTCACGAACTCCGCCGCAAGCGGCGGAACGATCGCATTGCCGTAGCCCCGCAGCAGCCCCATGCGACCGGGTATCCCATCAGCCAGCGGGAATGTTCCGGGCTCAACGGGCCGCCAGCGGTCATCGCGGCAGAGGAGCCAGTCCGGATCTCGCCAGACGCCGTCCGTCGCATCGGTCCCGGCGGGGTCGGCGCCGTCGACCAGTCCACCAGCTTCACCGTCCTGCGGCTCGCATCCGTGTTGCCGGCCGCGTTGTACGCTGCCGTCGCGGGCGAGCCCGCCATCGCCGTCGGCCACCCCGCCAGCCAGACCTGCCGGCCGAGCAGCGCATTGATCGGCACCGACCGGCATTCCGATCCGTCCTTGTGATCCCGCGCCGAGGCCGTCGCCCAGCCCGCCCAGCTCGAGGGCGACGGCGCCGAAGAACAGCCGCTGGCGGATGTGCGGCGCGCCGATGCCCGCAGCCGGCAGATCGGCCGCCGCGACGGCGTAAGATGCCGCTTCCAGGTCAGCCGCCAGAGCGTCGAACCACGCCCAGCCAGTCGGGCCCTCAACTGCCGCGCGAGACTTTCTGCCAACCGGTCCGAGCACTGCCGCGCTCGCGACCTGCTCGCCGAAGACGAGCTCCGGCCGGCAGGCTGCGACGAGCCACAGGAAAGCCGGGGCGAGGTGGCGGTCATCGTCCTGTCCCTTGCGCTGCCCGGCCTGGCTGAAGGGCTGGCAGGGCGGCGAACCGGTCCAGACGGACAGGTCCTCGGCAACGCCCGCGAGGCGGAGCGCGTAGGGCCAGCCGCCGATCCCGGCGAAGAAATGGCATTGCGCGAAGCCGCGCAGGTCGGCGGGTTCCACGTCGAGGATGGAGCGCTCGTCTACCTCGCCGGCAGGCAGGAGTCCGACCGCGATCAGTTCTCGCAGCCATGCGCAGGCCGCGGGATCGGCATCGTTGTAGTAGACGGCCATCAGGCGGCGGCATCGGCCTTGTCGCCCAGCCGCTCGGCCTTCACTTCGGCGAAGGTCCGGCCGTCGCCGTCGAGGATCGCGTCCTTGCAAGTCTCGGCCTGCCAGCGCTCCACGGCGACGTCGACATAGGCCGGGCTGATCTCCATCGCGAAGACGCGGCGGCCGTTGGCTTCGCCCGCCATGATCTGGGAGCCAGAGCCCGAGAACGGCTCGTAGCAGAGGCCGCCGCGGGCGACGTGCTGGCGCATCGGGATGCCGAAGGCGTCGAGCGGTTTCGGCGTTGGGTGGTCGGGGCGCTCGTCCTTGGCGAAGGATGGCATCTCCCAGGTCGACGGCAGTGTCTGCTCGGCCACCTTCGGCGGGCGGTTCGGACGGCGCCAGCCCATGAAGCAGG
>CAZVAR010000255.1:0-2510 GCA_964625225.1 uncultured Alphaproteobacteria bacterium | reverse complement strand
TATTCGATCAGGTCGCGGAGTTCGGCGGTTTCGCCGGACCAGGACAGTGCGACGATTGCGTCGTCTTTGGAGATGACGCCGAGGTCGCCGTGGCTCGCCTCCCCCGGATGGACGAAATAGGCGGGCGTGCCGGTGGAGGCGAGGGTGGCGGCGATCTTGCGGCCGATATGCCCGCTCTTGCCCATGCCGGTGACGATCACGCGGCCGGAGACGGCGCGGATCTGCTCCACCGCCGCGACGAAGGGTGCGCCGAGCCCGTCGGCGATTGCCGCCGAAAGGGCGGCCAGGCCCGCGGCCTCGGTCTCCAGTGTCCGCAATGCGGACCGGAGGAAGCCGGCTTCGGCCTGATCGCTTTCGGTTTTCCGGCTTTTCGGACTGGCCACGCAAAACTCCCCTGCCGGCAATCTCCTAGCACGTAGGCCGGGGAGGGGGCGAGCCGCCGGCTGGGGACAAGAAAGCGTTAACCATGCGCGTTTTAGGTTCGTTAACCAAGATAAAGCGCGAGAGAACGGACCTTTGCCGCGCCTCTGCCCGATCGTGCCGCCGCGCGCGAGCCTCGCGCTCGCCCTCCTTGCCGTGCTCGCGGCGGCGGGGGCCGGGCAGTCGCAGGGGCTGGTCGACGACCTGGAACTCCGCCCGAGCCTGAGTCCGCAGGCGAAAGGCGGGCAGCGGCAGGCTTCGTTCGGGTCGCCGCCGGGATCGGGCGCGGGACAGACCGGGTTCGTCTCGACCAATGCGCCGGCGGCCGGCGCGAAGCAGCCGGCGCCGCGACCGCCAGAGGCAGCCCTGAAGGGAAATCCCGCACAGCGGCTTCAGCAGGAGCTGAGCCAGACCGGATCCTTGGAGACGCAACGCCGGCGCCGCCCGCCGGAGGAATACCCCTACGCCCCTGTCGGTCTGCGCGCCGGCAGTTTCGACGTGCGGCCGAGTCTGCAAATCCGCGGCGGCTATGACGACAACCCGTTCCGCGTATCGGAGGGCCGGAAGCCTTCGACCTTCACCGAGATCGAAGGACGGATCGAGGCGCAGTCGAACTGGTCGCGGCATTCGCTCTATGGCGAGCTGCGCGGCACCTATACGGACTATCTGCAGGTCGACGGCAACGACCGTCCCGAAGCCGAAGCGATCCTGCGCGGCCGCATCGACGTGTCATCGTTGAGCCGGATCGAGCTGGAGGGCCGCGCGGCGCTGACCACCGACGATCCGGGCACGCCGGACGCGATCACATCGGCGCGGCGCCCGCCGCACATCTACACCTTCGGCGCCCGGGCGGGATATGTGCAGCAGCTCAACCGCCTCGAGCTCGGGCTGCGGGGCACGGTCCAGCGCAGCCTCTATCAGGACGCGGAACTGCTTTCCGGTGGCACGCTCGACCGTTCCGACCGGAACTTTACGAGCTATGGAGTCGAACTGCGCGCCGGGTACGAGACCCTGCCGGGCGTCGAGCCGTTCCTGGAGGCGCGCATGGACCGGCGCGTCTTCGACCAGCGCGTGGATTTCGACGGCATTCGGCGCGGCTCCGACGGTATGGAGCTGCGCGGCGGCATCGAGTTCGCGCGCGAGCGCATCGTGAGCGGCGAGGCTTCGGCCGGCTATGCGTGGCGGCGCTACGAGGACCCGAGCCTCCGGAACATCGGCGGGCTTGTCTTCGACGCCTCGCTCGTGTGGCACGCATCGGCGCTCACGAAGATCTCGCTCGTGGGGAATTCCGAGATCGGAGAAACAACGCTTCTCGGCGCGTCCGGCGTGTTCCACCGCCGCGCGGGCGTCATCATCGAGCACGCGTTCCGGCGCTGGCTCATCGGTTCCGCGGGCGTGCATTATGCTGTCGACGATTATCGCGGCGCCGGGCGGCGCGACGAGCGCCTGACGTTGCGCGCAGGGCTCACCTACCATCTGAACCGCTACGCCGCGCTCGAGGGAGAGATCCGCCACGAGCGGCAGCGCTCCGACGATCCGTCCGGCGAATACGACGCAGGCATTTTCATGCTCGGGCTGCGACTCCAACGCTAGCGTCGCCGGCAGGATTTTGTTAACGCCCGTGCCTGGTAATGGGGGGCGGACAGAGCGGGTGGAGCAAGTTCCCCAAGATGCCTTTTGTTGTCGAAGCCTCCCGCGGACGGAGGCAAGCCCTTTCGCGGCTCGCGGCCGCGATGCTGCTGGTTCCTGCACTTTCGGCCTGCGGCCAGAGCCTGGCGGAATCCTCGTTCGCCAGCGTGCCTGCGAACTACGCCCCTGAAGAACAAGCCGCCACCCATCCGGACATGACGCAGGCGGCAATCGCCCGCGCGACGGCAGAATTCCCGCGCTGCATCGCCGCGCTGTGGCCCGAAGCGTCGCGCCGGGGCATTTCGCGTGCGAGCTTCGACCGGGTGACGCGCGGGCTTGAGCCCGATCTCTCGATCATGGAGCGACTCGACCATCAGCCTGAGTTCTCGAAGCCGGGATGGGAGTATCTTGAGACGCTGGTGAACGAACGGCGGATCGCGACGGGCCGCGAGCTGCTGGCG
>CAZVAR010000254.1:0-2521 GCA_964625225.1 uncultured Alphaproteobacteria bacterium | reverse complement strand
AGCAATCCCCACGAATCCCCATGAACCCCCAGCAATCCCCGCGAACCCTCACGAATCCCCATGAACCCCCATGCTGCTGCCCGGTAGAGGTCGGCAGCGGCGACCGCGGTGGCATCGCCGTCGCCGCCGTTCCCTCGCGCCGGCGGCGCTAAGTGCGCCCGGGACCGCGATCCGGGCGCCGTGCCGCATTCGGCAGGAGCGGCCCACGCCTGCCGCCGAGCGGGCGCGGGCGGGGCAGGACGCTCGGGATCGGCCTCGCGCCGGAAACGGCGTTGATAATGCGAATCGCTCGCATTATCAGTATCAGCCCTACACCGCCACAGGGGGCGTTCGTGGCAAGCAGATCGAGTCTTCGGCGACGGGCGGGCCCGATCGGGCTCCTCATCATGCTGGCCGCGGCGGTCGCGGCCGGGCCGGCCCGGAGCGCGGAGCCGTCCGCACCGCTGCATGTCGAGCTGAACAAGCTGGAGCCTGCCGGGTCCGCCTGCCGGGTCTACATGGTGTTCGACAATCGTGGCGACGCAGCCTTCGACGCTTTCAAGCTGGACCTCGTGCTGTTCGGTCGGGACGGCGTGATCGTCCGGCGTCTGGCGGTCGAGGCGGGGCCGCTGCGGGCGGCGAGGAAGACCGTGAAGCTGTTCGATGCTCCGGACCTGAGCTGCGATGCGATCGGCAGCGTGCTCCTCAACGGTGTCATCGAATGCCGGGCCGATCACGTGGAGCGGCCCGACTGCCTGGACCACGTCGCCGTGTCGTCGCGCGCGGCGGCCGCGCTGTCGAAATAGCCTGCATGCCGTGCATGCGAGAGGAACCATCGTGGAACACGACCTGTCCTTGATCGGCCTGTTTCATCAGGCCGCGCCCGTCGTGAAGGGCGTGATGCTGCTGCTTCTGCTCGCCTCGGTCGCCTGCTGGGCGGTCGCGCTCGACCGCGGCGTCCGGCTCCGCCGGCTGCGGCGGGAGATCGCCGCTTTCGAAGGCGCGGCGAAGAGCGGGGCCGCCATGCCGGAGCCCGGAGGCGAGGCCATCGCCGCCGTGCTGGCGGCCGCCGAGCGGGAACGGCGGGACGGTGACGCATCCGAGAGTCGTGCGGAGCGGCGGGATCGGATCGAGCGCGCGATGCGCGCCGCCGGCGCCGACGAGCTCCGGAGGATCGAGCCCGGTCTGCCGCTGCTCGCGACCGTCGGCTCGGCGGCGCCGTTCATCGGCCTGTTCGGAACCGTCTGGGGCATCATGAACAGCTTCACGGCCATCGCGCAGTCGAACGACACCAGCCTTGCCGTCGTGGCGCCCGGGATCGCGGAGGCGCTGTTTGCCACCGCGCTCGGCCTCGTCGCCGCGATCCCGGCGGTGATCGCCTACAACAAGTTGACCACCGATCTCGGCCGCGCTGCACAGCGGCTGAACGCCGGAATCGTCGCGCTGGCCGCGCGGGTTTCGCGCGACGTACCGCACCGCGTGGGGGCCGCTGCGTGATGGCGATCGCGCCTCTCGGTCCCGTCGAGGGCGAGGAGGGCGGCTATCGCCCGCTCGCCGAGATCAACGTCACGCCGTTCGTGGACGTGATGCTGGTGCTGCTGATCGTCTTCATGGTCGCCGCGCCGCTGATGATGGTCGGCGTGCCGGTCGACTTGCCGAAGACCTCGGCCGCCAAGATCGGCCAGCCGCGCCAGCCGGTCATCGTCAGCGTGACCCGCGACGGCCGGTTGTTTGTCCGCGAGGAGGAGGTGGCGCCGGACGCGCTGGTCGACCGTCTCACCGTGCTCGCGGCGGCCGATCCGGAGGCTGTCGTCTACGTCCGCGGCGATCGTGAGATCGCCTACGGCCGGGTCATGGAGGTCATGGGGCAGGTCGGGCAGGCCGGGTTCGCCAAGGTCTCGCTGATTGCCGAGGCGGCGCGCGACCGCGCGACCGCCGTGGCGCGCTGAGGTGATGCGTCGGATCCTGCGATATTGGGCGGTCGGCGTCTCGCTGCTGGTGCACGCCGGGGTGATCGCCGCGCTGCTCCTCCGCGCCGCCGAGCCGCCGGCCGCGGGCGTCGGCGGTCTCGACGGAATCGAGATTTCGCTGGAGACGGCAACCGCTGCGCCGGCTGTCCCCGCCTCTGCTGCGCCGTCGCTCGCCCAGGCGGAGACGATCGCGCCGGCGGAAGCGGTCGCGCCGGCGCCGTCGCCCGAGGCGATCGAGCCGACCCCGGTCGAGCCGGAGCCGATCGAGGCGGCACGGCCGGTCGAGGCGGTGTTGCCGCAGCCCGCCGAGACGCGGCCGCTCGAGGCCCTCGAGCCCGATATGGCCGAACCCGTCGAACCGGCGGATGCGGAACCGGCGCCGGCGGTCACGGCCGCCGAACCGGAACCGGCCGAGCCGGTCATCACGACCAGCGCGCGATCCGCCGAGACGGTGGTCGCTGCGGCGCCCGAGGAGGAGGAGGTCGTCGCATCCGTTCCGGTACCGCCTCGGCCACGCTCCAAGCCGCCCGCGCCGCCCCGAGGCGTGGAACGGAAGCCCCGGCCGCCGGCGC
>CAZVAR010000253.1:0-2545 GCA_964625225.1 uncultured Alphaproteobacteria bacterium | reverse complement strand
CTCCGCGCCGCAGCGCGCACGGGGTGACACGTTCCGCGATGCGCGGCATCCGGGGCGAGACTTTCGTTCCTGATGTCGTCGCGTGCGGAGTGGCATCCGGTTTGACACTTTGGTTCGTGGTGTCATCCCGTGCGCGGTGCAGCGTGACAACGGTGCACCGCAGACACGGGATCGGGTGCCGCGTGGCCCGGGCTTCGGCGAGGATGGAGCCGGCCCCCGTGTCTGCGCAGCGGCACTCCGCGCCGCAGCGCGCACGGGGTGACACGTTCCGCGATGCGCGGCATCCGGGGTGACCCACGGTCGCGGGATTGCCACATGCGCTCGCCCCGCGTTGCGGAGGGTGGCATTCTGCGCGCTGGCGGGGAGTGAACCGTGCGCCAGCAGAAACACTATTACGTCTACATGCTCGCCAGCGGTCCGGACGGCAAGCTCTATACGGGCATCACCTCCGATCTCGCCGGACGTCTGTGGCAGCACAGGACCGGCGCCCTCGGCGGCTATGCCGCCCGCTACGGCATCCGCGCGCTCGTATGGTACCAGGCCTTCGACGGGCCGGACGACGCCATCGCCTTCGAGAAGCGCCTGAAGAAGTGGCGGCGGGCATGGAAGACGGCATTGATCGAGGCCGCCAACCCCGCATGGCGTGACCTTTCCGCGGATTTCTGACGCCATTCGCCGCGTCCATCCCCTGCGCGGTGCAGCGTGACAACGGTGCACCGCAGACACGGGATCGGGTGCCGCGTGGCCCGGGCTTCGGCGAGGATGGAGCCGGCCCCCGTGTCTGCGCAGCGGCACTCCGCGCCGCAGCGCGCACGGGGTGACACGTTCCGCGATGCGCGGCATCCGGGGTGAGACTTTCGTTCCTGGTGTCGTCCCGTGCTGCGCGGCATCCGGCGTGACACTTTGGTTCCCGGTGTCATCCGTCGGAGCAGCGTGTGAACGGTGCACCGCAGACACGGGATCGGGCACGGGATCCGCGGTGGCGGGTGCGGGAATGATGAAACGGAGGCCCGGGATGGCGATGGGAGCGTGGGGCGGCGGGCTTGCACGGTGGCTCGGGCTGCGGCCGCCGGAGGCCAAGGCGAGCGCCACCGCGAGGGTGGTGGCGCTGGCGATGCAGGGCCGTGCGGCGTGGACGCCGCGCAACTACGCGGCGCTGGCGCGAGAGGGCTTCATGGCCAACGCCGTCGGCTACCGCTGCGTGCGCACCATCGCCGAGGCCGCCGCGTCGGTGCCGTGGCTGCTCTATGACGGCGCCCGCGAACTCGACCGCCATCCGCTGCTGGCGCTGCTGGCGCGGCCGAACCCAGTGCAGGCCGGCACCGAGCTCGCCGAGGCGCTGTACGGCCACCTGCTGCTGGCCGGCAACGGCTACCTGGAGGCGGTCGAACTCGACGGCGCGGTGCGCGAGCTGCACGCGCTGCGACCGGACCGGATGCGCGCGGTGCCGGGGCCGGACGGCTGGCCGGAGGCCTACGAGTATTCCGCCGGCGGACGGACCGTGCGCTTCGACCAGGACCGCGGCGGCCGGGTGGCGCCGATCCTACACCTGAAGCTGTTCCACCCGGCCAACGACCACTACGGCCTGAGCCCGCTGGAGGCGGCCGCCCGCGGCATCGACATCCACAATGCCGCGGGGGCCTGGAACAAGGCGCTGCTCGACAACGCCGCCCGGCCGTCGGGCGCCGTCGTGTTCCACGGCGCGGAGCCGGGCGCGAGCCTGACCGAGGAGCAGTTCGAGCGGATCCGGCGCGAACTCGCCGCGAGCCACGCGGGGCCGGACAACGCCGGCCGGCCGCTGGTGCTCGACGGCGGCCTCGACTGGAAGCCGATGGGACTGACGCCGAAGGACATGGACTTCATCGACGCCCGCCACGCCGCCGCCCGCGAGATCGCGCTCGCCTTCGGCGTGCCGCCGATGCTGCTCGGCATCCCCGGCGACAACACCTTCGCCAACTACGCCGAGGCCAACCGGACGTTCTGGCGGCAGACGGTGCTGCCGCTGGTGGCGCGCACCGCCGACGCGCTGAGCCGCTGGCTGGCGCCGGCGTTCGCCGGGGCCCCGCCGGCAGGCGGCGCGCCCAGGCTGTGGTTCGACGCCGACCGGATCGAGGCGCTATCGGCGGAGCGCGAGGCACTGTGGAGCCGGGTCGGCGCGGCCGGTTTCCTCACCGTGAACGAGAAGCGCGAGGCGCTGGGCTACGCGCCGGTCGCGGGCGGTGACCGGCTGGACCTGTGAGGGGGCTGCGGGCAGGCGCCGCGTGGTCCCGTGTCCGCGGCGCATCCTTGCGTGCGCGTCCTCGCGCTCCGTGACGCCGAGGCGGTGGAGAGGTCGGGGCGGCCATATCCCGCCTTCGGGTCGAAGCGCCCGAGGACAGCGAGGACGCGGGGAGCCACGTGGATGCGCTGCCCTGGACCCCGGCCCCGGATCGTGTCCGGGGCAGGCTCTTCGCCGGGGTGACGGGTTCACTGCCATGACGAGGGAGTACTGAACGCGGTCCCGTGTCTGCGGCGCACCGCTTCGCGCTGCACCGCGCACGGGATG
>CAZVAR010000252.1:400-2552 GCA_964625225.1 uncultured Alphaproteobacteria bacterium | reverse complement strand
CCACCACGGCAAGCAGCTGCTCGGCGCCGAGGAGTTCTTCGCCGCCGCCCTCGGCGTCACCGAGCGCAGCGCGGCGGACGACGACCCGGAGACGACCGGCCTCGACGCCGCCCGCACCAGCCGCTTCGGCATCATGCAGGCGGCGGGCAACCTGTGGGTGTGGGGCACCGACGGCGACCCGGACAAGCCCCGCCCGTCCCTCTTCGGCGGCTCGTGGTTCGACGGCTCGAGCGCCGGCTCCCGCTGCGCGACCCTGGACCTCTGGCCGGGGAGCTCGAGCGGGGACATCTCCGCGCGCGGCCGCTGCGACCACCTGAGCCCTGCCTAGCCTGCGCGAAAGCGCAGGCCTGACCCCACCGGTGACCGGCCATGATCCGCGAACAGCACACCGACCCCCGCGATCTGGCGATCATCGAGAAGTACGAGGCCGCCGTGACCTACCTCTATCCGATCCTCCAGCGCTTCCCGCGTCGCCACGGCAACCTGCGCGACACGATCATGGAGGTGCTGTTCGATCAGGTCGGCCTCTTCTACCAGGCCGCGAAGTCGAAGCAGGCTTCGCGGCTCTACGCGGCGGACGCCAACCTGGCGACGCTGCGCTTCTGGCTGCGCTTCGCCGCCGGCCCGGGACAGAAGGCGATCAGCCACGCCCAGCACCGCACTGCGCTCCGGCACATCGCCGAGGCCGGCGCGATGCTCGGCGCATGGATCGGGGCGGCGAAGCACGGAGGGCGAGCGGGGTCATGATGCGGTTCCCGTCCATCTTCGGCGGCTCGTGGATCAACGGCTCGAACGCCGGCTCCCGCTACGCGAACCTGGACAACTGGCCGGAGAACTCGAACGAGAACATCTCCGCGCGCGGCCGCTGCGACGACCCTTTCCCGGCTCGGCGGAGGTCACGGCCCCGCCGGCCCATGTCCACGGACGCGGCGCGGCCGCCACGGCCGCTGCGTCAGGGTGGTCGGCCCGCTCGTCCTGCCTCGGCGAACACATTGCAGGGTCCGGTAAAGCGGGGAGTAGCGGCGCGCGCGCCGTCGAAACCCGCGACCGGCGATCTCGACATGGCAAAGAAGCACCGCAACCTCATCCACCAGATCACCGCCGACGCCAACATGATGCGCGCCTTCCGGCTGACCGCGCGCGGCAAGCGCCTGACGCCCGGCCACCTGGCGTTCAAGGAGTTCGCCGCGCTCAACCTGCACCTCCTCGCCGGCGCCATGCGCGACGGCAGCTATCGCCAGGGCGAGCCGCGCACCTTCACGATCCACGACCCCAAGCAGCGCGAGATATCGGCGCTGCCGTTCGAGGACCGCGTTGCCCAGCACGCGCTCTGCGCCGTCATCGGCCCGATCTTCGAGGCGACGCTGCTGCCGCGCACCTTCGCCTGCCGTTCCGGCAAGGGCACTCACGCCGCCGCCACAGCCCTGCAGGCCGACATGCGCCGGCTGACGAGGCGCGGCGAGCCGCTCTACGCGCTCAAGACGGATTTCTCGCGCTATTTCGCGTCGGTCGACCTCGCCGTGCTGTGGCTCATGATCGAGGCCAAGATATCCTGCCGCGCCACGCTGCGCCTCATCGAGGCGATGCTGCCGCGCCATGGCCTCGGCCTGCCGATCGGCAGCCTGGTCTCGCAGATCTTCGCCAACGTTTATGCCGGCGCCGTCGACCGTCATTTGCAGCAGCAGCTCGGCGAGCGCCACTGGTTCCGCTACATGGACGACATCGTCGTCCTCGGCCGCTCCTCCGCCCATCTGCGCAGGGTCCGCGACGAGATCGAGCGCCTGTCGCGCAAGCGGCTCGGCCTGCGCTTCTCGAAATGGAGCGTCCAGCCGGTCTCGCGCGGCGTGAACTTCGTCGGCTACCGCATCTGGCCGACGCACAAGCTCCTGCGCCGCGACAGCGTCGTGCGCGCCCGGCGCAGGATCGCCAGCCTGCGCGCCCGCGGCGATGCCGACACCCTCGGCCGCTTCGTCGCCGCCTGGACCGGCCATGCCCGCTGGGCCGACAGCCGCAACCTGCTCGACAGCCTCGAGCTCCAGCAGACCGGGAGGGCCGCATGATCGCGCGTCACCACGGCAAGCTTCAGGTCTGCTGCGACACCTGTCCGGCAAGCTATCCCAACACCTACGCGGCCGAGGACTTCAACGTGATG
>CAZVAR010000252.1:0-390 GCA_964625225.1 uncultured Alphaproteobacteria bacterium | reverse complement strand
CCAGGGCCGCCGGCTGGTCGATCCGCAAGGCGCAGCCGAAGGGCCACGACAGGGACACGTCCGACCTGTTCGGCCGAGCGCCTCGCGTCGCCGGCAAGCCGCAGCGCGCCGAGCCCTACACCCACACATGCCCCGCCTGCACCAACCCCCTGCCGGTCAAGGGAGGCCTGCTGTGAGCGCCCCGCTCCCTCCGAGCCCGCTGGACCATCTGCCGCTGTTCGCCAGTGACGACGCGATTGCCGAGGCTCTCGTGGGGAAGCGGGCCGCCGCGAAATGGCTTCGCGACAAGCTTCCGGCCCTGGAGACGAAGGGCTTTCCAGGCGTCGATCCCATCCATGGTGGCCGGCCGGTCCCGCTTGTGCGGCTCTATTACCAGAACTATCTTCGGCT
>CAZVAR010000251.1:0-2578 GCA_964625225.1 uncultured Alphaproteobacteria bacterium | reverse complement strand
TCCTCGGACCTCCGTCCCGTCGAGGACCCTGCTGCACCCGCTCCGGGGTCGCCCGGCGACCCCGAAGATTACATCAAGTGCGTTGCCTGGGGCAGGGCCGATAGAGCCCTAACCCGGATCAGCTTCCTGTAGTAGCGGCCCGGGGCCGATCGTCGGCCTTCACGGTGGAAGAGCGATGGTGGGCGAAGCCGAACGCCTCTGGCCGAGACTGCATCGTCGGGCCGATAGAGTTCGAAGCCGCAATGGCTGAGATGGCCAATGCCGGCGCTCTCCGTACCGCACCCGCATTTTTCACAGCGGCGCGTCCGCACCGGGACGCATTGTCCTCCTGAAAGCCCGTGCTGCAATCGACGAACCGGGATTGCGGACGGAGTGCTCGGGCGTTGCAAAAGTCCCGTCCGGCCCGTGACGCCCCGGGGCTGCCGTGGACCCGGCCTCCTCGCTCGCGGACGGGGTAGGGCGGTCACCCCCGCTCAAGGCCGCATCCCACCAACGACATGCCCGACCGTCGGGAACATGGTCCGGCGCAAATTCTGGAAGGGCGGTTGCGATGGCGATATGCTGATCCGTGCGCACTGCAGCTCGGCCCCTGGCAGGATCGGGCGCCGCGGGCCGTCCGGAGGTCGGCGCTCACGCGGCCTTCGGCCTGCGCAAGGTCCGCTTCTCCCGGGAGACTTCCATGCGACTGGACGGCAACAACGGCTACGCGATCGACATCCTGGTCACCGGCTATCCGGGCAAGTCGGTGTGCCACGGCGCCCTCGGCTGGAGCACGATCGCGCTGCTGCGCGGCGGCGGACGGGTGGCGCTGGTCGACGTAGGTTCGTTCGCGCAGCGGCCGCTGTTGCATGAGAAACTGAAGCAGGCGGGCGTCCGGCGCGAGGACGTGACCGACGTGATCCTGACCCATTCGCACTGGGACCACTCGGTCAACTGGCCGATGTTCCCGAACGCGCGGGTGGCGATCGGTGCCGGCGAGCTCGAGTGGGCCGTACAGGAGCCGGTGGGCGGCGCGGTTCCCGAGTTCTACATCGCCGAGCTGCAGCGCTCGCCGCAGCTCCACATCATACGCGAGGGCGACGAGGTGCTGCCGAACCTCGTCGCCTACGACGCGCCGGGGCACACGCCGGGCTGTCTCGTCTTCGTGCTGGCGGGGCGCGAGCACGATGTGGTCTTCAGCGGCGATGCCGCGAAAAATCGGGCGGAGCTGCTGTCCCTGACCGCCGACCTAACGATGGACCCGGCCGTCAGCCGCCGGTCGATCGAGCGCATCCGCGAGCTGTGGCAGCGCCGTCCGGGCAGCATGCTGGTGCCGGGGCACGACGTGCCGATGGTGCTCGAGGCGAACGGGCAGCCCCGCTATCTCGACAAACGCGAGGCGGCGATCACATCCTGGTTCGGCGACGACCTCGAGCAGACGGCCCGCTTCGAACTGGTGCTGCGCTAGGCCCCCGTCCGCGTCACGGCGTGAACGGGTCGCCCTCGGGCTTCGGATCAGGTGAACTCCCTACCGATGAGCAAGACCGTTCGCCCGTATGACGTCGATCAACCGTGGCTGCTGACGCCGTCGATTCACGAGTTCGCATTGCCAGGCCATTCGACCACTCGGATACCTTGAGCAAGGGAAATTTCGGCTGAGCGGCTGCCTCCGAACAGGCGCTGGCGTGATTCGTGGCCGAGTGCGATTGGGTCGGGCTTGGCCGGCGACCGGATTATCGGGGAATAAGCGCGGCTACGGATGTGCCATTTCGCGCAAACCGCAGACAGGGCCGCGCCTCTCATCCGACCAGGACTGAGCCAACTGCTGTGGAGCCGATCACGTCAGAGCAGGCTCGCTCCGCGGCGCACCATGACGACCTCAACCGAGTGCATTCGAGGTGCCCCGTGCTCGAATCGCTCAGATCATCCGACCGCTTCCGGTTCTTCGAGGCGCCCGACCACTTGCCGCTTTGCGGTATAAGGATGACTAGGCGCAGCGAAAACAGCCAACCTCGGTAAGTTCGGGAAGTACCGGGAAGGGCGCCGGGCCGACAGGCCGGCGCCCTCGCCCCGGGGAGCCTGCCGGCCGGCGCGACTCAGACCACGAACAGGAAATCGTCTTCGTGCAGAAGGCCGGCGTTCACCCCGAGCAGGGTAATGCTGTTGGTGCCGCCGAGGTCGATCACCGTGTCGGCACCGACCTGGCTCGCGGCCGCCTGCACCGCGGCGAAGCTGTCGAAGCCCGGCAGGGCCGCAAGGTCGATCACGTCCTCCGTGCCGGCGCCCGCGACGAAGTCGGTGATCGTGTCCCGTCCGGAGTTGGGGCCGAAGACGAAGCGGTCGTTGCCGCCGAGCCCGGTCAGAATGTCGTCGCCGGCCAGCCCCTCGAGCCGGTTCGCACCCGCATTGCCGGTCAGGAAGTCGGGAAGCGCATGGTTGGTGCCGATCAGGTTCTCGATCGAGACGAGCTGGTCCCCGTGCGCATCGCCACCGAGCCCCTTCCCGGTCGTCAGGTTGACGTTGATCCGCGAGGCCGAAGTGGAGTAGTCGGCCGTGTCGGAGCCCGTGCCGCCGTCCAGCACGTCCGCGCCGGCGCCGC
>CAZVAR010000250.1:0-2640 GCA_964625225.1 uncultured Alphaproteobacteria bacterium | reverse complement strand
CAGAACAGATGCTGGAACAGGATCGGGCTGCCGCCGCCATAGTTCAGCCTCTGCCCCATCTCGACCAGGGTCGGCATGAAGAAGCTGGTCCCCAGAAGCTTGTCGAGCAGCAGCATGACGCAGGCGACGAACAAGGCGGGGAAAGCCAGCAGCGCGAGTACGGTCGCGGTGAAGATTCCCCATACCGTCAACGGCATCCGCATCAGGGTCATCCCGCGCGTACGCCCCTGCAGCACGGTCACCACATAGTTGAGCCCGCCCATGGTGAAGCCGATGATGAAGAGGATCAGCGAGACGAGCATGAGGACGATGCCCGATTCCTGCCCCGGCGTACCGGACAGGATCGCCTGCGGCGGATACAGCGTCCAGCCGGCGCCCGTCGGTCCGCCGGGCGCGAAGAAGCTCGCGACCAGGACCAACACCGCAAGCAGATAGATCCAATAGCTGAGCATGTTGACGTACGGAAACACCATGTCCCGCGCGCCCAGCATCAGCGGAATGAGGTAATTGCCGAAGCCTCCGAGGAAGAGCGCGGTGAGCAGGTAGATCACCATGATCATGCCGTGCATGGTGATGAACTGATAATACGTATTCGCGTCGATGAAGGAGAAATATCCGGGGAAGCCCAATTGCAGCCGCATCAGCCAGGACAGCACGAGAGCCACCATTCCGATGGCCATCGCCGTCACCGAATATTGGATGGCGATGACCTTGGCATCCTGGGAGAAGACATATTTCGTGATCCAGCTATGCGGATGATAGAGATCGGGCTCCGCAACCTCCGCAGGCGGGACGAATTCGAACTCGCGCCTTACGTCCACCATCAGCACACCCTCCGTGCTGCTTCCCGATAGAGCAGGACGAGCCGCGGCCTCAGCGTCGGGGCCCCGTCTCCCCTGCGGCCGCCGCCCGCCCCGGCGGAGCGGAGCCGGACTCCGTTGCACTCGCATGGCGTCGCTTCGAGAGCTCGGCGAAGGTCGGCCGCTGCTCCAGCCACGCCCGGTAGGCGCCCTCCTCCTCGACCACCACGCCGCCGCGCATCTGGGCGTGCCCGACGCCGCACAGCTCGGCGCAGAGAACCTCGAAGGTCCCGGTCCTGGTGGGAGTCAGCCAGAAATAGGTGATCATCCCCGGGATCATGTCCATCTTGGCCCGGAACTCCGGGACGTAGAAATCGTGCAGAACGTCGATCGAGCGGAGTAACACCTTCACCGGCCTGCCGACCGGCAGGTGCAACTCGCCGCCGTCGACGACGATATCGTCGGCCCCGTCCGGGTCGCCCGGGTTCAGGCCCAACGGATTGTCGCTGCTGACCAGCGTCGCATCGGACCGGCCCAGCTTCCCGTCCTTCCCGGGGAAGCGATAGCTCCAGTTCCACTGCTGACCGACGATCTCGATCTCGGACGCTTCCGCCGGAACGCTGACGAACTGGTTCCAGACCACCAGCCCGGGAGCCAGCATTGCGATCACACCGACCGCCGTCGCCACCGTGAGCGACCATTCCAGCGTCTTGCTCTCGGGCTCATAGGCGGCCCGCCGCCCCGCCCGGTGGCGGAAGCGGAACACGCAATAGGCCATGAATAGGACGACCGCCGTGAAGACGGCCCCGGTGATCCAGAAGGTGATGGTCAGCGTGTGGTCGATATAGCTCCAGTTCGAGGCGATCGGGGTCCACCACCAGGGACTTACGACGTGGAACAGGACCGAGCCGAGCGCCACCAGCACCAGCGCGAGCGGCACGATGTGGGGCCGCTCGACGGGCTTGCCTTCCGCCTCGTCGAACGCGATGCGGATCAGGTTGAAGATCGTGACCACGCCGATCAGGAACAGGATCAGCCCGGACCAGTAGAACCCGGCCTGGGTCGCGCGGCTGGCGATGAACAGCCCGACCGCGCCGAGCAGGCCCATGCACGCGCCGAACACCCATCTCGAATCGTTGCTCACCGCCCCTCACCTCCGTTCGCTGGAGTTCACCCGGAGTCGGTCGCGATCCCTCTCGGTTCTTGCCTCCGAAGCGCCTCGACACGACCCGGAGGACGTTCATCCGAAACGATGAGATTTGCTGGGCGTAGTGGGTCGCCGCCTTCGCCGGTGCCGCCACGGATCGGCCGGCGAAGGGACGGAACGGAGCCGGCCGGGAGCCCGGCGGCGACGGTCAAGCGCCGCACCCGTGTCGAAGGCGGGTCGGCCGCCACACCGCCGGTCGCGCTCGCGCCGACCCCGACGTTCCGATCGGGCAAGGCCAGGGGCCGACCCGGCTTCCCGCCGAAGCCCGCGGCCGGGACGCCGCGGATGTCCGACGCACCGATGGCGCGGATCGCCGGATCCGTACGACATTTCCGATAGCCTGCGCGCGCGTACTGGTATGCCATACGCATACCTCCGAAGCGGTCGCGCGAACCCGGGCGGGCACCACCCTGTTCACGATCCGGCCGCGCGCCGCAACTTACGTCGGCTCGGCCGGTCTTCACGGTGCGGCGGCTCGTGAGGACCGCGTCGTCTGCCGCTGCTCGCGGGCCTGACGCGGTCGGCGAACAAAACGCTGCGCCTCCTCCGCCCCATGGTCAAGGGAAAACTCTCGCAGCTGTCGCTAGCATGAGGAATGTCCGGATTTTGTAGCAAGTGAACTGTCCGGTTTGA
>CAZVAR010000249.1:1788-2678 GCA_964625225.1 uncultured Alphaproteobacteria bacterium | reverse complement strand
ATGTCGGGTTGCCGGCCCGAATGCAGGTTGAGGTCATGTCGGGATAGGCACCCACGCCCGATGGCCGGCCGTATCGATGCCCGCACCACCGTCGAGTATGTGAGGCGGTTCCACCCGTCAGCACGCTCCTAGCGGGGCCATCGGAGCGATTGCCGTTGTTGCGGCCACCGGAAATTCGGTTGTCGGCGGCATTGCCGATGACTGCATCGTCGTTGTCACCCAGAAACGCATCCTTGGTCACCGTTCCGGCCGCGATCGGAAGCGAACGACCGGCAGGAGCGTCGCCGTATCCCGGCCCGAGGTCGAGCACCGTGACACTCGCCATTGCGGCGGCATTGATCCGATCGTGCCCCACCGCTTCCTGACTGCCGATCGGAAAGCCCGGCCAAGCACCGCATATTGTGGCGATCTCCAGGGCCGTCGCGCAGCGATGTACCTCCCGCAAAGCCGGCCAATACCCACCGTGCTCGCGAATTGGGCGACCACTGGCCGCATGCTGCCGCCGAACGCTCCGACGACGCTACAGCACGACATCGCACCTACAGCCAAAGGCGTGACAGGGGAACGAGCTAACTGTCGGCCGCATACCTAATCGGCAAATTAGAAAAAAGTAGAAAAATTTAGAAAAAGCCACGGAAATGGAGATGGTGGAACATCGCTGACACCGCCGATCGGCGCAAAGATGAGACAGCACTCAAATCATACCTAATGAACATTGCAAATAACAGGGCCCAGGAAGTTACGGAGTTTTCTACTCGGCCTGGATTTGTATTTGCAGTTCCAACGAAGTTCGAAACGAGGGGAGTACGGTCATGGCCACTGAAATTCGAATCCAGGACGCGAGCGTGGTCGAGGCGAACCTGGGCTCGATGGAGTTCACGGTCGTCCTG
>CAZVAR010000249.1:0-1688 GCA_964625225.1 uncultured Alphaproteobacteria bacterium | reverse complement strand
CGGGCAGACGGTCGGGACCATCATCGTCCGAACGCGCAGCGACACGGCGGTCGAGCCGGACGAGTTTCTGACCCTGGAACTGTTCAATCCGACCAATGCGATCCTGGCCGGCGGCGGCCGGCTGGTGAGCGGCATCGGGGTGATCGAGGACGATGACAGCGGCGACACGCGCCCGGCGCTGTTCGTCTCCGACCCGGTGATCGTCGAGGGCGACGCCGGAACCCGCTCCGCCGTCTTCGAGGTCCGGCTGTCACGCCCGGCCGCCACATCGCTGACCCTGGACTATGCGACGCGGGACGGCTCGGCACAGGCGGGATCGGATTATCAGGCGGTCAGCGGCTCGACCACCTTCGCCGCCGGCCAGACGACCGCCTCGGTGGCGGTTCCGGTTCTGGGCGACACTGCGGTGGAGGGCGGGGAGAGCTTCTCGCTGGCGTTTACGCCGACTGCGGCGATCTTGAACGACGCCTCCGGCGCGGTCGGCACGGCGACGATCGTGGACGATGACGGCGCCCCGACCGCGCCGGAGATCAACATCCGGGACGCGAGCGTGGTCGAGGCGAACCTGGGCTCGATGGAGTTCACGGTCGTCCTGTCGGAGGCGTCGGCGGCGCCGGTTTCGGTGCAGTACCGGACGCGCGCGGGCACCGCCTCGGAGGATGTCGACTACAATGCCGCAAGCGGCACGCTCACCTTCGCGGCCGGGCAGACGGTCGGGACCATCATCGTCCGAACGCGCAGCGACACGGCGGTCGAGTCGGACGAGTTTCTGACCCTGGAGCTGTTCAATCCGACCAATGCGATCCTGGCCGGCGGCGCCGCGGTCATCAGTGCGACGGGGACGATCATCGATGATGAAGTTCTGCTGGTGGCACCGGATCCCGGCACGACGATATCGGTCGAGGATCCGATAGTCGGCGAGGGGCCGGACGGTAGCATTTTGACGTTCACGCTCACGGTTCCGTCCCCGGCGCCGGCGCCGATCTCCGGGCGGTTCGAGTTCCTGTCCGGCTCGGCACAGGCCGGCACCGACTTCATTGCCGCGTCGGGCATGTTCACCATACCCGCCGGCCAGACCTCGACGGTCCGGGCGGTGCGCATCCTGAACGACTCTATCCCGGAGGGAACCGAGGCGCTCGTCCTGCGGTTGAGCGACGTCATGAACGGCTTCGTCCCGGAAGGTGCCGACGAGCTGTTCGCGATCGGCCGGATTTCCGATGATCTGACGCTCCGGGCCGGACCAAGCGGCGAGACGCTGCGCGGTGAGGAGGGCGCCGATACGCTCATCGGCGGCATCGGCTCCGATCGGCTGATCGGCGGGCCCGGAGGAGATCTCCTCAATGGCGGCGCCGGCTCCGACACGGCCGACTACTCCGCTTCGGCCTCGCGGGTCAACGTCAACCTGACGACCGGGATCGGGCTCGGCGGCGATGCGCACGGGGACCAGCTCGTCTCGATCGAGAACCTGATCGGCACCAACTATGCTCCGCTTCCCGATTTCCTGACTGGCAACGGTGCCGACAACCGGCTGGAGGGGCTGGCCGGTGACGACCAGCTCAGCGGGCTGGCCGGCAACGACATCCTGATCGGCGGCGCCGGCGCGGACGTGCTGGACGGCGGCACGGGCTCCGACACGGCCGACTATTCGGGCTCGTCGAGCCGCATCAACGTCAACCTGACGACCGGGA
>CAZVAR010000248.1:0-2697 GCA_964625225.1 uncultured Alphaproteobacteria bacterium | reverse complement strand
GCCCGATCGTCAGCACCGGATTGAGCGAGGTCATCGGCTCCTGGAAGATCATGCCGATCTCGCCGCCTCGCACTCGCCGGATTTCGGGGTCGCTCAGCGTGAGCAGGTCTCGCCCGCGGAACCGGATGCTGCCGGCCACGATCCTCCCGGGGGGATCGGCCACAAGCCGCAGCACGGATAATGCGCTGACCGACTTTCCGGAACCGGATTCGCCGACGATCGCGACCGTCTCGCCTTCGTCGACGGTGTAGCTGATCCCGTCGACGGCACGCACGATACCCCCAGACGTGAAGAAGTGCGTCCGGAGGTCCTCAACCTCAAGCAGAACCGCCACGCCACCTCCCTGCTCATCGCAGTTCGCCCTCTTGCCGGGGCGTGAAATGATATGACCCGAAAACGGCCCGTCCGTAAACCCCATTGCGTCGGGCCGATCGACACGCAACCGATGCGCGTACGACGTGGCGCCTGCGTGCGAGCGCAGGCAGTGATTCGTGCCGTAGAATCTCTAGGGAGCGGGGAACGCTCTCGGTCGGAGACCGGCGTGGAACCAAGTCACGAAACTGACGATATCCCAGACGGGAATTCGGAATCGGTCTTGCACCGCGCGCGCATAGGGCGCCATGTTGGCGCATTCGAACACGATGCCGCCGACCTCGGGATGCCGCGTGATCAGCCGGTTCGCCGCGTCGAGCAGATCCGCGCGTGCCGCGTCCACGTCCAGCCGCTCTTCGTCGTTGAGAATCGCGCGGGTAAACTCGCGGCCGCCATCGGTGCCGACCACCGGCGTATCCGCATCGGCACCGACGGCATGGAGATGGTCCGGGGTCAGGTTCGCAGCGCTGATGGTGATGATGCCGACGCGCTTGCCGGGCGGCAGCAGCCGCTGCACCAGCGGCACCTGCAACAGCGTCGAGGTGGCGACCGGCACGCCGCAATGGCGCGCCAGTTCTGTCTGGTAGAGCGATAGGAATCCGCAGGTGGTCGTGATGCCGTCGGCGCCGAGTTGCACGAGCTCGGCCGCAGCATCGAGAAAGGCATCGATCAGCCCCTCCGCCCGGTGTCGCACGACACGGTCGGGCGAGGCACCGCGCACCACTTTATAGAGAACCGGGAAGGGCCATGTCTCGGCATTGCCCATGTCGCCGGGGATGCGCGGAAAGCGCGATTCCAGCATCAGGACACCGACACGGGCACCGTACAGGTTCTTGCCGCCGCTTGCGATCATACTCACCATCCTGTCCGACCTCAGGTCGCCGGAAGTTCGTTAGAGACCTCGATCAGGTTCTCGTCCGGGTCGTAGACATAGATCGACGTCAGCCGCGCACGCGCGCCTGCGCGCTCGCTCGGTCCGGCGATGACGCGCACCCCGACGCTCTCGAGATGCGCCTTTGCCTCCGCGATCGGCGTACTGGTGATGAAGCACAGATCCGCCGAGCCCGGCGTCGCATGCCGCACGTTCGGGTCGATCGGCCGGTCGGCGGCGTGCAGATTGATCTTCTGCTGCCCGAAGACCAGCGCCACGCGCCCCTCGCCGAAGGTCCGCCGCTTCATGCCGAGCGCCCGCTCATAGAAGGCACAGGTCCGCTCGATGTCACGCACCGTCAGGACGAGATGATCGAGATGCGAGATAGCGATACCCATTGCGACAGGCTCCCCGGCCGTATCCGGCAGCTTGCTGGCCTATAGCACGGCCTGCGATCGACAGCAGCATCTGGAGGAAGCGCCGTCGATCACGTTCGCGGCGGTCCGAGCGGCCGTCCGCAGCCCCGATAGTCGCGCCCGTCGAGGGTCACGTTCACGGTGGCGGGGAATGCCTCGCCGCTCATCACATCGATGCAGGGTCGGTCCAGAATCGTCACCGTCAGGGCATGCGCCTCGGTGCGGACCCGATAGATCGTCCGACCACCGTCATCCGTCGACGGCGGCGGTGCCGGCGCAGAGACCCGCCGCTCCCCATAATCCGCAACCAGCTCGATCCTGTGGCCCTCATCGATATCGAGGTACCAGCCGGGTTCCTGGCCGACCGCCCGGAAGTCGATGCCGCGGCGCCGCGCCGCCTCCCACGGATCGGATCCGTCGCCGGTCCGGCAGTCCGCATAAACCCGTCCGTCCAGTTCGAGCCGCGCGGTGTCGCCCTTGCTCCAGAATTCGGTCGTCCCGTCCCGATAACGCACGCCCGATGCGGCCGGAACCTGCGGCAGCAGGATCGTCCGATCCGGCAGCGTAAGCCGCGCCGCCCGGTCTTCCACCTGCATCGTGAAACGCAGCCCGTCGCAGACATAGGCCCAGCTCGCAGCATCCGCCGGCGACGGGCCGGCGTCGGACGACGCTGCACAGGCGCCGAGAACCAGCGCCGCAAACGGCAATCTGGCCATGTGCGACCGCAGCATCCCGCGCTCCTTCAACGGACGCCAGCGGCGCCGACTATAGCGTGGCCCGTTCAGCAACGCCTAGCCGCTCGTCGCGTGGCCCGTTAGCTTACAGTCGACCAGGAGCGATCGAACCGGAGTTCCGATGATAAGCAACGCCCCCAAGCTGATGGTCCTGCCCGGCGACGGCATCGGCCCCGAGGTGATCCGCGAGGCGCGCCGTGTCGTCGAGTGGGTCTGCGAGCATCGCGGCTTTGACCTCGCCATCGACGAGGGGCTGCTCGGCTACGCCGCCTACGAAAAGCACGGCACGCCGATGACCGACGAG
>CAZVAR010000247.1:0-2723 GCA_964625225.1 uncultured Alphaproteobacteria bacterium | reverse complement strand
ATAGAGCGACGCGAGGGTGCCGAACTGCTCGGCGATCACCAGCGGCGCATGGTTGGGCAGCATGATCCCGCCGGAGCCGACGCGGATGGTCGAGGTGCCGCCGGCGACGTGGCCGATCAGGACCGCGGTCGCGGAGCTCGCGATGCCGGGCATGTTGTGGTGCTCCGCCAGCCAGTAGCGGCGATAGCCCCAGCGCTCGGCGTGGCGCGCCAGGTCGAGCGTGTTCCGGAACGCCTGAGCGGCATCGCCGCCCTCGACGATCGGCGAAAGGTCGAGGATCGAGAAGGGGATCATGGGCGGTATGTGTGTCCCACGGCAGGGAATTCCAGCGGACCGCTCACAGCAGCCGCATCTGTCCGGTGCCGGTGCCGGGGTCCGGCGCGGGCGACGGGTCGTCCGCCCGGTCGGTGTCCGCGAGCGGGCGGATGCAGTCGGGGTCGTCGAAGCGCGGGCTGTTGACGCGCGGGTGCACCCGCGTCACCTCGACCGGCCCGTCCCAGGGTCGAAGCAGCGCCCGGGCGTGCTCCGTATCGGCGGACAGCCATGCCTCGTAGCTGTCCGGCGCCAGAATGACGGGCATGCGCGGGTGCAGCGGCCGGAGCGCGTCGTTGGCGTCCACGGTCAGAATCGTGAAGGTCTCGACCGGCTCGCCGCCCGCCTTCGGCACCCAGCGTTCCCAGAGGCCGGCAAAGGCGTAGAGCGCGCCGCCCGGGAGCCGCACCAGATGCGGCTGCTTGCGCCCGCCCTCGGTCGTCCATTCGTAGAACCCGTCCGCCGGCACGAGGCAGCGCCGCGTCCGGAACGCGTCGCGGAAAGCCGGCCGTGTCGCCGCGGTCTCCGAGCGGGCGTTGATCATGCGGCTGCCGACCGCCGGCCCGTCGGCCCAGGGCGGCACCAATCCCCAGCGCAGCATAACCAGCTCGCGCCCGCCGCCTCCGGCGCGCCGCACCACCGGCGCCTCCTGGGTCGGCGCAATATTGTAGCGCGGCGGCAGGTTCGGCGCGCCGGTGACGGCGAACAGCCGGCGGATCGCCTCCACCGGCGCGGTCATCATGTAGCGGCCGCACATGCCTCGTCTCCCGGAGCACGGGAACGCGGTCGGGACCGGACGCGGCCCCGTGTCGCGGCAGGCGCGGTGCTCACCCGGCCGTCCGGCCCGCGCCGGGAGGATCGGATGAAACCGGCCCGGAGACAAGCCTCCGGCGCGCAGGTCTCAATCGTCCGACTTCGTCTGCGGCAGGTTCTTCCGCTTCGTGCCGGCCATGTCCTCGAGCTCCTTCCTGCTCATGGATTCGGCCATGCTTTTCGAGGCGCCTTTCAGGCTCGATTTCGGCTTCTCGCCGCGCTTGGCGGACAGGGCCGCTCCAGCGGCCATCTGCTGCTTCTTCGATTGCGCCTTGGCCATCGCATCGCTCCGGCGGTGTATCGCGTGCCCGTTGAACACCGTGCGCGCCGACCGGTTTCCGCTCGGCAGCCGGCGCCAGGAGCCGGGCGGCGGGGAAGGCATGGACCCGGCCCTCCCCCAGCAGCAGCACCCGAAAGCCACATCGGAACAGGCCCGCGATGGCCGGGTCGTGCACGTCGAGCCCGCCGGCATAGGCACCGAAAGCCGGCAGAATCAGCCGCCGCCCGTCGGTCACGAAGCAGCGGCGGCAGACCCGTCCGTGACGCAGCCGGACCGCGGCCTTCGGATGCAGATGGCCGCACACCTCCGCGGCCGCACCCGGCCCGGGTTCGTGGCGGAAGGTCAGACCCGTCACGGTCACCTGCGCGGCGATGCGCCCGCCGAGGTCGGCCGGCGGCATCGGGTCGTGATTGCCGGCGATCCAGACCCAGTCGCATGCGGCCGTCAGCTGCCGCAGCCGCGCCGCGTCGGCCTCACCGAGCCGCTCGCGCGCGCCGCGATCATGAAAGCTGTCGCCCAGGGCGAGCACGGTGCGGGGTCGGTAGCGCCCCAGCAGCCGCGCCAGCCGCTCGATCGTGGCCCGGGTGTCGTAGGGCGGCAGCATCGCCCCGCGTTCGGCGAAGCGCGAGCCCTTCTCGAGATGCAAGTCGGCGACCGCCAGCAGCCGCAGCTCGGGCCACCAGAGGGCGCCGGAGGGGTCCGCGGCCAGAGCGGCCCCGGCGATGACGAGCCGGGCGGCCGTCAAAGCGCCAGCCCGGCCGTGTCAGGCTCCCGCATGGCCTCTTCGATCAGCTCCGCCTCGGCGGCGGCGGCTTCCTGCAGCATCTCGTCCACGGCGGCGCCATAGACGAATTCCTTGCCGATCTCAAGCAGCACCGGCACGGCGAGCGGCGACACCCGGTCGAGCCGGCGCACCGTGATCCGGCCCTGGACCCAGCTCAGCATCTGCCCCAGCCGGCGCAGGTCGGTCAGCCCGGACGCCGCGTCGGCCCAGGTCGCCTGCAGCAGGACGTGATCCGGCTCATGGCGGCGCAGCACGTCGTAGATCAGGTCGGCATTGAAAGTGACCTGCCGCCCGGTCTTCTCGTGCCCGGGCGCGCGCCGCTCGATCAGCCCGGCGATCACTGCGACATTGCGGAAGGCCCGCTTGAGCAGGGTCGATTCCGCCATCCAGGCCTCGAGATCGTCGCCCAGCATGTCCTGGTCGAACAGCATGTCGATGTCGTGCGGCTCGCGCAGGCTCCAGACGGTCAGGACGTAGTCGCTGGCGGCGAAGCCGAGCGGGCCGGCGCCCATGCGCTCCAGCCGGCGGGTCAGC
>CAZVAR010000246.1:0-2743 GCA_964625225.1 uncultured Alphaproteobacteria bacterium | reverse complement strand
CATGGTCGGCCGGAAATACGAGGCCGGCGGCATCGCCAAGGACGGGGCGAAGATGGTCATGGCCGTCGCCAATGCCCGCGTCCCGAAATTCACCGTGGTGATCGGCGGCAGCTTCGGCGCCGGCAATTACGGCATGTGCGGCCGCGCCTATTCGCCCCGCTTCCTGTTCATGTGGCCGAACGCCCGCATTTCGGTAATGGGCGGTGAGCAGGCGGCCAACGTCCTCGCCACCGTCCGTCGCGACGCGCTGGAGAAAGAGGGCAAGGTTTGGCCCACCGAGGAGCAGGAGGCGTTCATGGCCCCGATCCTCGAACAGTACGAACAGCAGGGTCATCCCTATTACGCGACGGCCCGCCTTTGGGACGACGACATCATCGATCCGGCGGAGACGCGCATGGTGCTCGGCCTCTCGCTCTCCGCGGCCCTGAACGCTCCGATTGAGCGGACGCGCTTCGGGGTGTTCCGGATGTGACGAATCGGCGACGCCCGTCGGCACGGTAGCCATGACGGCGAGGACAATCGCTCCGGTCATCCGTTCGAGCGGCCGAGGTCGGTTGCGAGCTTGGCCAGCCCGGCACCGAGCCGGTTCGGCTCGCTGCCGCGGCTTCGCTTTGCGATCGCCCCGGCGGCGGTCCGGGCCGTTTCTTTGCCGATGGCGGCGCTTCGGAAGGCATCGAAACCCCTGATGCTCATATTCACCATGCTCCGTCCCTGCCGCCCTATGATCGGATAAGCTGCGATCGAATCTTGCACATGTTGCCGCCCGTGACACCGCCGCGACGGCAACGCCGGAGCTCTCATGACCATCGCCCGCACCGTACTCGACGATCTCTGGACCCAGGCCGGCTGCGATCCGGCGGCGCTCGCACAGGTCGAGCTGACCGGCGACGACCCGGTTCTCCCGTCGATCTTCCGCGTTGGCGCGGCGGCCTCCGCCAGCATCGCCGCGTCGGCTCTCGCCGCCGCGGAGCTGTGGCGACTGCGGAGCGGCCGGCGGCAAGGGGTGGCCGTGGACATGCGCGCCGCCGCGACGGCCTTCCGCAGCGAGCGCTATCTGCTGATCGACGGCCGGCCGGGTAAGGAGCTCTGGGACCCGATCGCCGGCTATTACCGGACCGGCGACGGCGGCTGGGTGCAGCTCCATACCAACCATCCGCATCACCGCGACGGCGTGCTGGAGATGCTGCACTGCGCCAGCAGCCGCGCCGCCGTCGCCGACGCCCTGTCGCGCCTGGCGGGCCGGGAAATCGAGGAGCGGCTGATCGAGGCCGGCCTGCCCGGCGGCCTGCTGCGCAGCCCCGAGGAATGGCGGGCGCATCCGCAAGGGCAGGCCGTCGCCCGCTTGCCGCTGCTGGAGATCGTGCGCATCGGCGATGCGCCGCCGGAGCCCTTGCCGGCGGGTGCGCGTCCGCTGTCCGGCATCCGGGTGCTCGACCTCACGCACGTCATCGCCGGCCCGGTCGGCACGCGCACGCTCGCCGTTCACGGCGCCGAGGTGCTGCGCATCGGCGCCCGCCATCTGCCGGCGATGGGCAGCCTGATCGTCGACACCGGCCGCGGCAAGCGCTCCGCCTGGCTCGATCTGCGCAGGCCCGACCAGGCCGACCGCCTGCGCGCGCTCGTCCGCCGCGCCGACATCTTCGTGCAGGGCTATCGGCCCGGCGCGCTCGCGGCGCGCGGCTTCTCGCCGGAGGCGGTGGCGGCGCTGCGCCCCGGCATCGTCTACGTCACCCTCTCCGCCTTCGGCCACGAGGGGCCCTGGCGCGACCGGCGCGGCTTCGACAGCGTGGTGCAGACCCTGAGCGGCATCGCCTGGGAGGGCGGCCGCGCCGCCGGCACCGGCGGCCCGAAGCCGCTTCCCTGTCAGGCGCTCGATCACGCCACCGGCTATCTGATCGCCTTCGGCGCAATGGCGGCGCTCGCCCGCCGCGCACAGGAGGGTGGAAGCTGGCTGGTGCGACTCTCGCTGGCCCAGACCGGCCGCTGGCTCGACGGACTCGGCCGCGTTGACGGCCTCGACGCCCCGGATCCGGCGCTCGCCGATGTGGCCGACCTGCTGCAAACGACGGATGGGCCGTACGGCCGTGTCACCGCCACGGCGCCCGTGGCCAAAATGAGCGAGACCCCGGCTTACTGGGCGTCGCCGACGGCGCCGCCGGGCACGCATCCTCCGATCTGGGCCGACGAGGCCGGGAGCGCCTGACCGAAATGTTCGACCGCCTGCTGATCGCCAATCGCGGCGAGATCGCCTGCCGCATCATCCGCACCGCCCGCCGCCTCGGCATCCGCACCGTGGCGATTTTCTCTGCAGCCGACCGCGAGGCGCTGCATGTCCGCATGGCCGACGAGGCGGTCTATGTCGGTCCGGCCCCGGCGCGCGACAGCTATCTCGATATCGGCGCGATCCTGAACGCGGCGCGGCGCACCGGCGCCGACGCGGTCCATCCTGGCTACGGCTTCCTGGCCGAGAACGCCGCCTTCGCCGAGGCGTGCGCCGACGACGGGTTGGTCTTCGTCGGCCCGTCGCCGGAGGCGATTCGCGCCATGGGCTCGAAGAGCGCCGGCAAGGCGATCCTGGAGCCGGCCGGGGTGCCGCTGGTGCCCGGCTATCACGGCGAGGACCAGGAGCTCGGCACCCTGCGCCGCGCGGCCGAGGAGATCGGCTACCCGGTGCTGATCAAGGCGTCGGCCGGCGGCGGCGGCCGCGGCATGCGGGTCGTCGACGGGCCGGACGCCTTCGAGA
>CAZVAR010000245.1:0-2916 GCA_964625225.1 uncultured Alphaproteobacteria bacterium | reverse complement strand
ACGCCTTCAAGGTTGCGGCGATGAAGCTTTTCGCCCGCGATCTTCAGGGCGAGTATTGCCGCCTCGGTCCCTACGAGGAGGCCGGCGAGATCAACCTCGTCGTCAGCCATGGAGCCCCGGTCGCGACGACACCCGTGGTGGACGGCGACAAGGAAAAGATCATTCCGCTTCGCGCCGTGAAATACGCCACGCTGCGCTACTCGCCGGTAGAGGCGCGGTTGTTCATCGGCGGGGTCGTGAAGGCCCAGCAGGCGGATCTCGCCGAGATCTTCGCCAAGCACGTCCTTGGCCGTCCCGGCTTCTTCTCGGGCAAGGATGCCCGCGATCTCTATACCCTCGATCCGATCAGCGAGGCCGGCCCCGACTTCGCTTTCGATCATCGCTACGACGACCGCATCCTCGACGTGCGGATCGTGGCCGCCGCCGCCGACCATTTCGAGTGGGACGAGGACGAGGCGAAATGGCGGTACGTCCGGACCTGGGAATCGAAGGACGCAACCGGCGCGCTGCGGCACTTCAAGGGCAGTGAGGTGCAGTTCGGCAAGGGCTGGCGGCTCGGCGAGATCTCGTTCCGCGTCTTCTTCAAGTCCGAGGGCAAGAGGCCTGCGCAGGTCACCGTGAAGCTGAAGCCGCCGGGCACGCTCGCTTTCCGCAGGACGCGGTTCGAGAAGGCGGTCCACACGCTGATCGCGCGGCACGGGCTGGAGAAGGACCGCGATGCTGGCATGGTTGTGGACGCGGCTGAGTGACGGCGGCCCGCAGGTCTCGATCTCGGGCCGGGCGCTGCGCCGGTTTCCCGAGCGCGAGGTCGAACGCCTGCTGAGGAAGCGCGTGCTGATCGAGCATCGGAAGGCGGATAGCTGGTCGGTCTGCGCGCATTGCGACTGCGGTCTCGATGTTCGCCCGATCCGGCAGATCGGCGACGAACTGCGCGCATGCTGTCCGCACGATGCGGCAGAGGACGTGGTGCTTGATGATAGCGACCTGACGCGGTTCGGTGTCGATGCCAACCGGCTTGCAGGGCAGATCGGCGCGAGCGGCGGTCTCGCCGGCGCGGTCTCGGCGGTCGTGGATGGGGTCTGGACGATCGGCTCCGGGCCTGCCGGTCGGATGTTCATGCTGTGCGACGACGCGGACCGGTTGGAGACGCCGGGCGCAATCCTCGCGCTGAAATCCGCGGCGGCGCCGCGACCAGTGACGGTGATCGCCAAGGAGCCGGAGCCTGCGCTGGTGCTGCGGCTGCGCGAGGCTCAGATCGAGGTCCGTGCGCTTGCCGACATGGTCAAGGCAGATCCGGAGGGTGTCGACCGCCTGATCCTCGACGACGGGCGCACATCGACCGGCGGGGTAAGGCTCGTCTTTTATCGCCAAGGGCAGTTTGCGGTGCTGGACGGTCGCCGCCTCGATCTTCCCCCGCAGATGTTCGCTCTCTTCAGAATGCTTGTCGAACGGTCGGTGCAGCGCGACCCCGTGCTAAAGGCGCAGGAGATCGAGGCGCAGTTTCAGCGAACACCGCGAGAGATCGTCCGAGACCTGCGCAGGGCCCTCGTCACCTGCGGGCTCACAGAAAAGGAGGTCGAAACGCTCGTGGGGACCGTCCGGTCGCGCGGTTACCGCCTCGGCCTCGCGCCGTCAGAGGTCGCCATAGAGAACTGAGTGCCGTCGGGCACACACCCGGCACACATCAAACACACGCCAATCACACCGGCGGCCCAGCGGAGGCCGGCAGTCTCGGAGCATCAGAAACGATGTTCCGAGGCTTTGACCGATGTATCCCCCGATTTCCCCCTCCGACCTTGCCACGCTGATCGACGAGACCGACCTCGCGGCCCGGCGTCTGCACCGCAAGCTGGTGCTCCCCGCAGCCGATCTCGACGATCTCCGCCAGGACCTTCTGGTCGACCTGATCTGCCGGCTGCCGGGCTTCGACAAGCGCCGCGGCACCATCGGCGCCTTCGCCAACATCGTTCTCCGCAACCAGTGTTCCCGCATCGCGATCCGGCACCATCGCCGGCGCCGGGCGCAGGGCGGCACGCTGCTGTCGCTCGACGCGCCCGTCGCCGGCAGCGCCGAGCCGCTGGGCTGCCTGCTGGCGGAGACGGACGGGCTGGCCGCCTGGCATGGCCAGGATCGTTGCGCCGCGGCGGACATCGAGACCCGCCACGATCTCGCCCGGGCGCTCGCCGACCTGCCGGAGGATGTCCGCGGGCTCTGCGCGGCACTCGGCACCTGTGCCGTCGCCGATCTGATCGGCCGCGACGGCATCTCCCGCTCCGCCCTCTACCGCCGCCTCGCACGCCTCCGGCTCGATCTCGCCATGCGCGGGCTCGGGGGGCGGTGGGACGCCTCGCGAGCAGCGTGAGTAGAGGGAGGACATGGAGATGCTCGTCATGCCCCCCACCGCTTTCACCCCGGCGCGGCCCCGGCCGCTGACCGACATCGAGTTCTGCGCCTGGATCGGACAGGCGATGCCCGGCGACCGGCTGGAATACCACCGCGGGTTCCTCGGAATCGACACGACGGCCGTGATCTCGACGCTGCCGGAACCGGACCGCCGCAGGCTGGCCGCGCTGGCCGGCGCCGCGCACCGGGCCTTCGAGGCGGGCCTCGTCCACCTCGTCCAGGTGCGGCTCGGTCCGGACCGCTTCGCCTATCTCGCCATCGCCCGGACCAGGCCGCGCCGCACGCCGGTGCCGCTCGCCCGCCTCCTCGAAGACGCGGAGGCCGCCTGATGGCCGTTCCGTTTCCCTCCGTTGGAGTTCCCGCCATGCCGCACCCCGACAATGCACCCCGTTTCGACGACATTGAAGGTCTCCCCCTCGGCGACATCGCGGCGCTGCCGCCCGAGATGCTGCTGGATCTGCAGACGACGGCGCTCGCCGAGACCGCCCGCGTGAAGCGGCTGCGGGACCGGCT
>CAZVAR010000244.1:0-2979 GCA_964625225.1 uncultured Alphaproteobacteria bacterium | reverse complement strand
GGCGGCAGCGCGGCTCGACCATCGCGTCGACTTTCAGTGGGCAGATTTTCACGAGCTGCCGTTTCTGCCGGACAGCTTTGACATCTACTGGTCGCAGGAGGCGTTTCTGCACGCCTTCGACAAGCAGGCGGTCCTGCAGGAGGCTCACCGGGTGCTCCGGCCCGGCGGGCGGCTTGTGTTCACCGATCTGGTGGTCCGCCGCGGCACGCCGGAGGCCGATAGGGAGCGCATCTATGCACGGGTGAACGCGCCCGAGATGTGGGACGTGCCCGACTATGCCGACGCGCTGCGCCGGCTCGGCTTTCGGATCGAGATCGAGGAAGATCTGTCGCAGCACGTGGCGCCGACCTATGCGTGGGTGCGCCGCGAGCTGGAACGCCGGCGGCCCGAATTCGAGGCCCGGATCGGCAAGGACGTGGTCGACCGCACCTCGGCCGCACTCCAATTCTGGGTCGATGCGGCGAATGCCGGGAAGATCGGCTGGGCCTGGTTCGTCGCGCGCAAATAGCCGAACGGCAAGACTGACGGGACCGGCCCGGCCGCCTGGCCCCGTCATGGCGCAAACGGCCGGACCGCGGCGGCGTGGTGGACCGGCAGCCGATGCGCGCCATCCATATCCGCGAGAGCGAGGTGCGCGAAGCGCCTCGCATGCCGGCCATCGCGGATGCCCGACGGGTGCGCGCGGCGAGACCGGAGCGAAGCGGCGATTTGAGCATCATCGGAGTACCGTGCGAGGCGAAGGTGCTCGGCGCCTCCGCCGCCGGGAGCGTTCAGACGATACGGCTAGGAACCGGCGGAAGCCGCACCGCCTTGACAGCTTTGTGGCCCGCGTGGGAGTGCTTGATACCGGAGCGCGGCACGACAAAAGCGGTCGCGGCGAGTGGCAAAGGGAGGTCCCCTTGCGGCGGGTGCTATACGGATTGAGCAATGCGCTCGGCCTGATCGGCGGAGTCGCACTCGTGCTGATGATGCTGCACGTCAACCTGGACGTGTTCGGGCGCTATGTCTTCAACTCCCCGGTCCCGGGTACGCTGGAGATCGTCTCCAACTACTACATGGTCGCGGTGGTGTTCCTGCCCCTGGCGCTGGTCGAGCGGCAGAACGCGCATATCAGCGTCGAGCTGCTGTCGCAGCACCTGCCGCGCATCCCGCGGATCGTGCTGATCGGGTTCGCCAGCCTGGCGGCGGCCGTCTATTTCGCCGCCTTCACCTGGCAGACCTGGCTGGATGCCGTCGCCAAGTACCAGATCGGGGAGTACATCCGAGGGCAGATCGTCATCATCAACTGGCCGTCGCGCTTTCTGCTGCCGGTCGGGTGCGCGCTGATCACGGTGCTGCTGGTGTGGAAGGCCTGGAGGTTGTTCCGCGGCGACGAAACCGTCCTGGAAAAGCCGCGCGAGGTCGTCGGCACCGAACTGGAAGGCACCGAATAGGCTCCGGCAATGGACGATCTCCAGCTCAGCTTTGCCGGCCTCGGCGTTCTCCTCCTCCTGCTGCTGCTGCGCGTCCCGGTGGGTGTGGCGCTCGGCGGCGTGTCGCTGGTCGGCCTGTGGCTGATCGTCGGGCCCCAATCGGCCTGGGGCATCCTGCGTACGATCCCCTACGACTTCGTCGCGCACTGGACACTCAGCTCGATCCCGATGTTCCTGCTGATGGGCTATGTCTGCTACCACGCACGGCTGACGGACGGGCTGTTCCGGCTGGCGCGTCTGTGGCTGTCGGCGCTGCCCGGCGGGCTCGCCATCGCCTCGGTGGGAGCGGCGGCGGGCTTCTCCGCCGTGACGGGGTCGAGCATCGCCTGCGCCGCGGCGATGGGGCGCATCGCCGTGCCGGAGATGCTGAAGAGCGGCTACGACAAGGGCCTGGCGGCGGGCACGGTCGCGGCCGCCGGCACGATCGGCTCGATGATCCCGCCCAGCATCATCCTGCTGCTCTACGGCATCTTCGCCGAGCTGCCGATCGGCAAGCTGTTCATCGCCGGCGTGCTGCCGGGCGCCCTGACCGCGCTCATGTATGCGGTGATGATCGTCGGGCGTGTCAAGCTCAACCCCGAGCTGGCGCCGCCGACGGCGGTGGACGTGACCTGGGGCGAGCGGTTCGCCGCGTTCAAGGACACCTGGCCGGTGCTGCTGCTGGTCATCGGCGTCTTCGGCGGCCTGTTCGCCGGCGTGTTCACGCCGACCGAGGCGGGCGCCGTCGGGGCGTTGCTGGCCTTCGTCATCGCGATCGCCCAGGGCACCTTCTCGCCGCGCATGGCCTGGCTGTCGGTCACCGAGACCATGAGCAGCACGGCGGCGATCTTCGTCATCGCGATCGGCGCCAACCTCCTGACCCGCTTCCTCGCGCTGGCCGGCTTCACCGACTATCTGTCGGAGATCGTGCTGGACCTGGAGATCGGAACGGTCACGCTGCTGATCGGCATTGCGTTGGTCTATCTGCTGCTGGGCTGCTTCCTCGACCCGGTCGGCATCATGCTGCTGACGCTGCCGATCTTCCTGCCGGTCGTCGAGGGCGTCGACATCAACCTGATCTGGTTCGGCATCCTGATCACGAAGCTGCTCGAAATCGGCCTCATCACCCCGCCGGTCGGGCTCAACGTCTTCGTCATCAAAGGCATCGTCGGGGACGTGATCCGGACCGAGGTGATCTTCAAAGGGATTCTCTGGTTCCTGGTCGCGGACCTGATCACGACAGGGCTGCTGATCGCCTTCCCGGAGATCTCGCTCTGGCTGCCGACGCTGGTGGAGTGAGGGAACGGGATCCGGCCCCACGAGGAGGCGACGCGCATGCGGCAGGCACGGCTCCGGGCCGTCTTCATGCGAGGCGGCACCAGCAGGGCGATCATGTTCCGAGCGGAGGACCTCCCCGCCGATCGCGCCCTTTGGCCGGCGATCTTCCTGGCCGCCATGGGCAGCCCGGATCCGAACGGGCGGCAGCTCGACGGCGTGGGCGGCGGCGTATCCTCGCTCTCGAAGGTCT
>CAZVAR010000243.1:0-2983 GCA_964625225.1 uncultured Alphaproteobacteria bacterium | reverse complement strand
CGCACCGTTTCACGCTGCACCGCGCACGGGATGACACCTGAGGAGGTGGGTGCCGCGCGCGGGAAGACACCTGGGGAGAGAGCGACACAAGGAGCGCGTGTCACCCCGGATGCTGCGCAGGCGCCGGGCGACAGCCCGGTGATGCGCTGCTGATCCGGGGCCGAGAAGGCGCCGCACCCATCCTGTCATCACCCGGCTCGTCCGGGTGATCCAGTAACCTGTGCGGGACGGTGCAGGGGAAGGAGCCGCGACCATCGGTGGCTACTGGGTTGCCCGGTCAAGCCGGGCAATGACACCGGGGGGAGGGTGTGCCAGTCCCGTGTCTGCGGTGCATCCTTGCCTTGGCGTCCTCGCGCTCCGTGACGCCGAGGCGGTGGAGAGGCCGGGGCGGCCATATCCGGCCTTTCGGGGCGAAGCGCCCGAGGATCGCGAGGACGCGGGGAGACACGGCGTGGCGGACGCGGTCCCGTGTCTGCAGCGCACCGCTTCGCGCTGCGCCGCGCACGGGATGACACCGGGGCCTGCACCGCGCACGGGATGACACACGGGGTCGTGCGGGAAGCAAAGACGGCGAGGGCGGGACTTTCCACGACCGCTGCAACCGGCTAAGTCATGTCCATGACCGGATTGCCCCGCAGCATCGACGAGACGCAGGCGCTGCTTGCGTCGGGCGACTATGTCGCCGACCGGTCGCTGGCGACGGTGCTCTACCTTGCACTGACCATGCGCCGGCCCCTGTTCCTCGAGGGCGAGGCCGGCGTCGGCAAGACGGAGATCGCGCGCGTGCTGGGCCGGGCGCTCGGCCGCCGGCTGATCCGCCTGCAGTGCTACGAAGGCCTCGATGTCGCCTCGGCCGTGTACGAATGGAACTACTCCGCCCAGATGATCGAGATCCGGCTCGCCGAGGCCGCCGGTGGCGTCGACCGCGGGCGGCTGTCCCAGGACGTCTTTTCCGAACGGTTCCTGATCCGCCGGCCGCTCCTGCAGGCGCTGGAGGCGGCCGACGGGCTCGCCCCGGTCCTCCTCATCGACGAACTGGACCGCACCGACGAGGCGTTCGAGGCGTTCCTGCTCGAGGTGCTGGCCGACTACCAGGTGACGGTCCCCGAACTCGGCACCATCCACGCCGAGGTGCCGCCGATCGTCGTCATCACCTCCAACCGCACCCGCGAGATCCATGACGCGCTGAAACGCCGCTGCCTCTATCACTGGGTCGATTATCCCGATGCCGCCCGCGAGCTCGAGATCCTGCGGGTCCGCGCCCCCGATGCGCCGGAGCGGCTGGCCCGCGAAGTGGTCGCCTTCGTCCAGGCGCTGCGGCGCGAGGACCTGTTCAAGCTGCCGGGCGTTGCCGAGACGCTCGACTGGGCGACGGCGCTGGCCGAACTCGACCGGATCGCGCTCGATCCCGAGACCGTGGACGACACGCTCGGCGTGCTGCTCAAGTACCAGGACGACATAGCGAAGATCCAGG
This sequence comes from uncultured Alphaproteobacteria bacterium, assembly GCA_964625225.1. Classification (GTDB taxonomy): domain Bacteria; phylum Pseudomonadota; class Alphaproteobacteria; order JAJUGE01; family JAJUGE01; genus CAZVAR01. Next base: position 1,509 of record CAZVAR010000243.1, on the reverse strand, counting down.
GTTCGGAGGCCCGCCGCCTGCTCGACCGGATCACCCGCGAGCTGCAGGAGGCCGCCGAGTGACCCGACCGGCCGCGCCGCCCGGCGGCGACGGCGGCCGGCTGGCCGAGAACATCATGCACTTCGCCCGCGTGCTGCGCCGCGCCGGCCTCGATGTCGGTACCGTGCAGGTGCTCGATGCGGTGCAGGCGGTGGAGGTCTGCGGTCTTGCCAGCCGGCGCGACCTCTACTGGACGCTGCACGCGGTGTTCGTGAAGTCGAAGGCCGACCGGGCGGTGTTCGACCAGGCGTTCCACATCTTCTGGCGCAAGCCGGCCTTCCTGCAGCAGATGATGGCGATGATGCTGCCGGAAATCGCGGTGCCGGCGCAGCCGCGGCGGCGCGATCCGGGCGAGGCACGGGTCGGCGAGGCACTGTTCGGCGGCCGCGACAGGCCGGCGGGCGCGGCGCGCGAGTCGGAGGTCGTCGAGGTCGAGGCAAGCCTCACATTTTCGCCGCGCGAGGTCCTGCACCGCAAGGACTTCGAGCAGATGACCGCCGCCGAGCTGGCCGAGGCGCGGCGCGCCATCGCCGAGATGCGCCCGGTATGGGCCGAGGTCCCGACCCGGCGCCTCGCCCCTGCCGCGCGGGGCCAGCGGATCGACATGCGCCGGACGTTCCGGGCCGGGCTTCGCACCGGCGGCGAGCCGCTCGGGCTGCTCCGGTCGCAGCGCACCACCCGCGAGCCGCCGCTGGTCGTGCTGTGCGACATCTCGGGGTCGATGAGCGTCTACAGCCGCATGTTCCTGCATTTCCTGCACGCGGTGACGAGCGAGCGCCATCGCGTCGCCTCGTTCGTGTTCGGAACCAGGCTCACGCCGATCACCCGCCAGATCGCCCGCCGCGACGTCGACGAGGCGTTCGCCGCCGTCGGCGAGACGGTGGTCGACTGGTCGGGCGGCACCCGCATCGGCGCCTGCCTCAGGGAGTTCAACTACCGCTGGGGGCGCCGGGTGCTGGGCCAGGGCGCGCACGTGCTGCTGGTGTCCGACGGTCTCGACCGCGACGACGCCGGGCTGCTCGAGCGCGAGATCGACCGCCTGCATCGCTCGTGCCGGCGGCTGGTGTGGCTCAACCCGCTCCTGCGCTACGACCGGTTCGAGCCGCGCGCCGCAGGGGTCAGGATCATTCTCCGCCACGTCGACGAGTTCCGCCCGGTCCACAACCTCGCGAGCCTCGCCGACCTCGCCCGCGCGCTCTCCGCCCCCGCCACCGGTTACCGGCCGGCGCCCGCCGCCGCCTGACGCCAGGGGCGGGCACGACAGTCCCTGCACCCCCCGTCATTCCGGCGCAGGCCGGAATCCAGTCCGGCGCCGGCGGCACGGGGAAAGGCTGCCCTGGACCCCGGCCCCGGATCGTGTCCGGGGCAGGCTCTTCGCCGGGGTGACGGTTTCACTGCAATGACGAGGGTGTACTGCGCGGTCCCGTGTCTGCGGCGCACCGCTTCGCGCTGCACCGCGCACGGGATGAC
>CAZVAR010000242.1:0-2987 GCA_964625225.1 uncultured Alphaproteobacteria bacterium | reverse complement strand
CTGCCGGTAGATCTCCGCCGTGCCGATGCGCACGCCGCCCGGATTCAGCGTCGCGTCGGACCGGCCGTAGATGATCATGCCGCCATGCTCGGTCCATTCCGCCCAGTCGCCGTGGGTCCAGACGTTCTCGAAGCGCTCGAAATAGGCCGCACGATATTTCTCGCCGGTGGGATCGTTCCAGAAGCGGACCGGCATCGACGGGAACGGCTTGGTACAGACCAGTTCGCCCTTCTCGCCGCGCACCGGCCGGCCCTCCTCGTCCCAGACGTCGGTCGCCATGCCGAGCGCCGGGACCTGGATCTTGCCGCGCCAGACGGGCCCGATCGGATTGCCGATCACGAAGCAGCCGTAGAGGTCCGTGCCGCCGGAAATCGAGGCGAGATGCAGGTCGGCCTTGACCTTCTCGTAGACGTAGTCGAAGCCCTCCGCGACCAGCGGCGAGCCGGTGGAGAGCATGGTCCGAAGAGCCGAAAGGTCATGCGTCCGCCCCGGCTCCAGCCCGGCCTTGCGGATGGTGTCAATATACTTCGCCGAGGTGCCGAAGATGGTCATCCCTTCGGCCTGGGCGAAGTCCCACAGCACCTCCGGCCCGGGATGGAACGGCGACCCGTCGTAGAGGAGCAGCGTGGACCCGGCCGCGAGCCCGCCGACGAGCCAGTTCCACATCATCCAGCCGAGCGTGGTGAAGTAGAACAGGCGGTCGCCCGGCCTCTCGTCGGTGTGCAGCACATGCTCCTTGACGCCGGTCAGCAGCGCCCCGCCCTGACTGTGGACGATGCATTTCGGCATGCCGGTGGTGCCGGACGAGTAGAGGATGCAGAGCGGGTGGTCGAAGGCGACCGGCGCGAAGGCGATATCGGCCGGGCGGTGCGCGGCGAGGAAATCCTCGAACGACACCGCATGCGGGATGCCGGCGAGCTCCGGCCGCTCGCGCAGATAGGGGATCATCACCACGCGCTCGACGGTCGGCAGCTCGGCCAGGATCTCCTTCAGCTTGGCCGCCTGATCGAGTTCCTTGCCGGCATATTTGTATCCGTCGACGGTGAACAGCACGCGCGGCCCGATCTGGCCGAACCGGTCGACCACGCCACGCACGCCGAAGTCGGGCGAGCAGGAAGACCAGACCGCGCCGAGGCTGGCGGCCGCCAGTTTGGCGGCGATCGCCTCCGGCATGTTCGGCAGGTAGCCCACTACCCGGTCGCCGGCCCCGATTCCGTGCGCCGCAAGCGCCTGCGCCAGCCGTGAGACGAGGTCGTAAAGCGCATCGCGGCTCAGTTCCCGGCGCAGGCCGTCCTCGCGCTGGAAGATCAGCGCCGGCGCCGTGCCACGGTGCCGCAGCAGATTGGCGGCGAAGTTCAACCGCGCCTCCGGAAAGAATCGAGCGCCGGGCATCCGATCGCCGTCGACGAGCACCGGTTCGCCGCGCCGTTCGGCGACGACGCCGCAAAAATCCCACACGGTCGGCCAGAACTGCTCCATCCGCTCGATCGACCACCGGTGCGCCGCATCGTAATCGGGCAGGCGTACCCCCCAGTCGGCCTCGGCCTTGCGCATGAACGCGGTCAGGTTGGCGCGCGCCTTGCGCTCCTCGGAGGGTTGCCAGAGCGGTTCCGACACAACGCTACTCCTTCGGCGACGCGATCACCGCGGTGCGGAACGGCGCCACCTCGATCTTTTGCCAGACGCCACCGGTGACGTAGGGGTCCGACTGCAGCCACGCGTCGAGCGCAGCACGGTCGGGAAAGTCGACGACGCAGCAGGAGCCGATCATCGCCCCCGCATCGTCGAGGATCGCGCCGCCCATCAGCATATGTCCCTGCTCGGTGAGGCGTCGTGCCCCGACCAGATGCGCCTCGCGCACGGCCTGCCGCCGCGCCGGCGCCTCGGGGTCGGTGCCGTCATAGGCGGTAACGAGAAACTGCACGTTAAGGCCTCTCACTTATCTGGTTGGGCTTGTGCCGGATTCTGGCGAAGCAACCGGTCCGGCGCAAGCCGCCCCGCCGCGGTTGTCGCCGGCAAGGGGATGGGTTAGGAGTGTAGCCGCCCCCGGCCGGCTCCCGGAACCGAAATAGCGTGCGATCCCGATGCGAATGCCCATTCTGGGGGCCGCGCTAGCGCTGGCCGCCGCCTGTGTCGCCCTGCCCGCCTCCCCCGATCCGACGCCCGTCGGGCCGGACGGAGCACCGATGCTGACCTATCTCGGCGGCACGGTCATTCCGCGCGACGTCAGGTTGAGCGGCCTCTCCGGTCTCGTGGTCGACCCCGATGGCGGCGGCTTCACGGCGGTGAGCGACTCCGGCTGGTTCGCCTGGGGGCGGCTCGAGCACGATGCCGAGGGCCGGCTGGTCGGCGGCTCCGGTTACGGCCGGGAGGTGATGGGCAGCATCACGATCGGCGACAAGCGCGGTGCCGATGCCGAGGCGATGACCCGCCTCCCGGACGGCAGCTGGCTCGTGGCCTTCGAGCGCGACCACCGCATCCTCGCCTTCCCTCCCGGGCTCGAGGGTCTGCGCGCATCGCCCCGCCGCCTGGCGGTGCCGGCGGAACTGCAGAGCCTGCCCGACAATGAAGGTGTCGAGGCGCTGGCCGCCTTCCCCGACGGCACCCTGGTGATCATCGCCGAGGCCGGTGACGCCGAGGGGCGGCATCGCGGCTGGATCGGCGGCGAAGGGGCCTGGCGCCCGTTCCTCTACCGGACCGATCCGGCCTTCGCCCCCACCGACGCGGCCGCGCTGCCGGACGGCGGTCTGCTCGTGCTGGAACGGCATTTCTCGCTGCTGCGCGGACTGCACAGCCGGCTGGTCTATCTGCCGCCGGCCCTGGTCCAGCTCGACCCCGGCGCTGAAATCGAAGGCGTGCCGCTCGGCTCGCTCGAGCCGCCGATCGGCGTCGACAATTTCGAAGGCGTCTCGGTACGCGAGGCCGAGGACGGCACCCTGCTCGCCTATGTCGTGTCCGACGACAATTTCATCGTCCTGCAGCGCGCG
>CAZVAR010000241.1:0-2995 GCA_964625225.1 uncultured Alphaproteobacteria bacterium | reverse complement strand
TCGAGGAGCTGGCGGGTGCGCCAGTAGCCGGCGAGGTAGCCGGTGCCGGCGTCGGTGAGCGCCCCGTGGTGGACGCGGGGCGGGCGGCCCTCGCGGGCGTCGATGACCCCGGCCCGGTAGCCGACGGACCAGTCGTCGGCCCGCTCCTCGGCCCGCCGATCCGCCGGGGTCTTCCCCCAGATCCGGACCGCTTCCTCGTAGGAGGGGGCGCCGGAGCCGGTGCAGATCCGGTCGTCGTGGTCCCCCATCGTGTGCACCGCCGGCCGTCCGCCGCTGACCAGCTGGACCCGGCGGCCACACACGGCGCAGGTGCGGAACTGGGCGGCGGTCACTGCCGCGGCTCCCACAGGTTCAGACCCCGGAAGTAGCCCCGGCGGGCCCGGATGATGGCGTCCTCGCGGTCGAGGTCGACGTGGGCGAGCAGCTCGACGACGATGTCGAGCGCCCGCAGCACCAGGGCGGGGTCGCCGGAGGCGGCGGCCTCGATGGCGAAGCCGGTGGCAAGCTCGCGGATGATCGGCTCGGCGTCGGCGATCGCCTCGGGGCGGATCGCGTAGGGGTCCCGGCGGGGGGGCTCGGTGAGCATTGCTATCCTCCTGGGTGTTCGGCACCCCCAGCCCCGGGTCGTTCGCTGCGATTGGGGTTGGGGGTGTTGGCTGTCAGGTCGAGGTGTGCGTGGCCCGGGCCGGCAGCTGGGGGCCGGCGACCGCCGAGGCGGGCGGGCAAGCGGCGGCCTGGGGCCGGGCCACGCTGGGCACCGCCCCACCCGTGGGGGGAGACACGGGCGGGACGGCGGCCAGCGGCTCCCGGCCGGTGCGGGTCACGACGCCCCCTCGGTGGGGTCGGCGAGGATGGCGGGGAGGTCGATCTTGAGCGCCTCGGCGATGGCGATGACGAGCTTCTCGGAGCAGTTGCGTCGCCCGTTTTCGATGTTGGAGAGGTGGCTGCGGTCGGTGCCGACGGCTCGGGCGAGTGCGGTTTGGGAGAGGCCGCTGCGCTCTCGGATGGTGCGGAGTGCTGCGCCGTTGACGATCATGTGGTGAACAGTGCCACACCCTGCGACACGTTGCAACATGTTGCGAGAGATGCGGTGAGGGCCTGGCAGGAGTCACGCTCCCACCAGGCCCTCTTCGTGCCGTGCCACGCCGGGCCACGCCCTGCCACGCCCTGCCACGCCCCGCCCCGCCATGCCGGGCCGGTCCATGGCTGCCGGGCCATGCCACGCCCAGCCGTGCCTTGCCTTGCCTTGCCTTGCCGTGGCTGCCGCGCCAGGCCGAGCCTGGCCGCGCCACGCCCTGCCATGCCGGGCCGGTCCGTGGCTGCCGTGCCACGCCGAGCCCTGCCGTGCCTGGCCGCGCCCGGCCATGCCACGCCCCGCCACGCCATGGCTGCCGCGCCCTGCCATGCCGGGCCCAGCCCAGCCGGGCCCCGCCGTGCCCAGCCCAGCCCCGCCGCGCCGAGCCGGTCCGTTGCTGCCGCGCCATGCCCAGCCGTGCCTGGCCTAGCCCTGCCGGGCCATGCCCAGCTACGCCGTGGCTGCCGCGCCCTGCCATGCCGGGCCCAGCCCTTCCTGCCTTGGCTAGGCGGCTTTGGTCTTGCGGCGGCGGTTGTGCTCGGCAAGCACCTCCGACCAGTCGAGAAGCGCCTGGTACTTCCGCCGCAGAGCGTCGAGATCGCGCAACGCCTGCTCGAGCACGACGTTCCTGTCCTCCGGGCGGCGAAGCGCCTCAACGGTCGGGATGTACGACTGTCGCGTCGACACATGGGTGAACACCCGGACCCGCTCGGTCCGCTCCGGAGCCACCTTCACCCGGATCTTGCAACTCCGGATCAGATACGCCGCTTCCGACAGCCGGTACTTGTGCGCGGCGACGGTGTCGTCCCACGTGAAGTAAGGGTGCAGCGGATGGTTCGAGTCGGCGGCCTCGGCGACGACCTGCTCGGGGGTGAGCTTCCCGTCGCGGTCGTAGATCGCCTGCAGCGCCGGGCGGATGATCGTGACGTTCACTGGTCGACCACCTCGAACGTGCCGAACGTGCCGGTCGCCGACTTCGGGCTGGTGGGGCGCCACTCCCCGACACCGCCGATGCCGGCGGCGTCGACGAGCGACAGGATCGAGCTTCGGTCGAACTGGCCGCCGATCGTCCGGACCCGCAGGACAGCGGACCATGGCCAGTACTGGGCGCGGTAGCGGAGGTCCGCCACTCCGGACGCGTTGCGCGGGGTGTCTTCCCGCATCGTGATCTCGCCGTAGTCGATCGGCACCAGCTGGTCGGGACCCTCGCCGAGCACGACGACGGTCTGCTTGAGCTGCACCTGGGTGATGCCCTCGAACAGGCGGGCGGCGTGGACGATCGCGGCCTTGAACGCGGTGGCGGGGAACCCGTCTCGGGCGTCGGGGAGCAGGTACCGGCTGGCCTCGAAGTTGGCGACCGGGTCCTTCGGTTGCTTCTTGGCCCGGGCCGAGGTCGTCTGCTTCTCGAGCATCATCTGCTTGGCCTTCTCGGACCAGCGGTTGACGATCAGGGGGGCGGTGCCCCGGATGGGGATCTCGAACACGACCCGCTCGAGGCGGCGCAGTTCGATGGTCGACTGCTCCTCGGGCGGGTTTGTCTTCTTGTTTTTAACCATGGCCAGATTCTGCCACACGTCGCAACATGTTTCAACATGTTGCCAGCGCGCCGTGCTAGATGTTGGCGGCCCCGGCATCGTTGCCGCTACCAGCTGTTTTAGCCCTGTCTGCATTTCCGCTTGCATTCCGCCGACGCGTATGCGATAATGCAGACATGAGCACGGAGATCACCTACCGCAAGACCAAGAGCGGCCGCTGGGCCGTCCAGGGCCCCGCCGCCATCGTCCGGCCCGGCGCCACCGTCGTCGTCCGGCTCAAGGACGGCGGCAGCAAGCCCGAGACGATCGAGTCGGTCGGCAAGACCTTCATCCGGGACGGCGTCGAGATGGTCTACGGCTACCCCGCCCGCAGCACCAACCGCCC
>CAZVAR010000240.1:0-3005 GCA_964625225.1 uncultured Alphaproteobacteria bacterium | reverse complement strand
AGGGCCACGATGCCCCCCTCGGGAACGACGAGCGACACGCCCTTCAGCACGAGGATCACGTGGGTGTAGATCACCTCGATAGTGTTGACCGCGAGCAGCGGCCGCGCGGGCGCGGCCGCTACGGCGGCATGGGCAGCGGTCGCCGGCATCAGCCCTCCTTGGAGCAGTCGCGCGGCGTGATGTCCTTCTCCTTGGCGTACTGTGCCGCCGACTTCTCGTAGAGCGGCCGGACGACGTCCTTTTCCGCCTGAATCCAGTCGGTCAGGATCTTCCACTCCTTGCCGTCCCACTGCTGGATCTTCGAGCTGCCGCCACCCTCGTGGTCGGCGCAGCTCATCCGCACCGGCTGCAGCAGATCGGTGAGGCCAAGCGCGTCGATACGCTCCGGCGTGAGGTTCAGGTTCTCGATGCCCCAGCGCACCTGCTCACCGGTGAGCGGCTTCTCGCCGTACTTCTCCTGCGCGGTGCGCACGGCTTCGGTTACGAACACGGCATTCACGATGCCGCGATTGTAGCTGATGCTGCCGAAATTGTTGCCGTCACCGCTGCCCTTTCCGGGCTCGCGGACATGCTTCATGATCTCCCGGTGGACCGGGTAGTCCTTGCCGGCGCCGTGGAAGTTCAACGCCTTGTACCCCTTGGCGGCGTCGCCGGCCGGAACCACCGCATCGTCCTGGCCGGAGTACCAGATGCCGAGGATGCGCTCGCGCGGGAAACCAACGGCGGCCGCCTCCTTGAGCGTGGTCGGGTTCATCACCCCCCATCCCCACAGCGTCACATAGTCCGGGCGGAGCTGGCGGATCTGCAGCCAGGTGGACTTCTGTTCGAGGCCGGGCGAGGGGACCGGGAACAGCGACAGGTCGAAGCCGTACCGGTCGGCATACGTCCGGAATGTCTCGATCGGCTCCTTGCCGTAGGCGGAGTCGAGGAAGACATGGGCGATTTTCTTGCCCTTCAGCTTGTCGAAGCCGCCTTCCTGCTCGGCGATATATTTCATCAGCGCGCTGGCGCCGGACCAGTAGGTCGCCGGCAGCGTGAACACCCACGGGAAGACCCTTCCGTCCGAGGCGTCGGCGCGGCCGTAGCCCATCGTGATGAGCGGGATCTTGTCCTGCGCGGCGCGGTCGACCAGGGCATAGGTGATGCCCGTGGACAACGGGCTGACCACGGTTGCGCCGGTCGGCCCCTTGTTCTTCAGCCGCTCATAGCATTCGACACCGCGGTCGTTGTTGTAGCCGGTCTCGCATTCCTCGATGGTGATGCGCACACCGTTGATGCCGCCGTCGCGCTCGTTGATCAGAGTCATGTAGTCGGCGAAGCCGTCGGCGAAATCGATGCCGCTCGGCGCGAACGGCCCGGTGCGATAGACCAGGCTCGGTACGAACTGCTCGTTCTGCGCCTCGGCCGCGCTCGCCCCGAGCACTCCGAGCGCAGCGATCGCTCCCAGAGCGCAGGACCTGGCAAAACCACCTCGCATCGTTCACTCCCTTCTTTGGTTGTTTGCGGATCATGAACCCGGGCGGGAGGTCCCGCCGGTCGACGCGCCTCGCTTGCGCGATGCTAATACGGAAACGGCCAGAGCCGGAGCTTCTCCTTCGCAGTGCGCCAGAGCTGGGCCAGTCCGTGCGGCTCGACGATCAGGAAGAAGACGATCAGCGCGCCGAAGATCATCGCCTCCAGGTGGGACACCAAGGAGGTGGACAGCGGCAGGCCGAGCATGCCCGGCACATTGTTGAGGAAGATCGGCAGCAGCAGGATGAAGGCCGCGCCGAGGAAGCAGCCCAGCAGCGAGCCGAGTCCGCCAATGATGATCATGAACAGCACCTGGAAGGAGCGGTTGATGTTGAACGCCTCCGCCTCGACCGATCCCAGATAGACGAAGGCCCACAGCGCTCCCGCGACGCCGATGTAGAAGGAGCTGACCGCGAAGGCGGTCAGCTTCGTCCGCATCGGCCGGATGCCGATGATCTCGGCGGCGATGTCCATGTCGCGGATCGCCATCCAGGACCGGCCGGCGCGGCCGCGGACGAGGTTCTTGGCGACGAGCGTCAGCACGACGACGATCGACAAGGTCAGCAGATACTTGGCGGCCGGGCTCTCGATCGGAATACCGAACAGCGCCATCGGCGGCGCGGAGATCACGCCCGAGGGGCTGTAATTGGTGAACCAGGGAAACTTGACGAACACCCATTCCAGGAAGAACTGCGCCGCCAGCGTCGCCACCGCGAGGTAGAAGCCCTTGATGCGGAAGCTCGGGATCCCGAACAGGATGCCGACCAGCGCAGTGACGAGGCCCGACAAAGCGAAGACGACCAGCAGGTTCAGCTCCGGTACCCGCACCGCGATGTTGTAGGCGGCGAAGGCGCCGACCGCCATGAACCCGCCCGTGCCCAGCGAGAGCTGGCCGCAATAGCCGGTCAGCACGTTGAGGCCGATCGCCGCCAGGGCATAGATCAGGAACGGGATGAGGATCGAGCCGAGCCAGTAGTCGTTGCCGACCAGCGGAACCACGATGAAGGCGACGGCGAGCAGCCCGAAGATGAACCAGCGGTCCTGCGCGATCGGGAAGATGGCCTGGTCGGCGACGTAGCTGGTCTTGATCTGGCCGGCTTCGCGGTAAAGCATCCTGCTAGACCCTCTCGATGATCTGCTCGCCGAACAGGCCCTGCGGCCGGAATAGCAGGAAGACCATCGCCAGCATGTAGGCGAACCAGTTCTCGATCCCGCCCCCGATCCAGGGGCCGAGAAACACTTCGGCAAGCTTCTCGCCGCCGCCGATGATGAGGCCGCCGACGATGGCGCCCGGGATCGAGGTGAAACCGCCCAGGATCAGCACGGGCAGCGCCTTCAGCGCGACCAGCGCGATCGAGAACTGCACGCCGAGCTTGGCGCCCCACATGATGCCCGCGACGATGGCGACGATGCCGGCCACCGACCAGACGATGATCCAGATATGGTTGAGCGGAATGCCGACCGACTGTGCGGCCTGATGGTCGTCGGCGACG
>CAZVAR010000239.1:0-3030 GCA_964625225.1 uncultured Alphaproteobacteria bacterium | reverse complement strand
CACCGTTCCTCGCCATTGGGATAGCGGCGCAGGGCATGTTCCCCGCGAAAGCGCGGTGAAAGCGGGCCCTTTTCATGCGGGTAGTTGAGCGTGTGCTTCGGCGCGAACATCTGCCGCAGGGACAGGATGAAGGCCTGCACGAATTCGATCAACAGCAAGGATTTTGCAGCCTGTGCGAGCGTCGACATCATCTTTTCCCATATTGAACCGGCCGGCGGACGGGCCGCCACGCCGCTACCCTTCCACCAGCGGAACCCATCATGCCCATCCAGCGATTTTCAGGAAGGCGGCCGTCGCAACCACCATGAAGAGCGACAGCGGCAGGAACACCTTCCAGCCGAGCCGCATGAGCTGGTCGTAGCGGTATCGCGGAAAGGTCGCACGCACCCAGAGAAACACGAACAGGCAGGCGCAGACCTTGAGCACGAACCAGACGATGCCCGGGATCCAGGTGAAGGGCGCAATGCCGAACGGCGGCAGCCAACCGCCCAGGAACAGCACCGTCGTCGTCGCGCTCATCAGGATCATGTTGGCGTATTCGCCGAGGAAGAAGAGCGCGAACGCCATCGACGAATATTCGACATTGTAGCCGGCGACGAGCTCGGCCTCCGCCTCGGGCAGGTCGAACGGCGCCCGGTTCGTCTCGGCGAGGCCCGAGACAAAGAACACCACGAACATCGGCAGCAGCGGGACCGCGAACCAGACGGTCTGCTGCGCCATGACGATGTCGGTCAGGTTGAGCGAGCCGACGCAGAGCAGGACCGTGATGATGACGAAGCCGATCGACACCTCGTAGGACACCATCTGCGCCGCCGAGCGCAGGGCGCCGAGGAAGGCGTAGCGGGAGTTGCTCGCCCACCCTGCCATGATGATGCCGTAGACGCCGAGCGAGGAGACCGCGAACAGGTACAGCACCCCGACATTGATGTCCGACAGCACCACGCCGTAGCTGACCGGGATCACCGCCCAGGCGATCAGCGCCAGAATGAAGGTCAGCATCGGCGCCAGCAGGAACACCACCCGGTTGGCGCCCGCCGGGATGATCGTCTCCTTCAGCAGCAGCTTGAGGCCGTCGGCGATCGGCTGCAGCAGCCCGAACGGGCCGACCACGTTCGGCCCGACCCGCATCTGCATCGCCGCGATGACCTTGCGCTCGGCCAGGGTCAGGTAGGCGACCGCCACCAGCAGCGGCAGAACGATCGCGAGAATCTGCGCGACGATCAGTGCCGCCGGCCAAGCATAATCCGTCCAGAACTCAGCCATGGGTGCCGGTCATCTGCTGCCGGGAATGAACGAATTCGACGGTGCAGCGCGCCATCGTCTCGGAAGCGCGCGAGATCGGGTCGGTCATGTAGTAGTTCCGGATCGGCGATTCGAACGGCGCCGGCGCCATCGGCCCCGGCTCACCGAATGCCTCCCACGGCGCCGGGACCAGCTCGCCGCGCCGCTCGAACACCGGGTTCGCCTCGATCAGCCGCCGCCGGACCTGGTCCAGGGCATCATAGGGCAGCGGCCGCCCGAGCACGGCGGAAAGGGCACGCAGGATCGCCCAGTCCTCGCGCGCTTCGCCCGGCGGGAAGGTCGCCCGCAGCGCGAGCTGCACCCGCCCCTCGGTGTTGACGTAGGTTCCGTTCTTCTCGGTGTAGGCCGCGCCCGGCAGAACCACGTCGGCCCGGTGCGCGCCGGCATCCCCGTGATGCCCCTGATAGATCACGAACGCGCCGCCGAGTCGCCCCATGTCGATCTCGTCGGCCCCCAGCAGGTACACCGCCTCGATCTCGCCGCGCTCGCAGCCGTCGAGGATGCCGGTCACGTCGCGGCCGCCCGGCCCCGGGACGAAGCCGAGATCGAGCCCGCCGACGCGGGCCGCGGCGGTGTGCAGGACGTTGAACCCGTTCCACTCCGCGCCGACCGCGCCGACCGCCTCCGCGATCGCCCGCGCCGCGGCCAGCACCGCCGCCCCGTCGGGCCGAGCGAGCGCCCCCTGGCCGACGACGATCATCGGCCGGCTCGCACCCTTGAGGGCCTCGAGGAAGCCGTGCGTCCCGTCCTGGAGCTCCTTCAGAGTCTGCGGGCCGGCGCCGAGATACTCGTACCGGTAGGTCAGATCGGTGTTCGGCCCGATCACGCCGATGCGGAAATTGCCCTGCAGCCAACGCTTCCGGATGCGCGCATTCAGCACCGGCGCCTCCCAGCGCGGGTTGGTGCCGATCAGCAGGAGCGCATCCGCCCGTTCGATCCCGGCGATGCCGCTGTTGAAGAGATAGCCGGCCCGCGCCCGCGGATCGAGCCTCGCGCCGTCCTGCCGGCAGTCGAGATTCGGCGATCCCAGGGCCGTCATCAGGTCCTTGAGCGCGATCATCGACTCGCAATCGACCAGATCGCCGGCGATCGCCGCGATCCGCTCGCCCGGCACCCCCTGCAGCCGAGCCGCGATCGCGTCGAACGCCTGCTCCCAGCTCGCCGGCCGCAGCTTACCGTCGTACCGCACATAGGGCCGGTCGAGCCGCTGCCGCTTCAGCCCGTCATAGGAGAACCGGCTCTTGTCGCCGAGCCATTCCTCGTTGATCTCGTCGTTCAGCCGCGGCAGTACGCGCATGACCTCGATGCCGCGCGCATCGACCCGGATATGCGAGCCGAGCGCGTCGTGCACGTCGATCGATTCGGTCTTCCGCAGCTCCCAGGGGCGTGCGGTGAACGCGAACGGCGCGGACGTCAGCGCCCCCACCGGGCAGAGGTCGATCACATTGCCCGACAGCTCGGACGCGACCGCCTGCTCCAGCGTGCTGATCTCCAAGTGCTCGCCGCGACCGAGCCCTCCGATCACCGGCATCCCGGCGACCTCGTCGACGAAGCGGATGCAGCGCGTGCAGTGGATGCACCGGGTCATGATCGTCTTGATCAGCGGCCCCATGTGCTTCTCGGGAACGGCGCGCTTGTTCTCTGCGTAGCGGCCATGGTCCATGCCATAGCCCATCGCCTGATCCTGCAGGTCGCACTCGCCGCCCTGGTCGCAGATCGGGCAGTCCA
>CAZVAR010000238.1:0-3085 GCA_964625225.1 uncultured Alphaproteobacteria bacterium | reverse complement strand
TCAAACCGGACAGTTCACTTGCTACAAAATCCGGACATTCCTCATGCTAGCGACATCGGAACTCGACCGACTTGACGGTTCCGGTTCGGGCCGCCATCAAATGCGCATGCGCGAGCATCCCCGATTCGACATCGCCCCGGTCAGGGCGCCCGACGATCTGGCGGCGGCGGTCGCGTTGTTCAGGGCCTATGCGTCCTCCCTGGAGATCGACCTCTCCTATCAGAACTTCGAGGCGGAGATGCGGGCGATGCCGGGGAAGTACGCGCCCCCGGCCGGCGAGCTGCTGCTCGCCCGCCGATCCGACGGCGCGCCGGTGGGCTGCGTCGCGCTGCGGCCGATCGAGCCGGACGGCTGCTGCGAGATGAAGCGCCTCTACGTCGCCCCGGAGGGCCGCGGCCGCGGCCTCGGCGAAAGGCTGGTCGCGGCCATCCTGCGCACCGCCGAACGGATCGGCTATCGTGAGATGAGACTGGACACCCTGCCGTCCATGACGGGGGCCATCGCCCTCTATCGGAAATTCGGCTTCGAGCCGATCGCACCCTATTACGACACGCCCGTGACCGGGACGATCTTCATGCGCCGGTCGCTGGCGCGGGACCGGGATCAGGCCGGGAACGGCGAGACCCCGAACAGCGGGGCGTGAAACCGCAGCAGTGCCAGATAGAGGGCGAGCGCCACGGCCACGCGCCAGAGGCCGATCCCGGCCCAGTCCGGCCGGGTGCGACCGGACAGCAGGGCGGCGAAGGGCACGGCGGAGGTGGTGAGCGCGACCGGCCCCCAGCCGCTGCCGAGGGTCGCCCGCCGACGCAGATCGATGTGCGCGATCCCGCCGACCGACAGGACCAGGATCCCGCCGAACAGAATGACCGAGGCGGCATCGCCGTTGACCGCGAGGTGCGACAGCGCCCAGAGCGCGGCTCCCACCAGAAACGGATGGCGCGTCACCCGCATGATCCCCGGCGCCGGGTCGGGAGCGGTCGCCTGCGCCTCGCCTCCGACCGCGGTGACGTTACGCGTCGTGAAGGCAGCGACCACGAGCAGCGTCACGAACGGCATCACCAGCACCGGGATCCAGGCCGCCCAGGACGGCGGCGTCCACAGCGGCACGAACGGGGCGGCGCCGTAGGCGAACAGCATCCAGAGGAAGGCGACGGTCGCGGCGATCGAGTAGAGGATGCGGAATCCGGCCTCGCCCAGGCCCGAAACCAGTCCGCGCCGGACCGGCAGGCTGGACAGCACGAAATGGCCCAGGACGAAGGTGGCGGTGGCGAGCAGCAGGATACCGATCGACGCCGTGCCCATGACCAGTCCCCCCGGTACCCGGCTCAGACTTCCGGCGGCTCGATCCCATGCTGCCGGCAAGCCGCGGTCAGCGTGTTCCGCAACAGACAGGCGATCGTCATCGGGCCGATGCCGCCCGGTACCGGCGTGATCCCGGCGGCCACCTCGATCGCCTCGTCGAATGCCACGTCGCCGACCAGGCGCGTGCGGCCGTCCGGCGTCGGAATGCGGCTGATGCCGACATCGAGAATCGTGGCGCCAGGCCGGATCCAGTCGCCGCGGACGAGTTGCGGCCTGCCGACGGCGGCCACCAGGATGTCGGCGCGACGGCACTCCTCCGGCAGGTCGCGGGTGCGCGAATGCGCGATCGTGACCGTACAGTCGGCCTGCAGCAGCAACGCCGCCATCGGCTTGCCGACGATGTTGGAGCGGCCGAGCACCAGCGCCCGCAGGCCGGCCATGCCCTGGCCGAGACGATCGCGCAGCAGCATCATGCAGCCCAGCGGCGTGCAGGGCACCAGCCCCGGCGCGCCGGCGGTCAACCGCCCGACATTGATCGGATGGAACCCGTCCACGTCCTTGGCCGGGTCGATCGCCTCGATCACCGCCTCGGCGTCGATCTGCTTCGGCAGGGGCATCTGCACCAGGATGCCGTGAACGCGCGGGTCGGCGTTGAGCTGCCGCAGCAGGTCGAGCAGGACATCCTGCGACAGGTCCGCCGGGAGCCGGTGATCGAACGATTCCATGCCGGCATCGCGGGTCGCCTTGATCTTGTTGCGGACGTAAACCTGACTGGCCGGATCCTCGCCGACGAGCACGACGGCGAGGCCGGGCTTCAGCCCGTGCCGCGCCTTCACCGCCGCCACCGCGGTCGCAACGCGCCCGCGCAGGCCCGCGGCGAATGCCTTTCCGTCGATGATGCGCGCGTCAGCCATCCCTACCTTCCCTCCAGGCCTCCAGCCGCCCCAGCAGCGCCGCCGGATCGCCGGCGACCTTGACCACCTTGTCACGCGCCCCCGCCCCGGCGACGATGGCGAGGCGCGACCGCGGCACGCCCCAGGCCTTGGCGAGCAGCCGGAGCAGGGCCGCGTTCGCCTGCCCTTCGACCGGCGGCGCGTTCACCGCGACCCGGCAGCGCAGCGCCCCGTCCGGCCCGGCCTCTACACCCACCAGGCCCTCGCGCCGGGCCCTCGGTGTCAGCCGGATCGCCACCGTCACGCCGTCCCGCACCGCGGTGAACGGCGAGTCGCCGGCCCGTTTGCCGTCAGTAGGCAATGAGCCGCGTCGCCAGGCGGGCCAGCACGTCCTGCACGAACATCAGGATCAGGATCAGGATCACCGGCGAGATGTCGATCCCTCCGAGATTCGGCAGGATGCGGCGGATCGGCCGCAATGCCGGCTCGGTGATCCGCCAGAGGAAATCCATCACCGTGTAGACGAACCGGTTGCGCGTGTTGACCACGTTGAACGCCACGAGCCAGCTCAGGATCGCCGAGATGATCAGCACCCAGATATAGAGCCGGATCAGAAGGAAGACGATGTTGAGGAGGGGAACGACGATGACGTCCATCCGGGCCCTTCCTGTACTGCGACGGGCGGGTAAGCTATATCGGTCGAGCCGCCGATGCGCAACCGCGCCAAAGGCTTGGCCCGGACCCGGCGGCGCCCTTGACACCGGGACGCGAAATCCGACATATACGGCCGCCGGCGCGCGGCGCGACCCCCGGGTCCCGCGGCCGTTCCCAGGGACGGGGCCGTAGCTCAGCTGGGAGAGCGTCGCGTTCGCAATGCGAAGGTCAGGGGT
>CAZVAR010000237.1:0-3112 GCA_964625225.1 uncultured Alphaproteobacteria bacterium | reverse complement strand
AATGCCCTTCAGCAGCGCCACCAGGGCCCGCGCGTCGGCATCCGAATCGTTGACGCCGCCGAGCATGACGTACTCGAAGGTGATGCGGCGCGCATTGTGGACGCCCGGATAGTCCCGGCAGGCCTGGAGCAGCTCGGCCAGCGGATATTTCCTGTTGAGCGGGACCAGCCGGTCGCGCAGCTCGTCGGTCACCGCGTGCAGCGAGATCGCAAGATTGCAGCCGATCTCTTCGCCGCAGCGGCGGATCATCGGGACCACGCCCGAGGTCGAGAGCGTGATCTTGCGCCGCGAGATAGCCAGGCCCTCATGGTCCATCGCGATCTGGAGGGCGGTCCGGACGTTCTCGAAATTGTAGAGCGGTTCGCCCATCCCCATCAGCACGATGTTGGTGATGGAGCGCCCCTCCTCCGGCGAGGGCCACTCGCCGAAGCTGTCGCGGGCCAGCATGATCTGTCCGACGATCTCGCCGGCGCCGAGATTGCGCACCAGGCGCTGCGTGCCGGTGTGGCAGAACCGGCAGGTCAGCGTGCAGCCGACCTGCGAGGAGACGCACAGCGTGCCGCGATCCTCCTCCGGGATGTGGACCGTCTCCACCTCCTGCCCGTCGGCGAAGCGCAGCAGCCACTTGCGCGTGCCGTCCCGCGACCGTTGCGCGGCCGCGACGTCCGGTCTCCCGAGGGTGTAGCGCTCCTCCAGCCGCGCCCGCACCGGCTTGGCGAGCGTCGTCATCGCCGCGAAGCTGCGGGCCCCGCGGCAGTAGATCCAGTGCCAGAGCTGGCGCACGCGGAACCCCTCGATGCCGAGAGGCGCGAGCTCGGCCGCCAGGTCGGCGCGCGACAGCCCGATCAGGTTTCGACGCGCGGACTCCGGCTCGGGCGTCGCGGCTGCGCGTTCGGCTGCTGCGTGTTCGAGGGTGGCTTCGGTCATGGGGCCGATATATTGCGCCAGCCCCGCCGCCGCCATGGGAATCGGCGCCTCACTTGCGCCCGCAGGCCTTGTCGGCGGCCTCCATGGCCTTGGTGAAGCCCCGCAGCGAGTAGGTGTCGGTGGTCGTGCCGCCACGCGCGGCGCTGGCGCTGACCGTCATTTCGAGGCCGCGCTTCATCGCCGCGACCAGCTTCGGGTCGTCCTCGTCACGGACCCAGGCCGTGTCGCCGCGCGTGAACATCTCGAACCGCTCGCCGCCGATCGTCGCCGTCGGCGTGCTGCCTTTCCGGTAGTCGTAGCCGGCCACGACGCTGACTTCGCCCCAGGTCCGGTCGGCGGCACGGTTCGTCACCAGGACGAAGGCGTCCCCGCGGTCCTTGACATTGCCTCGGGTCGCGACCGGCTGGCTCGCCGCATAGCAGACCGGCTTGCCATTCTCCTGATAGGTATAGGCGGCCCAGTCGTTGAACTCGCCCAGGCTCTGGGTCTCCTGTGCCGCGGCGGTCCCCGCCGCCCCCAGTGCCGCAGTCAGGATGAATACGCGTATCATCGATCCTCGAAAGCTCCCGATCCGGTGGGCAGGATCGCCGCGCGGAATGGTCCGGCCGGTGGCCGTCCGGCGGCTCAACCTACATAGGCGTATGCGTTCGCATGGAACAACCGGCTTCACGCCGGGCGAACCGGATTCGGCGACGCCGATGCGGAAGGACTATCGCCTGTCCGGTCCCGCAGATGTGTCCGCGGTCCGGAGATGCCGAAGCACCGGGCCGCCATGCATGTGCGGAGGCAGCGGCTCGGTCGGCCCGCCGGCCCGGACCGGGCGCGGCGCGAAACGTCCCAGCGTGAGGGTGCGGTCGTACATGACGATCGCCGCGGCGACCGCGAGGTTCACGCAGAACCGGGTCGGAATCTTGACGACGAAGGCGCAGCGCTCGACCAGTTCTGGCGACAGGCTGCCGCGCTCCGGTCCCAACACATAGGCGGCATTGATCGGATGGCGGAAGCTTGGCAGCTCGACCGCGTCGTCCAGCAGCTCGACTCCGACCAGCCGGCAGCCCTGAGGCAGGGTCAGGCTTTGCGGGTCGGGCCAGTGGTAGAGCGGGATCCGCCCGGTCGCGTCGGAGGTGTCGGCCAGGTTTCCTTCGCGCCGCGGGTAGGCGGCGTTGATCGTGAACAGGAACGAGGCGCCGAACGCGTGGGCCGTCCGGAACAGGCTGCCCGCGTTCATCGCCTTGGAGATCCCCTCCACCCCGATGCCAAAATAGCCGCGCATGTAACCCTAGCTAGGCGAGCCGGCGCCGCGGCGCAAGACGGTGGCTGCCGGCGGCGTGGTGGTGAGACACGGCCGCGCGGCCTGCTATGGTGGCGCCCGCCTATGTCCCCCGGCGGCGATCCCGGGGTGCGGCGGTCGGGAAACAGGAGGGTACGATGCGCGGCGTGCTGGTCAGGGAATGGACGGCGTTTGAGAATCTCGGGCTGGAGGAGGTGCCGGAGCCGCCGCTCGCGCCCAATCAGGTCCGCATCCGGACGCAGGCCGCGGGCGTGAGCTTCGCGACCTCGCTGGTCGTCCAGGGCAAGTACCAGCGCCGGCCGCCGCTGCCCTTCGTGCCGGGCACCGAGGTGTCGGGCATCGTCGAGGAGGTCGGCGCGGCGGTCCGGCGCTTTCGCCCGGGCGACCGGGTCGTCGCCGTGCTCGACTGGGGCGGCCTCGCCGAGAGGGCGACGGCGTTTGAGGTCAACACCTATCCGCTTCCCGAAACGCTCGACTTCGCGCCCGCGATCGCCTTCATCAACTCCTACGCCACCTCCGCGGCGGCGCTGACTTGGCCGCATCTCCTGAACCTGCAGGCGGGGGAGACGCTGCTCGTCCACGGTTCGGCCGGCGGCGTTGGCCTCGCCGCGGTGGAGATCGGCAAGATTCTCGGCGCCACCGTGATCGCGACCGCCGGCAGCGCGGAGAAGCTCGCCGTGGTCCGTGATCACGGTGCCGATCACGCGATCGACTATACCGTCGGCCCGTTCCGCGAGCGGGTGCTGGAGCTGACCGGCGGAAAGGGGGCGAACGCGATTCTCGATCCGGTCGGCGGCGACGTGTTCGACCAGTCCCTGCGCTGCATCGCGCCGGAAGGGCGGATCGCGCCGGTCGGCTTCGCCGGTGGCCGCATCCCGCAGATCCCGGCCAACA
>CAZVAR010000236.1:0-3165 GCA_964625225.1 uncultured Alphaproteobacteria bacterium | reverse complement strand
TTGCCGGTGCCCGGCGGCCCGACCAGGAGGATGCCCTTGGGCTGCCGCGCGCCGAGCCGGCCGTAACGCTTCGGATCCTTGAGGAACGCGACCGTCTCCTGCAGCTCGTGCTTCGCCTCCTCGACGCCGGCCACGTCCTGGAACCGGGTCCCGGTGTCGCGCTCGACGTAGATCTTGGCGCGGCTCTTCCCGACCGACATCAGCCCGCCCATGCCTTGCTTCTCCGCCAGGCGGCGGATCATGAACCACCAAACGCCGAAGAAGAGCAGGACCGGGAGTATCCACGACAGCAGGTCGCGCAGGACGGTGTTCTCGATAGCGCCGTCGAACACGACGCCGTACTGCTCCAGTTCCTGCGCGAACTGCGGCTCGACGCGTGTGGTGCGGAACCGCTCCGCGCCGTCCTCCAGCGGCTGTCGCAGCGTGCCCTGGATCGTGTTTTCGGAAACCGCGATCCGCTCGACCTGCCCTGCCTTCAGCAGCTCGAGGAAGCGGCTGTAAGGGAGATCCTCGATCCGGTTCGCCGAGGCCCACCAGCCCTGCAGCGACAGGATCAGCGCAACGGCGATCAGGGCATACCAGAGGTTGACCTGCGCCTTGCGGTCGAAGCGCGGATTGCTGGGAGGCGGCATCACCATCTCCGGGGAGCGCGTCTCAAAGACGAACGTCACGCCGCCGAGATTGCTCCCGCGTCCGGAACGACACCCCCGCAGAGGTCAGGGCCAGAGCTTCCGGATGTGCGCCGGGAGGCTGTCGCGCACTTGCCGAACCTCGCCGGGCGAGACGTGATCGGTGAGAACACGAAACACGGACCGGGCCGCCTGCTCGACATTGATCGGCGGCACGAATTGCAGCTGCTCGCCGACCTTCTGGAGAAAGGCGTCGCTCGAGCGGAGTTTTTCCGGCGTGCGCGCCGGCCGCCAACCTTCGTAATAGAGGCCCCGTACCAGCATCGGCAGCTGCGCGCCGAGATGGGCGGCCTGATCCACGGTCAGCCGGTCCCGCAGCGTGTGCAGCACGGCGCGGAGGATATCGTAGGCCCGGCGGCGGTCGGGTCCCGTCTCCTCCATGATTTCCTTGAGGAAGATGTGCGTCTTCTGGATGGTGTCATCGAACACCTCGAGTCCGGTTGCGCTCATGCTGCCTCTCCTCCGAGATCCGGCCGCATCGGGCCGGTGGACCGTCACTCGGGATACCGTCGAGGCAGGCTGCCGGTTCCACGCCCGTATCACTCTGCGGCGCGACGCTCCTGCGGCGCAGCGTCCCAGGCGACATAGGACTTCAGGGGCTGATTGAGCAGTTCGCGCTTGGTGCGATCCAGTCCGACCAACGTATCGCGGAGCCGGGCGATCCAGCTCCGCCGCCCGCAGCCGTCGGTGCCGAGGGCCTCGTTGAACTCGCCGCCCAGATCGGTCCCGATGTGGAGACCGAGATCCGTGTGCAGATCGTAGAGGGTCGTGTCGGAGATCTCGCGGGCGATGACCACCCGCTCGTCCTCCGTCGTGACGACATAACCGGCGGCGACCAGGTGGCCGAGCACCCGCGTGAAGATCGCCGATCCGCCGGGTACCTCCCGTTCGAGCTCGTCGCGGTGCAGCCGGCGACGCTCCTGCCCCGCCGCCCATATCGCGCGCAGGATGGCGATCGCGACCGCCAGCTGCTCGGCCGGGGGCGTCGGGCCGTAATTGTGCGCCTCGCGATCCGCCCGCCAGTCCGGGATCGAAGCGGCCACCTCGGCCCCGAACAGGATCACGCTCCAGGACAGGTACAGCCACAGCAGGAAGATCGGGATGGTCGCCAGAGTGCCGTAGATGATCCGGTAGGTCTCGGCACGGGTCAGATAGAAGCCGAAGCCCCATTTCAGCAGCTCGAACAGCAACGCCGCGACCAGACCTCCGACGATGCAGTGCCGCCAGCGCACCCGCCGGTGAGGAATGACCCAGAACAGGAGCGTGAAGACCGCGAACTGCATCAGGAGCGGGATGAAGTGCGGAATGCGCACGAACAGGTACGGCGCATTGCCGAATACGCTCTCGACCGCCAGCATCTGGAAGTAATTCTTCAGCGACAGGCCGACGCCGGCGATCAACGGGCTCAGCGTGAGAATCGCCCAGAAGGCGAGAAGCCGGATCGACCAGGGCCGCGGCTCGACCACGCGCCAGATCGTGTTGAATGCGGACTCGATGGTCCACAGCAGAATGAAGGACGTGGCGCCGAGACCGACAATCCCGAAGGTGGTAAGCTGCTGGGTATTGGTCAGGAACAGATTGATGTGTTCCAGGACGATGTCGCTGGCCTCCGGGACCAGCGGCGACAAGACGAACTCCTTGATCTGTTCCCGCATCTCGTAGAACGCGGGAAAGCCTGACAGGACGGCGAGGAAGATGGTCAGCATCGGCACCAAGCCGAGCAGGGAGGTGTAGGTCAGGGCCGAGGCGACCCCGAGCCCGTTGTCGTCGTTGAACCGCCGCAGGACATACCAGCAGAAGGACGCGAAATCCCGCAGGAGCCGCGCACCGTGCGGCCGCAGCACATCCGGCCAACGGATCCGGCCATCTCCTCTCATGGGGAGATATTAGTCCAGTCGGCGTACCGGCGCGATCATGCGCATCGCTACGGCAACCCGCATGCCGCCGCGGGGTTCCCGCTCTTGCCGGGCCGAGGCGTTCGTGTAGGATGCCGCGACCTTCCAGCACCCTTTTTGCCCGGTGAGGAATGACACAGACAAACCAACTTATGGCCGGAAAGAAGGGCCTGGTCCTGGGCATCGCCAACGACCGCTCGCTGGCGTGGGGCATCGCCAGGACGGTCGCGCACCATGGTGCCGAGCTTGCGATCACCTATCAGGGCGAGGCGCTGCTGAAGCGCGTGCGGCCGCTCGCGGAGAGCGTCGGCTGCAATCTGCTGCTGCCGTGCGACGTGACCGACGGCGCGAGCGTTGACGACGTGTTCGCCACCCTTGCAGAGCGTTGGGGACGACTCGACTTTCTGGTCCACGCCATCGCCTTCTCCGACAAGGAGCAGCTCAAGGGTCGCTACGCCGACACGACGCGGGAGAACTTCCTGCGGACGATGGACATCTCCTGCTTCTCGTTCACCGACCTCGCGCGCCGGGCGTCGGCCATGATGCCGGACGGCGGCAGCCTCCTGACGCTGACCTATTAC
>CAZVAR010000235.1:1881-3167 GCA_964625225.1 uncultured Alphaproteobacteria bacterium | reverse complement strand
GGTGCGGGAGAAAAGACGCGGATGGCGTTCGGTGAGGCGGGCGACAATGTCGGCTGCCTGCTGCGCGGCACGCGGCGCGAGGATGTGGAGCGGGGCCAGGTTCTGGCGAAGCCGGGGTCGATCACGCCGCACACGCGCTTCCAGTGCGAGTGCTACGTGCTGACCAAGGAGGAGGGGGGGCGGCACACGCCGTTCTTCTCGAACTACCGTCCGCAGTTCTACTTCCGGACCACGGACGTGACCGGCACGGTCGACCTGCCGGAGGGCACCGAGATGGTGATGCCGGGCGACAATGTCTCGATGGTGGTCAATCTGATCGCACCGATCGCCATGGACGAGGGCCTGCGCTTCGCCATCCGCGAAGGCGGACGCACCGTCGGCGCCGGCGTCGTCACCAAAATCATCGAATAGGTCCGGCATTCGGACGGCGCCCCGCCTGCGCGGGGAACGTGTAGGCGGGAAGCCGCGGAGAGAGAACAATGGAAGGCCAAAACATCCGGATACGCCTGAAGGCGTTCGACCACCGGGTGCTGGATCAATCGACCAACGAGATCGTCAGCACGGCGAAGCGTACCGGCGCGCGCGTGCGGGGGCCGATTCCGCTTCCCACGCGGCTGCAGCGCTACACCGTGCTGCGCGGGCCGCACGTCGACAAGAAGTCGCGCGAACAGTTCGAGATTCGCACGCATCGCCGCGTGCTCGACATCGTCGACCCCACGCCGCAGACCGTGGATGCGCTGATGAAGCTCGACCTCGCGGCCGGCGTGGACGTCGAGATCAAGCTCTGAGGATCGGGTGATGCGTACCGGACTGATCGCCCGCAAGCTCGGCATGACCCGCATCTTCAGCGATACGGCCGAGCATGTGCCGGTGACGGTGCTGCAGGTCGAGGACTGTCAGGTCGTCGGCGTGCGCACGAAGGAGAAGGACGGCTACACCGCCGTTCAGCTCGGCATCGGCAAGGCGAAGGTGAAGAACGTAACGAAGCCGATGCGCGGCCATTTCGCCAAGGCCAAGGTGGAGCCGAAGAAGCATCTGGCGGAATTCCGGGTGGCGGAGGACGCGGTGCTCGAACCGGGCGCCGAGCTTTCGGTCGAGCACTTCCAGCCCGGCCAGTTCGTCGACGTGACCGGCACGTCGGTCGGCAAGGGCTTCGCCGGCGTCATAAAGCGGCACAATTTCGGCGGTCTGGGGGCGAGCCACGGCGTCTCGATATCGCACCGCTCCCACGGCTCGACCGGGCAGCGCCAGGATCCCGGCAAGGTCTTCAAGGGCAAGAAGATGGC
>CAZVAR010000235.1:0-1871 GCA_964625225.1 uncultured Alphaproteobacteria bacterium | reverse complement strand
AGCTCGGCAATGTGCGCGTCACCACGCAGAACCTGCGGGTCGTCGCCATCGACCCGGAGCGCGGGCTGATTATGGTGCGGGGTGCCGTTCCCGGCGCCGAGGGCGGTCTCGTGCTGGTGCGCGACGCCGTCAAGCGCAAGCGGCCCGAGGGAGTGCCCTACCCGGCGGCATTGAAGTCGGCGCCGACGGCTGAGCCGGCCGTGGACGGGGAGTAAGGTCGATGCAGCTCACGATCCGCAATCTCGACAATGCCGAAATCGGCACGATCGAGCTCGCCGACGACGTCTTCGGCCTGGAGGCCCGTCCGGACATTCTGGCGCGGGTGGTCCAGTGGCAGCTCGCCAAGCGGCGCGCCGGCACGCACAAGGTGAAGGAGCGCGGCGAGATCAATCGCACCGGGGCGAAGTTCTATCGTCAGAAGGGCACCGGGCGGGCGCGGCACGGGTCGCGCCGGGTGGTCCAGTTCCGGGGAGGTGGCGTGGTGCACGGGCCGCGCGTCCGCGATCACGGCTATGCGCTGCCGAAGAAGGTGCGGCGTCTCGGGCTCAAGACCGCGCTCTCGGTCAAGCGGCAGGACGGCAAGCTGGTCGTGCTCGACTCGCTGGCCCTCGCGGACGGTAAGACGGCGGAGCTGGCGCGGCGCTTGCGCGCGCTGGGACTCTCCTCGGCGCTCTTCATCGACGGCCCGGAAGTGGACCCCGGCTTCGCCCGCGCGGCCGCGAACCTGGTCGGAGTCGACGTGCTGCCGCAGCAGGGCGCCAACGTGTACGACATTCTCCGTCGCGATACGCTGGTGCTGACCCGCACCGCGGTGGAGCACCTGGAAGCGAGGCTGAGAGGCTGAAATGGGCAAGGCACGAGCGATCAGGCCGGCCGCGCCGCCGCCGAGCCGCGATCGGATGCTGGAAGTGATCCGCGCGCCGGTGATCACGGAAAAGTCGACGCGCGGCTCGGAGCACAACCAGGTCACCTTCAGGGTGCCCCTGGACGCCACCAAGCCGGAGATCAAGGCCTCCGTCGAGGGCTTGTTCAACGTGAAGGTCAAGAAGGTCAACACGCTGCGCCAGAAGGGCAAGGTCAAGCGCTTCAAGGGCACGGTCGGCCGGCGTTCGGACGTGAAGAAGGCGATGGTGACGCTCGAGGACGGCTACTCCATCGACGTGACCACGGGAATCTGATCCATGGCGCTCAAGACTTATAACCCGACCTCGACGGCGCGGCGCGGCCTCGTGCTGGTCGACCGCTCCGGGCTGTGGAAGGGCAAGCCGGTCAAGAGGTTGACCGAGGGGCTGAGCAAGTCCGGTGGTCGCAACAATAGCGGCCGGACCACCGTCTGGTGGCGTGGCGGCGGACACAAGCGGACCTATCGCGTCATCGACTTCAAGCGCCGCAAGGCCGACATGGCGGCCGAGGTGGTGCGGCTGGAGTACGACCCGAACCGCACGGCGTTCATCGCGCTCTTGCGCTACGAGGACGGGGAGCTTAGTTACATCCTCGCGCCCCAGCGGTTGCAGGCGGGCGATCGGGTGATGTCGGGCGAGCGCGTGGATGTCCGTCCGGGCAACGCGATGCCGCTGCGCAACATCCCGATCGGCACCATCGTCCACAATGTCGAGCTGAAGCCGGGCAAGGGCGGACAGCTCGCGCGGTCCGCCGGCGCCTATGTCCAGCTGGTCGGCCGCGACGCCGGGATGGCGCTGCTTCGGCTCGGCTCCGGCGAGGTCCGGATGGTCTCGGCGGAGTGCATGGCGACGATCGGCGCGGTCTCGAACCAGGACCACAGCAACCAGAAGCTCGCCAAGGCGGGGCGGGCGCGGTGGATGGGGCGCCGGCCGCACGTGCGCGGCGTCGTCATGAACCCGGTCGACCAT
>CAZVAR010000234.1:0-3215 GCA_964625225.1 uncultured Alphaproteobacteria bacterium | reverse complement strand
GTGCGCCATGATGCCGATGTTGCGGTACAGATGGAGGGCCGTGGTGCGAGCCATGCCGAACTACCTTTCGCGAACCCGTGACTACCAGCGATAATGCGAGAAGGCCCGGTTCGCCTCGGCCATCCGGTGCGTGTCCTCGCGCTTCTTTACCGCCGCCCCCCGGTTGTTCAGTGCGTCGAGCAGCTCGTTGGAGAGCCGGTCGACCATCGTCTTCTCCGGCCGCCCCCTCGCCGCCGCGATGAGCCAGCGCAGGGCCAAGGCCTGCGCACGGTCCGCCCTGACTTCCACGGGAACCTGATAGGTGGCGCCGCCGACGCGCCGCGAGCGGACCTCGAGATTGGGCCGCACATTGTCGAGCGCGCCCCGGAACACGTCGACGGGCGCGCGCTGCGAGCGCGCCGCGGCCTTCTCGAGCGCCCCGTAGACGATCTGCTCCGCAACGGCCTTCTTGCCGTCGTACATCAACACGTTGACGAACTTGCTGACCACCGGGTCGCCATAGCGGGCGTCCGGGGCGACCTCGCGCTTCTCGGCGGCACGACGACGCGACATGCCTGGTCCCTCTTCTCTGCCTGTTACTTCGGCCGCTTCGCGCCGTACTTGGAGCGACGCTGCCGCCGGTTGGCCACGCCCTGCGTGTCGAGCGTGCCCCGGATGATGTGATAGCGCACACCGGGCAGGTCCTTCACGCGGCCACCGCGGATCAGAACGACCGAGTGCTCCTGAAGGTTATGGCCCTCACCGGGGATATAGCTGGACACCTCGTACCCGTTGGTCAGCCGCACCCGCGCGACCTTCCGCAGCGCGGAGTTCGGTTTCTTCGGGGTCGTGGTGTACACGCGCGTGCAGACTCCCCGCTTCTGCGGGCTCGCCTGAAGCGCCGGCACCTTGTTGCGCTCCGGCTGGGGGCGCCGCTCCTTCCGGATCAACTGGTTGATCGTCGGCATCGATCGTCCTTCGTCGAAATGATCGGCCCCGGCCCGGCGGTCATGCCGCGCCGGAACATAAGAAGGGGCGGTCCGCGTTTCCACGGCCTGCCCGCTGCTGTGTCACCGCTATTCGGACGCCCCTTATCGGGCGCAGGAGGCTGCGTCTAGGATTGGCTCCTACCGCCAGCCCCGAAAAGGTCGGCGCATACTATGTACCACCCCCCACCCCGTCAAGCGAAACAAGGCCGAAAATCCGCGGCCCTGAAGCGGCTCCACCGGCAGGCGGCGGGAAGTGCGAGGTGCATATAGGCTTCCCGGCCTCCATGTCCAGCCCCGTTCGCGGCGGATGCGACCGGGACCGCGCCGAGACCCGGATCGCATGCCACACGCGCATCGGCCGGCCGCGGGCCGCGGCAAAAAGGAGGCGGCCCGTTCGCGGGCCGCCTCCGCCGTCGATCAGCCTCGGTCGTTGCTACTCTCCCGCGGCAACGTGCCCCTGCGCAGCCTGGTCGGCAAGCTGGGCCTGCTGCTGCGCCGCCGCCAGTGCCTCGCGGTCGCGCTCCTGCGCAAGCTGACGAACCTTGTTCATCACCGAGCCGGTGCCGGCCGGGATCAGGCGGCCGACGATCACGTTCTCCTTCAGGCCGATCAGATTGTCGACCTTCCCGGCCACCGATGCCTCCGTCAGGACGCGGGTGGTCTCCTGGAACGATGCCGCCGAGATCCAGGATTGGGTCTGCAGGCTGGCCTTGGTGATGCCCTGCAGTACGGGCTTCGCCTCGGCCGGCCGGCCGCCTTCGGCGACCGTCTTGTCGTTCACCTCCTGGAACTCGGACCTGTCGACCTGCTCGCCGACCAGGAAGGTGGTGTCCCCGGGGTCGGTGATCTCGACCTTCTGCAGCATCTGGCGGACGATGACCTCGATGTGCTTGTCGTTGATCTTCACGCCCTGGAGCCGATAGACGTCCTGGATCTCGTTGACCAGGTAGTTGGCCAACGCCTCGACCCCCTGCACGTGCAGGATGTCGTGCGGCACGGGGTTGCCGTCCATCAGCAGGTCGCCCTTCTGGACGAAGTCCCCTTCCCGGACCGCGACGTGCCGGCCCTTCGGGATCAGATACTCGGAGACCGTCTCGCTGCCGTCGGTCGCCCTTACCAGGATGCGCCGCTTGGTCTTGTAGTCGCGGCCGAATTCGACTCGCCCGTCATGCTCGGCGATGATCGCGTAATCCTTCGGCTTGCGCGCCTCGAACAGCTCCGCCACCCGCGGCAGACCACCGGTGATGTCGCGGGTCTTGCTCGATTCGCGCGGGATGCGGGCCAGCACATCGCCGGCACGGACCTTCTGTCCGTTCTGCACGGACAGGATCGCATCCACCGACAGGAAGTAACGCGCCTCCAGACCGTTGGCGAGCTGGATCACCTCGCCGTCCTCGGTCCGAAGGGTGATGCGCGGCTTCAGGTCGGCACCGCGGGTCTGCTGGCGCCAGTCGACCACGACACGGCTGGCGATGCCCGTGGCCTCGTCGACGACCTCGCGCATCGAGACGCCCTCGACCAGGTCGACGTAATGGGCAATGCCTTCCCGTTCCGTGATGATCGGCAGGGTGTAGGGGTCCCACTCCGCCAACCGTTGGCCCCGCGTTACCTTGGCACCGTCGTCGGCGAGCAGCTTGGCCCCGTAGGGCAGCCGGTGCCGCGCGCGCTCGCGACCATTGTCGTCGAGCAGAACGATCTCGGTGTTGCGGCCCATCACGATCGGGGTGTCGTTCGAATCGAGGACGACGTTCCGGTTGTTGATCCGGATCGTTCCGTCCTGCACCGCCTCCACCGTGGACTGCTCGGCGCCGCGCTGGGCGGCCCCGCCGATGTGGAAGGTCCGCATCGTGAGCTGCGTGCCCGGCTCGCCGATCGACTGCGCGGCGATCACCCCGACCGCCTCGCCGACGTTGACGGACGTACCGCGCGCCAGATCACGGCCGTAGCACTTGCCGCACACGCCCCACGAGCTTTCGCAGGTCAGGACCGATCGGATCTTGACCGTGTCCACGCCGGCGCGTTCGATCCGCTCCGCGGACGCCTCGTCAATCAGCTCGCCCGCCGGCACCAGCACCTCGCCGCCCAGAGGATCGACCACGTCGACGGCGGCCGTGCGACCGAGAATGCGCTCGGACAGCGGCTCGATCACATCGCCGCCCTCGATCACCGCCCGGGTGCTCAGACCGTTGGTCGTGCCGCAATCCTCCTCGGTGATGATGCAGTCCTGCGCCACGTCGACGAGACGGC
>CAZVAR010000233.1:0-3260 GCA_964625225.1 uncultured Alphaproteobacteria bacterium | reverse complement strand
TTCTGCTGCTCGATGAGCATCAGAATGACGTCCTTCAGGGTCGATTCCGAGATAGCCAACGTCCCCGAAAGAGAGTGCAGGATGCCGACCTTGATCGGATTCTCCGCCGCCACGGCCGGCGCCGGCGACAGGATGGCGGCCAACGCGATGGCCGCAATGGCTCCCGAGAGCGTTCCGAGCGGAAGTTTCATGCTGATACCCTGAGCGAGGTTTGGCTGCATCGGGCCATCCTTCGCAATGGCCGTGCCAATCCGCTCCGTTCAGCAGATGTCCGAAGTTCGGAAACGCATCCCCGCGTGCGATGACCACCGACGGAGCCGTTTGTCGATCAAGGAAACAGCATCTGCACGCATATCGTGCAATTCGAGGCGGCGCCCAAAAAACGGGCGCGGGAGGCCGCCGCCCTGGGGACCGGCGGCCTTGTCCGTCAGGCGGATGGCCGGCGGATGGTCCTCAATGCGATCCGCCGTCGATCCGCAGCAGCGCGCCGGTGGTGTAGCTGGCGTGATCGGAGGCGAGATACAGGGCGGCGGCGACGATCTCTTCGGGCTGGCCACCACGCTTCATCGCGATCGACGTCTCGGCCCGCCTGTTGAACGCCTCCATGTCCCAGGCCTTCGAGATGTCGGTCAGAAACGGACCCGGCAGGATGGCGTTGACCCGGACCGTCGGGCCGTAGGCATCGGCGAACGCTTCGGTCATCGCATTGAGCCCGGCCTTGGCCGCGGCATAGGTGATGATGTGCTTGCGCGGCCGGATCGAGCCGGTGCTGGAAATGTTGATGATCGCGCCGCCGCCCGCATCCACCATGCGTTGACCGACGACGGCGGTCAGCCGGAACGGCCCCTTCAGGTTCAGGTCCAGGACGCTGTCGTAAAGCTTCTCGTCGATATCGACGGGCCGGCCGTAGAGCGGCGATTTCCCGGCATTGTTGATCAGCACATCGATCTTGCCGAAACGCGCATAGGCGGCATCGACGAGCGCGTCGCACTCCTCCCACCGGCCGACGTGGCAGGCATGGGCCATGGCCCTGCGGCCCAGCGCCTCGACCTCGCGTGCCACCCTCTCGCAGGCTTCCATGCGTCGGCTGGCGATGATGATGTCGGCCCCGGCCTCGGCGAAGCCGAGCGCCATCGCGCGGCCGAGACCGCGGCTGCCGCCGGTGATCAACACGACCCTGCCGGTCATGTCGATAATGTGCTTCTTCGACATTCCGTCCTTTCTCTCCTCGCCTGCGACCGACGCGGCCTTCCGAAACGGCGGCTTTCGGAGCGCCCTCCAACCCACTGCCGGCCCCGGCGCCGACCCGCCGTTCCCGCCGGCTGGAACGGCGATCGCAGGGATAGTGCCGGCTCGCTTCGCGGTCCAGCGGTTCGAGGCGGCCCGTTCGTCCCCGGCGTCTCCGGGGCGGTCGCGCTCCGATCGGCAGCATATCCGCCTCGAGCCGGCACGCGAAGGGCGTGGGGCCGTGGGCCGCGCCGTCGGTCTCGTCGCGGAAGCCCGTGACGGCCGCCTCGACGGCGGCATGCGAGGAGTGCTGCGGCACCTTGTCGAGCGTGAGCGCCATCCGATGGCGTGATCCGGGGCGCTCTCATCCGCCTGCGGCATGTCGGTGCGCGCGTACGACCGAGCCGTCGATCGGATGAAGCGGGTCCGGCGATCGGTCGCGCAGTCAGGCGTCCGGCCGTCGGAAGCCTTCCCCGCGATCGCGCCACAGAGGAAATCCTTATTGTGGATACACGGTTTGCCGCCGCACACGGCTGAACCTTGCGCTCACCGCGCGCGGCGGTCGTCGGCATGGTCGGACAGGGGAGAGCCCTCGCTCCCGCACCGCGGATCCTGCGTGCCGGGCAGCTTGCCCGAGGGCACCGACGTGGCGGATCATACCCTTCTACCTGCCGAGCCTCGCTGCTCGGGCGCGGCGCGACGGGCTCCGTCGCCGCCCGGAGGCCAGCCCCGACCCAGGAGACCGACGAATGACCGAGTTCCGATTCGGCCTGATGATCCGCGGGACCTTCCCCCGCGGGGACGACATGCGGAAGCGCTTCGAGGAGATGATGGAGCAGGTGCGCCTCATCGACCGGCTGGGCTTCGACTGTCTGACCAAGGGCTCGCATTATTCGACGCAGGAGGTACAGGAGCTGCAGCAGTTCCCCTTCCTCGCGCGGGCCATGGCGGAGGGGCCGAACCTCAGGCTCAATGCCGGCGTCGTGCTCCTGCTGCTTTGGAAGCCGCTCGATCTCGCCGAGCAGCTCGCCACGCTCGATCTCATGTCGAACGGCCGGATGATCTTCGGCTGCGCGCTGGGCTATCGCGACGTCGAGGCCAAGGCCTTCGGCGCCTTCGGCATCGACCGGGTCAAACGGTTCACGGAGAATCTGGAGGCGGTGCGGCGGCTCTTCACCGAGGAGTCGGTGACCATGAAGGGCTCGCATTTCGAGCTCGACGGGGCCTCGCTGTCGGTCACGCCGGTGCAGAAGCCGATGCCGCCCGTGTGGATCGGCGCCAATGTCGACAACGCCGTGAAGCGGGCCGCGAGGCTGGGCGACTGCTGGTACATCAACCCGCACCAGAAGCTCTCGACCCTGGTGCGCCAGATGGACATCTACCGGCGCGCCCTCGATGAGGCCGGCAAGCCCTTCCCGTCGGAGTTCCCGATCCGCCGCGACATGTTCGTCGCCCGCACGCGGGAGGAGGCGATGCGCCTCGCCGAGCCGCACATCGCCGACATGTACCGCGTCTACCGCGCCTGGGGCCAGGACAAGGCAATGGCGGCGGACGATCGCGATCTGTCGCTCGCCTGGGAGGATCTGGTCGCCGATCGTTTCCTGATCGGCTCGCCCGACGAGGTCGCGGAGCAGATCCTGACCTTCCACCGCAAGCTCGGCGTCAATCACCTGATCGCGAGCGTGCAGGGCACGACCATGCCCCAGAGCCTCGTCCTCGACACCCTGCATCTGATGGCCGAGGAGGTCTTCCCCAGGGTGCGGCAGGGGCTCTGAACCGCGCGACCGACGCCAGCCCGGTCGAGAACAAGCTCGACCGTATGCACCGCCCCACCGGAGCGTATCCTCCCCCGCTGCCGCTGTCCAAATCGGTGATACAACTCGGAAGTTCGATCCCCGGGGTAGTTTCGCTGCCCCCGTATGTACAGCGCGCCCGCTGCCACCGGACGGTTGTTGCCTCCTCAGGATGCGCCGAATGCGACGGTCAGACGGAACATGGCGCTCACGTCGGTGGCGCCGAAGCTGCCGAGGTGA
>CAZVAR010000232.1:0-3264 GCA_964625225.1 uncultured Alphaproteobacteria bacterium | reverse complement strand
GCTTCGATCCGCTGGTCCGCATGCCGACCCGGGTCCGTCACGAAGGACCGGGGGACGGGCAGGCGCTGCCCGCCTCCCGGCTCGGCAGGAACGCGCGGGCGGTCAGCCGGGCGGCGTCACCGGCCGTTCTACTTGTCCAGCCAGACGCTCTCGAAGCGCCAGTGATTGTAGATGGTGTTGACCGCCGGCTTCACGCCCTTGACGTAGGGCTGCCAGCAGGTGCCGGCGCGGCCGTGATAGATCACCGGCCGGGCACCGTCCTCCTGCAGCTTCTTGTCGATCTGCCAGACCAGCTCCCGCCGCTTCTCCTGGTCGGCCATTCTCGACTGCTCGTCGAACAGCTTCTCGATTTCCGGGTTGCAGTACCGCGTGTAGTTGCGCGCCGAATCACAGGCATAGTTCTCGTAGAAGTTCACGTCCGGATCGTCGACGCCGAGGCCGGTGATGCTGAGCGCCACGCCGTAGTCCTTGCGCACGAGCCGGTTGTACCAGACGGTCGAATCGAGCGTCTCGAGCTCGGCCGCGATGTGGACCTCCTTGAGATGGTCGAGCAGGAGGACCGCGGCGTCGCGATAGGAGGCGTATTCGCGGGTGACCAGCTTGAGCGGGAGCGGCTTGTCCGGCCCGTAGCCCAGCTCCTTCATGATCGCGCGGGCCTCGGCACGGCTCTTGGCCACGTCGGGGTCGTAGCCGACGACCCCCTGCAGGACTTCCTCGGGCATGCCCCAGAGCCCCTCGGGCGGGGGCAGCATGGTGCCGCCGATCTTGGCCTGGCCCTCGGTCAGGATGTCGGTGAAGGCCTTGCGGTCGATCGCCAGCTGCAGGACCCTGCGCACCCGCGCGTCGTCGAAGGGCGGCTGGTCGCGATTCATCATCAGCACCGTCTGCGTGTTCGTCGGCAGCACCTCGCAGACGGCGTGCGGCGCCTGCTGTGCCACGTCGCGCACGAGCGGGATCGTCACGTCCGCGGTGAGGGTCAGGTCGAACTTGCCGGCGATGAACCCCAGCACCCGCGTCGAGCGGCTGCGCACGATGGTGTACTCGATGCCGTCGAGATAGGGGCGCCCTTCCTTCCAATAGTCCGGATTCCTGGTCAGGCGGATGTGGCTGTTCTGCTGAAACTCGACGAACTTGAACGGCCCGGTGCCGATCGGGTTGGTCCGCATCTGGGCTGCCGGTATGTGACAGGGATAGACCGGCGAAAGCAGGCTGGCGAGCAGGACGAGGAAGGCGGGTTGCGGCCGCTCCAGGTGGAACACGACCGCGCGGTCGCCATCGACCGTCACCTCCTTCAGATTGTGGTACCAGGGCTTGCGCGGGTTCTTGCGCAGCCGGTCCTCGCTCTTGCCCTGGATCAGGTCCCAGGTGCATTTCACGTCGGCCGAGGTGAAGGGCCGGCCGTCGTGCCATTTGACGCCGTCGCGCAGCTCGAAGCGGAGCTGCGTTCCGTCCTCGTTCCAGCTCCAGCCGGTCGCCAGCTCCGGGACGATCGCCTCGATCCGGTTCTGCCGCGTCTCGGGATCGAACATGACGAGATTGTTGAACACCGCTGCGAACGGCATGACCGTCGAGATCGTCGCCTCCTCGTGGATCGAGGCGCTCGGCGGGTTGTCGTTGTGATAGACCTGGAGCGTGCCGCCCGCCTTCTGCGCGAGGGCGGGGCCGGCGGCGAGGGCGAGGCCGAAGCCCCCGACCGCAATGTACCGGAGCAGGGTCACGGGCAGTTCCTCCACGGATGTTCGCTTATTGCGTTACCGGCCTCATTCTGGGTCGACTCGCCGGCCCCCGGCAAGCCTCGACGGGACCGGAGGCCGGGCGGGCAGCGCCCCTGGCAGCGCGGCCGTCCCGGCCGCGTTGGTGCGAAGCGTGAAGGAAGACGGGCCGTGACGGGGGCTTGCCGGGCCCGGCCCGCGGCGGCGCGATCCGGCTAGCTGCCGGCCTCGTCCGCCGCCTGCGCCATCCGGCGTGCCACCCGCACCGCCGTGAGCCACGGCACCAGGTCGTCGGCGATGTGGTGGATGTAGGCGCCGCCGTCCTGCGCCTGCGCGTTCGGCCGGTCGGTGCGGATCCAGACCGTCGTCATGCCCAGCGCGGCGGCCGGCGCCAGGTTGCAGGCCATGTCCTCGAACATGACGGCGGCGCGGGGATCGACGGCGTGGCGCCTGCAGAAGGCGTCGTAGATCGCCGCCTGCGGCTTCGGAACGTACTGCGCCGCCGCCACGTCGAAGATGTCCTCGAAATGCCGTGTGACGCCGAGCCGGTCGAGCACCGCCAGCGCATGCTTCTCCGTCGCGTTGGTGAAGATGATCTTGCGCCCTGGCAGGCGCGCCAGTGCCGCATCGAGCTCCGCGTTCGCCGCGAGGCTGCTCAGGTCGATGTCGTGGACGTAATCCAGGAACTCGTCCGGCGCGAGCCCGTGCGTCTCCATCAGCCCCCGCAGCGTCGTCCCGTAGGACTTCCACAGCCGCTGCCGTAGCCGGTTCGCTTCGTCCGTGTCGATCTTCAGGAGCTCGCAGAGGAAGGCGTTGATGCGCCGGTCCATGTGCGGGAACAGGTCGCAGCGGGACGGGTGGTAGAGGGTGTTGTCGAGGTCGAACACCCAGGTCTCGACGTGCGAAAGGTCGACGGGGGAGGCGGTGGCGGCGGACGGCAGGGTCGAGGCGTTTCGGCTCATCGCGGGCGGCGGGACGATTACGCGGACACCCTATAGCTAAGAACGGGATTCTTCCCGGTCAACGTGCGCGCCCGCCGCGTCCGCGCCGGCACGGCCGCCGTAGCCGGCCACGTTCAATCCCGGCAGATCAGCGTCCCCACCCCGTGCTCGGTGAAGGTCTCCAGCAGCAGCGCGTGGGGCACCCGGCCGTCGAGGATGACCGCCGCCTCGACCCCCTGCCGCACGGCGTCCAGGCAGGTCTCGACCTTCGGGATCATGCCGCCGGTGATGGTGCCGTCGGCGATCCGGGCCTCGACCTCCTGGCGGGTCATGCGCGGGATCAGCGCGCCGTCCTTGCCCTTCACGCCCGGCACGTCGGTCAGCAGCAGCAGGCGGTCCGCTCGCAGCGCAGCGGCCACCGCACCGGCGACCGTGTCGGCATTGATGTTGAAGGTCTCGCCCTCAGGGCCGATGCCGATCGGCGCGATCACCGGGATCAGCGAGGAGCGCGCCAGCGTTTCCAGCACGGTGGTGTCGACCCGCTCCGGCTCGCCGACGAAGCCGAGATCGATATGGCGCAGCGAGCCGTCGAGTTCCTTGCCGACCGGCTC
>CAZVAR010000231.1:0-3374 GCA_964625225.1 uncultured Alphaproteobacteria bacterium | reverse complement strand
CGTGGGCAACGGCATCTCGCTGATCATCTTCGCCGGCATCGTGGCCAACCTGCCGTCGGCGCTCGCCAGCGTGCTCGAGCTGAGCCGGACCGGGGCCATGTCGGCGGGGTTTATCATCTTCCTGCTGGTGATGGCGGTGGCGGTCGTTACCTTCATCGTCTTCATGGAGCGGGCGCAGCGGCGGATCGTGGTGCAGTATCCGAAGCGTCAGGTCGGCAACCGGATGTATGGCGGCGACAGCTCGCACCTGCCGCTGAAGCTGAACACGTCCGGGGTGATCCCGCCGATCTTCGCCAGCTCGCTGCTGCTGATGCCGGTCACGGTCGCAAGCTTCGGTGCGCAGGGCGAGGGGCCGGCATGGCTGACCGAGATGGCGGCCTATCTCGGGCACGGCCAGCCGCTCTATCTGGCGCTCTATGTCGGGCTGATCATTTTCTTCGCCTTCTTCTACACGGCGGTCGTGTTCAACCCGGAGGAGACCGCGGAGAACCTGCGGAAGTACGGTGGGTTCATTCCCGGCATCCGGCCGGGCAAGAACACCGCCACCTATCTCGACTATGTGCTGACCCGTCTGACCGCGGTCGGCGCGATCTATCTCGCCGCCGTCTGCATCCTGCCGGAAATCCTGATTTCCGAGTACAGTGTGCCGTTCTACTTCGGCGGCACCAGCCTCCTGATCGTGGTCAGCGTGACGATGGACACGGTGGCACAGGTCCAGTCGCATCTGCTGGCGCATCAGTATGAGGGATTGATCCGTAAGGCGAAGCTGCGGGGACGGCGGGGATGATCCTGATCCTGCTCGGACCGCCGGGGGCGGGGAAAGGCACTCAGGCCAAGCGGCTGGAGGCCCGGTACGGGATCGTCCAGCTCTCGACCGGGGACATGCTGCGCGCCGCGGTCGCGGCCGGTACCGAGGTCGGCCGCCGGGCCAAGGCGATCATGGAAGCGGGCCAGCTCGTGCCCGACGACGTGGTGGTCGGGATCATCGAGGACCGGATCGACCAGCCCGACTGCCGCAACGGCTTCGTGCTCGACGGCTTTCCCCGCACCGTGGCCCAGGCCGAGGCGCTTGATGCGATGCTGGACCGCAAGGGCCTGCGGCTCGATCGGGTCCTCGAGCTGAAGGTCGATGATGCCGCGCTGGTCCGCCGCATCGCCGGGCGCTTCACTTGCGCCAAGTGCGGCGAAGGCTATCACGACGAGTTCAAGCGGCCGCGCGTCGAGGGCGTGTGCGACGTCTGCGGCGGGACCGAGTTCGTCCGGCGTGCCGACGACCGGGCCGAGACGGTGAAGGCGCGGCTCGAGGCCTATCACGCTCAGACCGCGCCCATTCTGCCTTACTACCGGGCCAAGGGGCTGCTGGCCGAGATCGACGGCATGGCCGCGATGGACGAGGTCACGCGGCAGATCGAGGCGTTGCTCGGCCCGGGCCGAGGTTGACATCGGTGCGGTGCTGCTTATATTTCCGCGGCCGATTTTCGCCCCGGCGGCGGCCGCTTCCGTCAAAGAGTTGAGGAGATTGCGCAGTGGCGCGTATCG
Organism: uncultured Alphaproteobacteria bacterium; assembly: GCA_964625225.1. GTDB lineage: Bacteria > Pseudomonadota > Alphaproteobacteria > JAJUGE01 > JAJUGE01 > CAZVAR01. The sequence goes on along the minus strand of CAZVAR010000231.1, from coordinate 1,835 downwards.
CAGGCGTCAACATTCCGACGCACAAGCGCGTTGAGATCGCGTTGACCTACATTTTCGGAATCGGACCGACCAAGGCGCGCGAGATCTGCGCCAAGAACGATATTCCTCTGGAGCGGCGGGTCAACGACCTTACGGAGGAGGAGGTCATCCGCATCCGTGAGACCATCGACCGGGAATACACGGTCGAGGGCGATCTGCGCCGCGAAGTCGCGATGAACATCAAGCGGCTCATGGATCTGGGCTGCTATCGCGGGTTGCGCCACCGGCGCGGCCTGCCGGTGCGCGGGCAGCGCACGCATACCAATGCGCGGACGCGCAAGGGTAAGGCGCGGCCGATCGCGGGCAAGAAGCAGGTCAAGAAGTAATAGGGTCGGAAGATGGCAAAACCCGCCACGGCTACGCCGCGCCTCCGCCGGCGCGAGCGCAAGAACATCACGTCCGGCGTCGCGCACGTGAACGCGTCGTTCAACAATACGACGATCACGATCACCGACGTGCAGGGCAACGCGATCGCCTGGGCGTCCGCCGGCGCCATGGGTTTCAAGGGCTCGCGCAAGTCGACCCCCTACGCCGCGCAGATGGCCGCCGAGGATGCGGGCCGCAAGGCGCAGGAGCACGGCATGCGCACCCTCGAGGTGCAGGTGCGTGGTCCCGGTGCCGGGCGCGAATCCGCCTTGCGGGCCTTGCAGGCGGCGGGATTCACGATCACGTCGATCCGCGACGTGACGCCCATCCCGCACAATGGCTGCCGACCGCCGAAGCGCCGCCGGGTGTGAGGTCGAGCGCGTCGACGACCCGCGCGCCCGAGCAGATGTTTCGCACCGGGCCGGCCCGAGTTGGCCGGCCGTCGGCCGTTTCGGCTGATGGGGCCGATTGAGAAGGTGAAGATATGACTCTGGTCCGCAAGAACTGGCAGGATTTGATCAAGCCTGGCAAGCTCGCTGTCGAGCCCGGCGACGATGCCCGGCGCATCGCGACGATCGTGGCGGAACCGCTGGAGCGCGGGTTCGGCATCACGCTCGGCAACGCCCTGCGTCGCGTGCTGCTGTCCTCGCTGCAGGGCGCGGCCGTCACTGCCATCCGGATCGACGGCGTCCTGCACGAGTTCTCGTCGATGCCCGGCGTCCGGGAGGACGTGACCGACATCGTCCTCAACATCAAGTCGCTCGGGCTGCGGATGCATGCCGAGGGTCCGAAGCGGATCGTCCTGAATGCGACCGGTCCGGGGCTCGCTACCGCCGGCATGATCGAAACCGGCCCCGACATCGAGATCATGGACCCGGACCTCGTCATCTGCACCCTGGACGACGGCGCCAGTCTGCGCATGGAGATGACGGTCCAGAACGGCAAGGGCTACGTTCCGGCCTCGCAGAACCGGCCGGAGGACGCGCCGATCGGCCTCATCCCGATCGATGCCGTCTACAGCCCGGTTCGGCAGGTCTCCTACAAGGTCGAGAATACGCGCGTCGGCCAGGTCACCGACTACGACAAGCTGTCGCTGCGGGTCGAGACCAATGGCGCGGTCAGCCCCGAGGACGCGGTGGCCTATGCGGCGCGCATCCTCCAGGACCAGCTCCAGCTCTTCATCAATTTCGAGGAGCCGCGTGCGATCGCGCACGAGGAGAAGGCGCCGGAGCTGCCGTTCAACAAGAACCTGCTGCGCAAGGTGGAAGAGCTGGAACTCTCGGTCCGCTCTGCCAACTGCCTGAAGAACGACAATATCGTCTATATCGGCGACCTGATCCAGAAGACCGAAGCCGAGATGCTGCGCACCCCGAACTTTGGCCGCAAGTCGCTGAACGAGATCAAGGAAGTGCTCTCGGGCATGGGCCTGC
>CAZVAR010000230.1:0-3401 GCA_964625225.1 uncultured Alphaproteobacteria bacterium | reverse complement strand
AGCGACTTGCCGCCGCCCGTCGGCATCAGCACCAGCGCGTCGCCGCCGCCGATGACATGGGCGATGATCTCCGCCTGCTGGCCACGAAATCCGGAAAAGCCGAACACCGAATGGAGGATGTCGGCAGCGTCACGAGGCATGTCGGAAGGGCAATCGAAGGAGGACCGCAGCGGAGCATACAGCAAGGAGCCGGACCATTGCAGCCCGCTCCGGGCCGGGACCGCCGCACCGGCGGCCTCCTGCATTTCGTCCCATCTCGTGCCGTGAGCCTGCCGGACCGCGCCCGGAAGGAGACAAGCAATGCGACCCCGCTTCGGGCGTTCGTCGCTTTCGTGGCCGGTCCCCCCGGCAGCGCGCGGCGCGTCCGGGCGAGAGCGAACGGAGCCGCCGCGGGCCGCCGGCGCGAGGGACCGGCCGAACCGCCGGAACGCGAGTGGCCCGCCGCCGTATCCCTGCCCTTGCGATACCTCGCCGCCGCAGGATAGAGTTTTCGCAAAGGCCGGCCGCAGAAGCCGGCGCGACGAGGCGTTCTAGGGAGGAGCCGGCGATGCGCCACGGGCGATCGGCCGGGACGGAATGGCCGGGACGGGCAGCAGCGACGCGCTGCTGAGCGTCGAGGATGTGCGCCTCAGCTTCGGCGGCGTACACGCTCTGGCCGGGGTCAGCTTCGACGTCTCCAGGGGCGAGCTGTTCTCGATCATCGGCCCCAACGGGGCCGGCAAGACCTCGGTCCTGAACTGCATCTCCGGCCGCTACCGCCCGACCTCCGGTCGCATCCTCTACAAGGGCCGGGACATCGGGCGGCTCAGTCCGAACCGGCGGGCCGAACTCGGCATCGGCCGCACCTTCCAGAACCTGGCCCTGTTCGGGCACATGACGGTGCTCGACAACATCATGGTCGGACGGCACCACCTGCTGAAGAACAATTTCCTGACGGGCTCGCTCTACTGGCTGACCGGCGCGCAGACGGAGGAACTGGCACACCGCGCCGCTGTCGAGGAGATCATCGATTTCCTGGAGATCGAGCACATCCGCAAGGAGCCGGCGGGCCAGCTCCCCTACGGTCTGCGCAAGCGGGTCGAGCTCGCCCGCGCCATCGCCCTGAAGCCGGAGCTGATCCTCCTCGACGAGCCGATGGCCGGCATGAACCTCGAGGAGAAGGAGGACATGGCCCGCTACATCCTCGACCTCAACGAGGAGTGGGGCATGACGGTGGTCATGCTCGAGCACGCCCTGGGCGTGGTCATGGACCTGTCGCATCGGGTCGTCGTGCTCGATTTCGGCCGCAGGATCGCGGAGGGCCCACCCGAGGCGGTGCGCGCGAGCCCGTTGGTCAAGAAGGCCTATCTCGGCGAGGCGGACCCGTCGCTCGCCGAGCCGGCCATCGCGGCGGCACAGTAGATGGCCGGCCTCCCCGACCTCCGCGTGCACGATACCCTGCCGAAGGTGCTGCGGCTGCACGCCCGGGAGCGGCCGCACGAGATCGCCTGGCGCGAGAAGCGGCTCGGCATCTGGCGCACGTTGACCTGGGCCGAGGTCCAGACGCGGGTACGCGACCTGGCGCTCGGCCTCGCCGGTCTCGGCATCGGCAAGGGTGACGTCGTGACGTTGATCGGCGACAGCCGTCCGGACTGGGTCGCCGGCGAGATCGCCACCCACGCCGCCGGTGCCATGAGTCTCGGTGCCTATCGCGACGCCCTCGATCGCGAGGTCGGATATCTCGTCGATTATGCCGGCGCCAAGCTGGTCTTCGCCGAAGACGAGGAGCAGGTCGACAAGCTGCTGGGGCTCGGCGACGCCATTCCGAGCGTGCGGCATATCGTCTACAGCGATCCGCGCGGCATGCGCAAATACGACGATCCGCGGCTGATCTCGACGGACGAGCTGGCGCGGTGCGGCCGGGCCCTGGCCGACGCCGAACCGGGCCGCTACGAGGCGATGGTCGAGGCGACGCACGGCGAGGACGTCGCGATCCTGTGCACGACCTCCGGCACCACGGCCGACCCGAAGCTCGCCATGCTGCCGGCGGGCCGGTTTCTGCGCCATTGCGCCGACTATCTCGACGCCGATCCGCTCGGGCCGGACGACGAGTATGTGTCGCTGCTTCCGCTGCCCTGGATCGGCGAGCAGATGTACGCCGTCGGCCTCACCCTCCTCTCGCGGATGAAGCTGAACTTTCCGGAGGAGCCCGAGACCAGCATGGCCGACATGCGCGAGATCGCGCCGACACTGATCTTGTTCGCGCCGCGGCGCTGGGAGGCGCTGGCGGCCGAAATTGAGGCGCGCCGGCTCGACGCCTCGCCGCTGAAGCGCCGCGCCTTCGACTTCGCCAAGGCGCGCGGCCTCGCCGCCCACGACAAGGGCCGCCGCGATCCGTTGGCCGAGGCGATGTTGTTCCGCCCGTTGCGCGACCGCTACGGCTTCTCGCGGCTGCGGTCGGCGACCACGGGCGGCGCCGCGATCGGTCCGGACACGTTCCGCTTCTTCCGGGCGGTCGGCGTGCCCCTGAAGCAGCTCTACGGACAGACCGAGCTGACCGGCATCTACACCGTCCACCGCCCCGACGACACCGACCCCGACTCGGTCGGCCCGGCGATCAGCCCGCGGGTCGAGATCCGCATCGCCGATGCGGACGCCAACGGCGTCGGCGAGATCGTGACGCGCCATCCGCACATGTTCACGGGCTACTACAGGAACGAGGCGGCCAGCCGCGAGGCGCTCACCGCGGACGGCTGGATGCACACCGGCGATGCCGGTTATTTCAACGATCGCGGCCATCTCGTCGTGATCGACCGCATCCGCGACCTGGCCACGACACGACACGGCGTCCGCTTCTCACCGCAATATATCGAGAACAAGCTCAAATTCTCGCCCTATGTCGGCGAGGCCGTGGTGCTCGGGCACGGGCGCGACTTCGTGTCCGCTATCGTCTGCATCCGCTTCGGCATCCTCTCCAAGATCGCGGAGAAGCGGCGGATCGCCTTCACGACCTACACCGATCTGTCGAACCGACCGGAGATCCGGGAACTCATCCGCGGCGAAGTCGCGCGGGTGAACGCGAGTCTGCCCGAAACCCAGCGCATCGCCCGCTTCGTCCTGCTCTACAAGGAGCTGGATGCCGACGACGGCGAACTGACCCGCACCGGAAAGGTTCGCCGCGGCCTGATCGCCGAGCGCTACGCCGACATCATCGAGGCGATCTACGGCGGGCGCGATCAGGTCCGGATCGACACGGTCGTGACATTCCAGGACGGCACAACCGCCCGCATCCGGACCGACATGCGCATCATCGACATGGGCGCGCCGCCGCCGGCGCACGCCGCGGCGGCGGAGTGAACCGGGATGCGCGGTGCATCGACCCGGAGCGCGGGCCCGGCACCCCCGTGCTCATCAGCGACCAC
>CAZVAR010000229.1:0-3419 GCA_964625225.1 uncultured Alphaproteobacteria bacterium | reverse complement strand
CCTGGACGGCATGACCATCGTCGTCGACTGCGCCAACGGCGCCGCCTACAAGGTGGCGCCGACGGTCCTTTGGGAGCTTGGCGCCGAGGTGATCAGCATCGGCGTGACCCCCAACGGGGTCAACATCAACGCCGACTGCGGGGCCACCCACCCGGAGACGCTGCGCAAGGCGGTGCTGGAGCACCATGCCGACCTCGGCATCGCCCTCGACGGCGACGCCGACCGGGTGCAGCTTGTCGACGAGAAGGGCAACATCATCGACGGCGACCAGGTCATGGCGCTGGTGGCGCGATCCTGGCAGGCCTCGGGCCGGCTGCGCGGTGGCGGGGTGGTCGCAACGGTCATGTCCAATCTCGGCCTGGAGCGCTTCGTCGGCGCGCTCGGGCTCGACCTGGTCCGGGTCAAGGTCGGGGACCGCTACGTGGTCGAGCATATGCGCAACCACGGCTTCAATGTCGGCGGCGAGCAGTCCGGGCACATCATTCTCAGCGACTACGCCACCACGGGCGACGGCCTCGTCGCCGGGCTGCAGGCCATGGCCTGCCTGGTCGAGGCGAACCGTCCGGCCAGCGAGGTGCTGCGGCTGTTCGAGCCGCTGCCGCAGATCCTGCGCAACGTCCGGGTCAATGGCGGCGCGCCGCTGGAGGATTCCCGTGTGCGGCGCGCGATGGCCGAAGCCGAGGCGAGACTCGCCGGCTGCGGCCGGCTGCTGATCCGCAAGTCCGGGACGGAGCCGCTGATCCGCGTGATGGCCGAAGGCGAGGACGAGGCATTGGTGATACAGGTGGTCGAAGACGTGGCGGGTGCGATCGAGATCGCCGCCGCGGCGCATTAGGGGAGGCGGACCATTCGCATTTCGGGACGTGTCCTGATCGTCGCCGGCTCGGATTCGGGCGGCGGCGCCGGGATCCAGGCCGACATCAAGGCCGTGACCGCCCTCGGCGGCTACGCCATGACCGCGATCACCGCGCTCACGGCGCAGAACACCGAAGGCGTGTTCGGGGTGATCGGCGTGCCGCCCGATTTCGTCCGACAGCAGATGCGCCTGGTGCTGTCGGACATCGGGGCCGACGCCATCAAGCTCGGCATGCTGCACGACGCCGCGGTGATCGACGCGGTCGCCGACGTGCTGGAGGCGGAGGGCCGGGGCATTCCGCTGGTGGTCGATCCGGTGATGGTGGCGAAGGGCGGCGCGCCGCTGCTGGCACCCGAGGCCATGACGGTGTTCAAGCGCCGGATCCCCGGGCTGGCGACCGTCCTGACGCCGAACGTTCCGGAAGCGGAGGCCCTGACCGGGCTCGCGATCCGCGATCTCGAGGCAATGCGCCATGCCGCCACGATGCTGCCCACGCTCGGCGCGGGCGCGGTGCTGCTGAAGGGCGGGCATCTGGCGGGCGGGGAGGTCTGCGACCTGCTGGCGACGGTCGACGGGATCGAGGAGATCCGCTCGCCGCGGATCGACACGCCGCATACCCACGGCACCGGCTGCACGCTGGCCTCCGCCGTCGCCACGGGCCTGGCGCAGGGGCTGCCGCTGGCGCGGGCGGTGCGGCGGGCGGTCGCCTACGTCCATGAGGGGATCGCGACGGCACCCGGCTTCGGCCGCGGCCACGGGCCGCTGAACCACGTCCATACCGTCCGGCCGTTCCCGGGGCCGGACGACGGGGAAAACGCACGGTGACCATCGCATACGCAATCGAGCCCGGCCTCGGGGCAGACGAATTCATCGACGTGCTGCGGCGGTCGACGCTGGCGGAGCGCCGCCCGGCCGATCAGCCGGAGCGGATCACGCGGATGCTCCGCAACGCCGACCTGATCGTCACCGCCCGCGACGGCGGGCGGCTGATCGGCGTGTCGCGGGCGATCACCGACTACAGCTATTGCTGCTACCTGTCCGACCTCGCGGTCGATCGGGCCTATCAGCGCGGCGGGATTGGGCGCGAGTTGATCCGCCGCACGCACGCGGCGGCGGGGCCGGAGACGACGCTTCTGCTGCTCTCGGCACCGGCAGCGATGGACTACTATCCGCATATCGGCATGCGCCGCCTCGAGAACGCCTTCGCCTTCGACCGCGAACGCTGAGCCGGGAGAGAGCGGTGGAGATCACGCTCTACCAGATCGACGCCTTCACGGACCGCGTCTTCGCCGGCAACCCGGCCGCCGTCTGCCCGTTGGAGACATGGCTGCCGGACGAGACCATGCAGGCCATCGCCGCGGAGAACAACCTGTCGGAGACGGCCTTCTTCGTCCGCGAGGGCACGGATTACGCCCTGCGATGGTTCACGCCGACGGTCGAGGTCGATCTGTGTGGCCACGCCACCCTCGCCTCGGCCTATGTCATCTTCCAGCATCTGGAACCGAACCGCGGACGGGTGCGCTTCTCCACCAAGGGCGGGATGCTTATCGTCCGCCGGGACGGCGACGAGATCGTGATGGACTTTCCCGCCGACCGGCCCGAGCCGTGCGACCCGCCCTCCGAACTCGCGGCCGCACTCGGCGCGGAGCCGCGCGAGGTGCTGCGGACGCGGCGGCACTATGTCGCCGTGTTCGCCGCCGAAGGGCTGCTGCGCGGCCTGTCGCCGAACTTCTCCGCGATTGCCGGCCTCGATCGCGGCGCGGTGATGGTGACGGCCCCCGGCAACCGGTCAGACTTCGTCTCGCGGTTCTTCGCCCCGGCCAAGGGCGTGCCGGAGGATCCGGTCACGGGGTCGGCCCATTGCGTGCTGACGCCCTATTGGGCCGAACGCCTCGGCAAGGACGAGCTGACCGCACGGCAGATCTCGCGCCGCGGCGGCGACCTGCAGTGCCGGTTGCGCGGCGACCGGGTCGAACTCGCCGGCCGCGCCGTGCCCTATATGCAGGGAACGATCCGAATCTGACCGCGGCGGCCGGCCGGCGGCGGATCAGCGCTGCCGGCCGAGCAGGAAGCCGATTCCGACCCCGAGCGCGAAAGCCCCCAGCACGCTGCCGAGCGGCCAATCGCGAATTCCGCTTTGGGCCATGTCGGCGAGTTCCGCGCTCTGCCGCTGGACCTGATCGGCCAGCCGGCTGATCTGCTCCTGCATCTGCGCCTGCCAGCCCTCGCGGTCGCTCTGCTGCGCCGATGCCCCGCCGGTCGTGCCGCCCTGGGCGGCGGACCCTTCCGTAGTCGCCATGACATCCTCCCGATTGTCGCCGAAGGAACATACGGCGGCGGCGGCAAAGGGTTCCCGCGGGCCGGTCAGCCGCGACCGATGAACGGCATGTTGGTCGCCATCACGGTCATGAACTGGACGTTGGCGTCGAGCGGCAGGCTGGCCATGTAGGCCACGGCCCGCGCGACATGCTCGACGTCCATGGTCGGCTCGACCATCACCGTCCCGTTGGCCTGCGGCACGCCCCGCTTCATGCGCTCGGTCATCTCGGTGGCGGCATTGCCG
>CAZVAR010000228.1:0-3493 GCA_964625225.1 uncultured Alphaproteobacteria bacterium | reverse complement strand
ACCTGCTGGGTGCCACCCAACGGAATCAGGCAGCCGCGAGGTTCCAGGGCGGGGTTATCGTTGCTCTGGCCGTACGGAAAACGGCGATCCAAGCGGCACCATCATCGGCGTCCGTTCAGCCGCTCCACTTCCGGCAGCACCTCCCGGATCAGCAGCCGCGTCTGCTCCATGAGGTCGGCATCCCCGGTGCCGACCGGGCGCAGGATGAATTTGGAGATGCCGGCGGCGATATAGTCCTCGACGTGCCGGAGGATGTCGCCCGCGCCGCCGACGGCGAAGGCGTGGCGCGGGTCGCGGCCGGTGCGCTTGGCGAAGGCGGCCATGCGCTTCGGCAGATCGGCCTCCTCGGGCTTGCCGAAGCGGTAGAAGAAACCGGTGCCGTAATGGTCGTCCGCGATGCGCCGGCCGAACGCCTCCGCCTGCGCCTTGATGGCGGCGATGATCGGGCGGATTTCCTCGGGCGATTCCGATCCCGCCTGCCAGCCGGTGCCGAGACGCGCGGTGCGCCGGATCGCCGCCCGGGACGAGCCGCCGATCCAGAGCGGCAGCTCCGCCTGCACCGGCCGCGGCGCGATTGTCGCGTCCCGATAGCGGAAATGCCGCCCCTCGAAGGTGACGCCAGGCTCGCGCCAGAGACGGCCGATGATCTCGATTGCCTCCTCCGCGACGCGGGCGCCGACCTTCGGATCGCGGCCGGTGGCGGCCCAGTCCGGGGCGAGCGGGCTTCCCACCCCGAAGGCCGGCAGCAGGCGGCCGTTGCTGAGAACGTCGATCGTCGCGCACTGCTTCGCGAGCACGAGCGGGTCGCGCAGCCCGGCCGAGGCGACGTTCATCCCGAACTTGATCCGGCGCGTCGCACCCGCCAGCGCCGCCATGACGCTCATGACCTCCAGGTGCGGTACCGACGACACCAGCCGGTCGGTCTGCCAGAGCGAGTCCACGCCGCCCTCCTCGCAGAGCGCCACCCACTCCCAGAACGCCTTCGTGCCGGAGAACGGAAACTCGGCAAGCCCCAAACCGATGCCTATAGCCATGATCGCCTCTCCCCGGACGCGCGCGACGGGTGCGAGCCGGCCGACCGCCGCTCTCGTCGTGACGAAGGGCAGTCGGAACGGCCGCGTGCCGACAGCACACCGGCTCCGCGCCGCGTGCGCAAGTCCGGACTTGTCAGCGGCCGCGCGCGCCTCCTACGCTGCCCGCCGACGTCAACGATCGCGGAGTAACCCGAGGTGGGTGCGACATGAGCATCAAGGGCAAGGCGTATATCGCCGGGATCTACGAGCATCCCACACGCAAGGCCGAGGACAAGTCGCTGGCGCAGCTCCACGCCGAGGTGGCGCTGGGCGCGCTGGAGGATGCCGGCCTCAGCAAGGAGGATGTCGACGCCTATTACTGCGCCGGCGACGCGCCGGGGCTCGGCGGCATGTCGATGGCGGAGTATATGGGCCTGCGTATCCGGCACACCGACACGACGGAGACGGGCGGCTCGTCCTACGTGATCCATGTCGGCCATGCGGCCCAGGCGATCGCCCAGGGCAAGTGCAACGTCGCGCTCATCACGCTGGCCGGCCGGCCGCGTGCCGAGGGTATGGCGACGGGAACCGCACCGCGCGTCTACAGCGACCTCGCCCCCGACGTGGGCTTCGAGACGCCCTTCGGGCCGACCATCGTCAACATGTATGCGATGGCGGCGATGCGGCACATGTACGAGTACGGCACCACCAGCGAGCAGCTCGCCTGGATCAAGGTGGCCGCCTCGCACCACGCTCAGCACAACCCGCACGCCATGCTGCGCAACGTGGTCACGGTCGAGGACGTGGTGAACTCGCCGATGATCGCGGACCCGCTGCACCGGCTGGACTGCTGCGTCATCAGCGACGGCGGCGGCGCCATCGTCGTCACCCGGCCGGAGATCGCGCGCGACCTGAAGCGGCCGAAGGTCAAGATCATGGGCGCCGGCGAGGCGATCAAGCATCTCTCGGGCGGCGAGGTGGACCTGACCTATACCGGCGCCCGCTGGTCCGGGCCGATCGCGTTCGCCGAGGCCGGCGTGAAGCCGTCCGACATCGACTATGCCTCGATCTATGATTCCTTCACGATCACCGTGCTGGAGACGATCGAGGATCTGGGCTTCTGCGAGAAGGGCCAGGGCGGGAAGTTCGTTTCGGACGGCAATCTGATCTCGGGCCAGGGCAAGCTGCCTTTCAACACCGACGGCGGCGGCCTCTGCAACAACCATCCCGGCAACCGCGGCGGCCTGACCAAGGTCCTGGAGGCGGTGCGGCAGATCCGCGGCGAGGCGCACCCCGCGGTCCAGGTAAAGAACATCCGGCTGGCGCTGGCGCACGGGACGGGCGGTTCGCTCGGCACGCGCCACGGCAGCGCCACGGTCATTCTCGGTACGGAGGACGCATGAGCACGCAAGCGCAAGAGCGCGAGTATCCCGCGCCCGCAATCAACGTCGAGAGCAAGCGCTTCTGGGACGCGACCAAAGAAGGCAAGCTGCTGATCGGCCTCTGCAAGGATACCGGCAAGCATTTCTTCTATCCGCGCTCGACCAGCCCGTTCACGCTCAGCAAGAACGTCGAATGGGTCGAGGCCTCGGGCCGGGGGACGATCTACAGCTTCAGCGTGATGCGGCGCGCCCCGATCCCCTACGCGATCGCCTATGTCACGCTGGACGAGGGCCCGACGATGATGACCAATATCGTCGAATGCGACCTCGACGCGCTGAAGATCGGCCAGAAGGTCGAGCTCGTCTTCCGCCCCGCCGGCGACGACGCGGCCCTGCCGGTGTTCCGGCCGGTCGGATAACGATCTACTAAACCGCGCGGAACCGCTCCGCCGCGGCCCCGGCCGGGCCTGGCCGACGGTGGAGCGGTCCGTGACATAAACTCCGGGAGAGAAACGCCATGTCGAAGGTTGGATACCCGCTCCGCGCCGCGGGGCTGGCCGCCATGCTGCTCGCCGCGCCCGCCGTGCAGGCGGCCGACAAGGTGGTCTGGAACGTCTCGCTCTGGGGCAATCCGCGGGCGGCGACGGCCGCGGCCGAGCTGTTCGCCAAGACCGTTGCCGAGAAGACCGACGGCAACTTCACGATGAAACTGCACTACGGCGAAGCCGTGTCGCCGGCGCGCGAGAATCTCGACAGTGTCAAGATGGGCTCGATCGAGGTCGGCATGATCTGCACGGCCTATCACCCCGGCAAGAACCCGGCAATGATGGGCCTCGATCTGCCGTTCCTCCCCTTCCCCGACATGGACGTTCAGCAGAAGGTCCACGAGGCTTATTACAAGCATCCTGCCGTGGTCGCGGAGATGAAGCGCTGGAACGCGATCGCGATCTTCTCCAACCTGCTGCCGCAATACGAGTTCATGGGCGCCGGCAAGCCGCCCAGGAGCCTCGACGACTGGAAGGGCATGCGGGTGCGCGCGCTTGGCGGCATCGGCGAAGCGATGCGGGTGCTCGGCGCCGTGCCGACCAGCGTGCCGGC
>CAZVAR010000227.1:0-3500 GCA_964625225.1 uncultured Alphaproteobacteria bacterium | reverse complement strand
GTATCGTGCCGCCCGACCGCCTGCGCCACCTTCAGCTTGGTGCCGACGCCATCGGTGGCCGCGACCAGTACCGGGTCGCGGAAGCCGGCGGCGCGGAGGTCGAAGAAGGCGCCGAAGCCGCCGAGCGCCGCGTCAGCCCCGGGCCGCGCGGTCGCGCGCGCCAGCGGCTTGATCGCCTCGACCAGGGTGTTGCCGGCGTCGATGTCGACGCCTGCACCCTTGTATGTCCGGCTGGTAATCCTATCCTCCCCCGGCGTAGTGTCGTATAACCACGCGCCGTGGTGACGGGCGGAACATACTGGATCCGGGACGCTTTGCAATGAGGGAGCAACGCCGTAACCGGCCCGTCGCCGTAGTCGGCGGGCCCGTGCTGGCGCTCGCCTGCGCGCTGGTGCTGACACTTCTCGCGGTCCCCGACCGGGCCGTCGCGCAGGACTACGTCGCGCAGGACTACACGGTCGAGCGGATCCCGGTCGACGTCACCGCCGAGACGGCCGCGCTCGCCCGCGACAAGGCGCTGCTCGATGCGGAGCGTGAGGGGCTGAACCGCTTGGCGGAGCGGTTCGGCGCCGACCCGCCGGACCTGGGTGGCGCGCAGGTGGCCGATTTCGTCGAGTCCATCGAGATCCTGAACGAAAAGTCCTCGGCGGTGCGCTACATCGCCGAAATCACAGTGCATTACCGCCCGCCGGCGATCGACCGGCTGTTCAATCGCGGCGGCGCGGTCGCTGCGCTGCCCTCGGACGGCGCCACTGCCGGGTTCGATGTCGGCCCGGCCGCGCGGCCGGGTGATGCGGTCCTCGTGCTGCCGGTCTATGAGTGGTCAGGGGCACGCTCCATCTGGGATCGCTCGAATCCCTGGTTCGCAGCTTGGATGATGGCGAATCCCGACATCGCCGGACGGCCCGTCCTGCTGCCCGAAGGAGGGCTGGACGACCGGGCGGCGCTCTCCGCCGATCAGGCGGTCGCCGGCGACCGCGCCGCGATCGCCGCTCTCGGACACCGCTACGGCGCCGCCGACATCCTGGTGGCGCACGCGATATACGAGATCGACCACCGGACCGGGCGTCCGCAGTTCCGGATTTCGCTGACCGGGTTCGGTAACCGGCTGGGCGGCGCCGCCTTGGTCGAGCGGATCGACGGCGAACCGACGGAGTTCGTCGACGAGTTGGCGCTGCGCGCGGTCCGCGAGGTGGCGGCGGCGACCGATCGTGGCTGGGGCACGCCGCCGCGGCCGGCCGAGCCGACCGTCGCCCTGATCCCGCCCGGTCCGCAGTCGCTGGCGCCGCCCCCGGCCGAGGCGGTCCCCGATTATGGCTCGCCGGTCGCGCCGGACCGGCTCGAGCACAGCCTGCTGATCACGGTTGAGCTGCGCGGTCCGGCCGATCTCGCGGCCCTCCGGTCGCAGATGGACCGACTGCCCATGGTCGCGCGCGACGATCTCGTGTCGCTCTCGCGCGACCGGGCGACGCTGCGGGTGCATTACCGCGGCGGCGCCGACCGGCTGCGCCTGGCCCTGACCGAGAGCGGCTTCCGGGTCGACCAGGCCGGCGCCGGCTGGTCGCTGCGGCGTGCCGATGCGGCCGGCCGCGGCAGCGCGGCATCGCCCGTGGCGCAGCCGGCCGTGCGGTGAACGCGCCCAATCTCATCAGCCTTGCCAGGCTGCTCAGCGTTCCGCTGATCGTCTGGCTGATCGTGAACGGCTGGATGGCGACCGCCTTCTGGCTGTTCGTGATCGCCGGGATCTCGGACGCCGCCGACGGTTACCTCGCCAAGCGGCTCTCGTGCCGGACCAAGCTCGGCGTGTATCTCGACCCGATCGCGGACAAGGTGATGCTGGTCAGCATCTATCTTGCGCTCGGATTTCAGGGGCATCTGCCGTCGTGGCTGGTGATCCTGGTGGTATCGCGCGACCTGCTCATCGTCGGCGGCGCGCTGCTGACGCACACCTTGAACATCGGGCCGCTGCAAATCGCGCCGCTCTGGATCAGCAAGCTGAATACGCTGGTCCAGATCGTGCTGGCAGCGGAGGTGCTGGTCAGCGCCGGCTACGGCCTCGACACCGCAGGCGTAATCGAGTCGGCCCTGGTGTATCTGGTCACCGCCACGACGCTCGCCTCGGGGGCCGCCTATGTGATGCGATGGAGCCGCGGCACCGGGCAGATCCAGAAGGACCTGGGATGAACCCGAAGGCGCAGTGGCGCACTTGGCTGCTGGTCGGCGGCGGTTTCGTCCTGTTTGTACTGCTGTTCCAGAAGATCCTGCTGCCGTTCGTCGCCGGCATGGCGATCGCCTATTTCCTCGACCCCGCGACCGATCGTCTCCAGGCGCTCCACCTGCCGCGTAGCCTTGCCGCCTTGGTGGTTCTGTTCCTGTTCGGCCTGCTCATGATCGCGGTGCTGCTCCTGCTGGTCCCGATGCTGCAGGCGCAGATCGTGGAGCTGGTCCGGCGGTTGCCCGACTATCTGGCCGTGCTGCAGCAGCGCGTGCTGGAGCTGGCGGAGATGGCGGAGACGAAGCTGCCGCCGGACGACGTCGAGCGGCTGCGGGCCGCCCTGACCGAGCATGCCGGCATCATCTTCGGATGGGTGGCGGGGGTCCTGCGCAGCGTCATCGGCAGCGGGCTGGCGCTGTTCAACCTGCTCGCGCTTCTGTTCGTGACACCGGTCATCGCCTTCTACATCCTGCGCGACTGGGACCGGCTGGTCGCCTATGTCGATCGGCTCCTGCCGCGGGCGCATGCGGACATCATCCGCGAGCAGGCGGCGCTGGTAGATCAGACGCTCGCCGGCTATGTTCGCGGGCAGGCGACGGTCTGTATCGTGCTCGGCCTGTTTTACGCCTTCGGCCTGACGCTCGCCGGGCTCGATTTCGGTTTCACGGTCGGCCTGATCGCCGGGCTCGTCTCCTTCATCCCCTATGTCGGGAGCATTTTCGGCCTGGTGACCTCGGTCGGGCTGGCGCTGATCCAGTTCGACGAGATCGCGCGGGTGCTGGTGGTGGCGGCGATCTTCGTGGCCGGGCAGGCGATCGAGGGCAACTTCCTGACCCCGAAGCTGGTCGGCGACCGGGTCAACCTGCATCCGGTCTGGGTCATTTTCGCCTTGTTCGCCGGCGGCGCGCTGGCCGGCTTCGTCGGCATGTTGCTCGCCCTGCCGGTCGCCGCCGTCCTCGGCGTGCTGGTCCGGTTCGCGGTCGGCCGCTATCTCGCGAGCCCGCTCTACGGCGAACCGGACGGCGCCTCCGCCCGGTCAGCCGATCCGGCCAGACGCGAGGATGCCGCATGACGCCGCAGCTCACCCTGCGTCTCGGACATCGGACCGCGATGGCGGCGGAGGATTTCCTGGTGGCCGACAGCAACGCCGAGGTAGTCCGCGGGGTATTGGGTGGACGTGAAGAGCATCCGGTCGAGCCGGATGCGGGCCGGCTCGTGGGCGCCTTCGTGCTTGTTGCGCTGTCCCTGAGGGAGTTCATGGACCACGTCGAACTCGCCGGGGGGT
>CAZVAR010000226.1:257-3527 GCA_964625225.1 uncultured Alphaproteobacteria bacterium | reverse complement strand
TCGGCTGCCTCAACAAGGCGCGCTACGGCATCGCCTGGGGGGCGATGGGTGCGGCGGAGTTCTGCTGGCACGCGGCGCGCAACTACACCCTGGAGCGCAAGGCCTTCGGCCGGCCGCTGGCGGCCAACCAGCTTGTGCAGAAGAAGCTGGCCGACATGCAGACCGAGATCGCGCTGGGGTTACAGGCCGCGCTGCGGGTCGGTCGGATGCTGGACGAGGGCAAGGCGGCGCCGGAGGCGATCTCCCTGATCAAGCGCAACAATTGCGGCAAGGCCCTCGACATCGCGCGCGTCGCCCGCGACATGCACGGCGGCAACGGCATCGCCGACGAATACCATGTCATTCGCCATGTGATGAACCTCGAGGCGGTCAACACCTACGAGGGTACGCACGACATCCACGCCCTGATCCTCGGTCGGGCGCAGACCGGGCTTCAAGCGTTCGGCTGAACCCGCGGCCGGCGGCCGGCCGGCCGAAGCCCGTGCCGGCCCCGTGCTCGCAGACGCGGTCCCGTTCAGGGACCGGCCATGAGGCCCGTTGCCGGTGCGCGCAGCGGTCGCGCATAGGCCCGCGGCTCCGCGGCGCGTGGCGGCGCGATCTGCGCCTCGGCCCAGAAGCGCTCCAGCCGGCGTAGCGCCGCGTTGGCCTCGGCAAGGCCGTCGATCTCGAGCTGCCCGGCATGTCGCTGAAACATCTCGTTGAGCTGCCCCCACAGCTCGGTGCCCTTGGCCGAGAGCCGGACGCGCACCGAGCGGCGATCGTGCGGGCTGCGCTCCTGCGCGATGTAGCCGGCCTCCACCATCTTCTTCAGATTGTAGGAGACGTTGGAGCCGAGGTAGTAGCCGCGCTGCGTCAGCTCGCCGACGGTCAGTTCCTCACCCGCGATGTTGAACAGAATCAGGCTCTGCACATTGTTGATGTCGCGGATGCCGAGCGCGTCCAGTTCCGCCTTGACGACGTCGAGAAATTGGCGGTGCAGCCGCTCGATCAGGGAGATGGATTCGAGATAAGCCTGAAGCACTGTGTCCTCTCGCACGCCGTTCCGCCGGAAACCGCTTCCCGAAGCGTCTTACCCATGCAAGCGTTAAATTTGTCTGAATTGCCGCAGAGTCCGACCGCGGCGGATCACCCCTCGCCGCGGATCATCCGGATGATGCCGGAGAAGTCGGTACCGCCCTGCCCCTTGCCGGTGTAGAGCGAATAGAGCGCCTGGGCTACGGCGCCCATCGGCGTCGCCGCTCCGGCTTTGTGGGCCGCCTCCTGCGCGAGGCGCAGGTCCTTGACCATCATGTCGGCAGTGAACCCGGCCTTGTAGTCGCGGTTGGCTGGCGAGGTCGGCACCGGGCCCGGCACCGGGCAATAGGTGGTGATCGCCCAGCACTGCCCGGACGATTTCGAGGCGACATCGAACAGCTTCTGATGGTCGAGCCCCAGCTTCTCGGCGAGCACGAACGCCTCCGAAACCGCGATCATCGAAGCGCCGAGAATCATGTTGTTGCAGATCTTCGCCGCCTGCCCGTTCCCGGAGCCGCCGCAATGCACGATGGTCCGCCCCATCTGCTCCAGGATCGGCTTCGCCCGGGCGAAGGCCGCGTCCGGGCCGCCGCACATGAAGGTCAGGGTCGCCGCTTCGGCCCCGCCGACCCCACCGGAGACGGGCGCGTCGAGCATGTCGAACCCCTTCTCCGCCGCAGCCGCCGCGACCTCGCGGGCGGTCGCGACGTCGATCGTCGAACAGTCGATCAGCAGCGCGCCCTGCCGGGCCGCCGCCAGCACGCCGCCCTCGCCGAGATAGACCGACCGGACGTGCCGGCCCTCGGGGAGCATGGTGACCACCACCTCACCCGCGCCCGCCGCCTCGGCCGCCGAGCCGGCCGCGCGTGCGCCGGCATCCAGCACGCCCTGCAGCGCCTGGGCCGACAGGTCGAAGGCATGCACCGCGTGCCCCGCTTTCAGAAGGTTGCGGGCCATCGGCCCGCCCATGTTGCCGACGCCGATGAAGCCGATTTCCGCCATGTGCTTCCCCTCTCCCTCAGGCCCCGCTTGCGGCCTCGTCCTGCTGCACGACGAAGCGGAGCTCCTTCTCCGCGGGCAGCGGCGCAAAGTACCGGGCGACCATCGCCTCGGTCACGTCCTCGAGCCGCGCCGGCTGCCAGCGCGGCGCCTGATCCTTGTCGATGATGGCGGCGCGCACACCCTCGTAGAAATCCGGCCCCTGCATGAAGGCCTGGCTGATCCGGTACTCGAGCACGAGCGCCTGATCGAAGTCGAGCGACGCGCCGCGCCGCACCTGCTCAAACGCGACCTTGAGGGCGGTCGGCGAGCGGGCGAGGATCGTCTCGGCCGTCTTCCGTGCCCAGTCGCTGCCGTCCGCCCGCAGGTTCTCAATCACGGCCTCGACCGAGTCCGCGGCGAAACACCGGTCGATGGCGCGGCGCAGGCGCTCGATCGGCGCCGGCAGCGGATCTTCCGACAGGCGCTCGATCTCGGCCGTCACGGCCGCGTGGGCGGCCTCGACATCGCTGCCGGACAGGCTCAGCGTGAGCAGTGCTGCCTCGAGTGCCGGCAGCCGTTCGCTCGGGACGTAATGGGTGGCGACGCCGGCATAGAGGCAGTCGGCCCCGCCGAGGCGGGCGCCGGTCAGCGCCAGGTAGAGGCCTATCCGGCCCGGCAGGCGCGGCAGAAACCAGGTGCCGCCGACGTCGGGGAAGAAGCCGATCCCCGTTTCCGGCATCGCGAACACCGTGTTCTCGGTGGCCACGCGGTGCGAGCCGTGGACCGAAAGCCCGACGCCGCCGCCCATGGTCACGCCGTCGATCAGCGCGACATAGGGCTTCGGATAGTGGAAGATCTGCCGGTTCAGCGTGTACTCGTCGCGGAAGAACCGCTCCGTGTAGGAGTCGCCGGACCGGCCTGCCTCGTAGAGCCGGCGGATGTCGCCGCCGGCGGCGAAGGCACGGCCCTCGCCCCGGACCAGGACCGCAGCGACCGTCTCGTCCTCGCTCCAGGCGCCGAGCCGCTCCGCGAGCCGGTGGATCATCTCCAGCGTGACCGCGTTGAGCGCCTGCGGCCGGTTGAGCGTGACGCGGGCGACGCCGTCGCGGCGGTCGAACAGGATCTCTTCGGGATCACTCATCGTACCGGCGGCTCCGTTCAGCGCCCGAGCAGCCGGCGGGCGATGATCACCCGCATGATCTCGTTGGTGCCTTCCAGGATCTGATGCACCCGCGTATCGCGGACGTAGCGCTCCAGCGGGACGTCCTTCAGATA
>CAZVAR010000226.1:0-247 GCA_964625225.1 uncultured Alphaproteobacteria bacterium | reverse complement strand
CGGCGCGCGCGAGCTGAAGCGCCTGATTGCAGATCTCGAACCCCGCGTCGGTCGCGAACCGCTTCGCCATCGCACAGTACATGGTCGCCTCGGGATCGCCGGCGTCGAGCGCGGCGGCGGCGCGCCAGACCATCAGGCGCGCCGCCTCAAGCTCGGTCGCCATGTCGGCCAGCTTGAACTGCAGCGCCTGGAACTCCGCCAACGGCCGGTCGAACGCATGCCGCTCCTGCACGTAGCCGCGGGCGAG
>CAZVAR010000225.1:0-3562 GCA_964625225.1 uncultured Alphaproteobacteria bacterium | reverse complement strand
ACCAGCCCGCCGAGCAGCGAGCCGAAGGAGAGTGGCATCAGCAGCTCTGAGGCCGGCCGCTCGAGCTTCCGGGCCGCGTAGATGGCGATCGGCAGGAACAGCGCCAAGGCGCCGACATTGTTCATGAAGGCGGAGAAGGCGGTTACCAGGATCACGAACACGGCGATCTGCCGGTTCGGTCCGGCCATCAGCGGCGTGAGCCGCTGGATCAGCAGCTCCAGGACCCCGGAGTTGCGCACGGCCTGACTGATGATCAGGACGCAGGCGACGGTGGTGACGACGGGGTCGCTGAACCCCTCGAACGCATCTTCCGGCGGGACGAGGCCGGTCAGGATGCTGGCGACCAGCGCCACCATTGCGACCACGTCGTAGCGCCATCGGTCCCAGACGAACAGCGCGAGCGTGCCAGCGAGGATGCCGAAAACGAGAATCTGTTCGTCGGTCATGAGGAAGCCGTCCCGGGGTCCGGGGCGTGAGAGCGCCCACGATTGTCGCGGAACGCGGAGGGAGAACGAACGGTCCGGCGTCTCCGTTCCGATCCGCCGAGGCCTTCCCGCCTCGGCTCCGGAGTTCGGCTGTCCGTGCTCAGGGCTGCCGTCGCGGCGCCACGATCGTGCTGACCATGACCATCACCGGCCGGTCCTGGGCATCGACGGTCTCGATTCGGACCCGGAGGAGGCCGCGGTCCGGCTGCGACCGGGACTCGCGGCGGCCGCAGATCTCGCAACGGGCGCGCAGCCGGTCGCCGGGGCGGACGGGCCGCAGCCACCGAAGCTCTTCGACGCCGAGGCCGACAACCGGGTGGCCGCCCAGTAGTCGGCTCTCGACGATCATCCGCATGGTCAGCGACCCCGTGTGCCAGCCGCTGGCGACCAGTCCGCCGAAGAAGCCGGCCCGTGCCGCCTCCGGATCGACGTGCATCGGCTGCGGGTCGTAGCGGCGGGCGAATTCGACGATCTCCGCCTCCGAAACGGTGATCTCGGGCGATTCGAAGCGATCGCCGATCGCGATCTCCTCGAAGAAGCGAGGCGCCCCTGCTACTGTCTCCATTCCTGCATCCTGGCCGGCTTGACGCCGCCGGGGGACGGCTGTAACTGCACGCGTGCATATACAAGCGTTTCCTATGGCCGAGCAAGAGCCGCCGCGACCCGCGATCCCACCCTGCATCTGCTTCAACCTGCGGCGGGCCTCGCGTGCCGTGTCGCAGGCCTATGACGGCTTCCTGCAGCCGAGCGGGCTGCGGACGACCCAGTTTTCGCTGCTGGGACATCTGGTCGCCTACGGGCCCATGTCGATGACGGAACTGGCCGAGCGTCTCGGGATGGATCGCACGACCCTGACCCGCAATCTGCGGCCCCTCGAACGCAAGGGGCTGGTGACCATCGGCGCCGGCGAGACCCGGCGGGTCCGGCGGATCACCGTGACCGAGGCCGGACGGCGCAGCTTCGCAGCGGCCAAGCCGCTCTGGGCGGAGGCGCAGCGGCACTTCCTCGACCGGCTGAGTCCCGAGCGCTGGCAGGTCTTGCGCGAGCTCCTGGAGCTGGCCGCAGCCGGTGCGTCGCGCCGCCGGCCGAGCGGCACCTAGGCGCGCCCGTCCGGGGCCGGCACGGCGACCTCGCCCAGCGGCTTCGAGTCGCGGGCGCGGCTGTAGATCAGCAGGCCCAGCAGCAGAACGGCGGCGAGGCAGCCGAAGGCGGCGCGGTAGGCGATCTCCGGGACCGGATCGCCGCTCCGGGAGAACAGGCCGACCACGGCGCCGGTCAGCATCGGCAGACCCGCGCAGCCGACGGCCTGGGCGAGATTGACCGTGGTGACGCCGCGCCCGACCAAATGGTCCGGGAACAGGCTGCGTCCGTGCGCAACGATGACGATGCCGTAATGGCCGACCAGGCCGAGCAGCACGAGGAGCGCGGAGGCGAGCCAGACCGGCGGCCGCTCAAGCAGCGTGAGCGCGCTCAGCACCGCGATCGTCAGCGCCGCCCCGGCGCCGACGACGCCCTTGCGGGTATTGAAGCGGCGGTCCATCGGCCCGTAGCACAGAATGCCGAGCACGGTGGCCGCGGCCATCAGCAGCAGCACGTTGCCGCGCTCCACCGCACCGAGCCCGTGCACGTCGGCGAGGTAGGGCCCGGCCCAGAGCCCCTGGACGGTCAGCAGCGTCGCGTAAGCCACGGTATGGATCGCCAGCACGTAGGCGAGGCCCGGCGTGCGCCAGACGGCCGCGACGCCGCGCAGGATGGCGCCCAGCGTCTCCGGCTCGCGGGCGGCAGCCCCGCTGCCGGGCGGCGCGTCGCGCACGACCAGCAGGAAGGCGAGGCCGACCAGAGCGGTGACGCCGGCGGCGACGGCGAAGGTGCCGCGCCAGCCGATCCACTCCGCCCCAGCGGCGAGCGGCGTGGTCGCCAGCAGCGTGCCGAGATTGCTCAGCGCGAAGACCCAGCTCAGCGTCTGGGTGAAGCGGTCGGGCGGCGACCAGCGGGACGTCAACACGACCGCGCCCATGAAGCTGCCGGCACAGCCCAGCCCGATCACCACGCGCGCGGCGAGCAGGCTCCCGGCCGACCCGGCAGCGGCAAACCAGAGCGAGCCGAGCACGGCCACGCCGGTCAGCACCGCGATCGTTCGGCGCGGGCCCCAGCGGTCGAACGCCATGCCGATCGGGATCTGCGCGAGGCCGAGTGTGACGAAGAAGCTGCCGTTGATCGCCCCGAGACTTTCCGGCGTCAACGCGAGATCGCGGACGAGTTCCGGCACGATCACGCCTAGGGAGGCCCGGAAATACTGGCTCAGGACCACGACCGCGACCACGGCGGCGAAGACGGCGAGGGTTTGGCGACGGTTCGGCACGGGGTTCGCTCTCGATGAGTTCGGCATGGCCGTTCACTCGGCGGCGAGCGGCGCCGGGTGGAAGCGGGCGCGGAAATCGGCCGGCGCCACGCCGAAGCGGCGCCGGAAAGCACGGCGCAGCGTCTCCGCCGTGCCGAAGCCGCACCGGGCGGCGATCGCCTCGACCGGTGCCGCGGTCTCCTCGAGCGCCTGCCGGGCCGCCTCCAGCCGTGCCTGCTCCACCCATTTCGCCGGCGTGATGCCGGTCTCGCGCAGGAAGGTGCGGGCGAAGCTGCGCGGGCTCATTGCCGCGCGCGCCGCAAGTGCCGGCACGGAGAGGTCGCCGGCGAGATTGTCGAGGCACCAGTGCCGCAGCGCGGCCAGCCGCCCGTCGGGCGCCCGGGCGGCGAGTCGGAAGCCGAACTGCGACTGCCCGCCGGGCCGGCGCAGGAACAGCACCAACCGGCGCGCCGCGGCCAGCGCCAGCGCCCGGCCATGATCCTCCTCCACCATCGCCAGCGCCATGTCCATGCCGGCGGTGATGCCCGCGGAGCTCCAGACCTCCCCGTCGCGGACGTAGATCGCATCGGCGTCGACCGTGACCTCCGGGTGGCGCCGTGCCAGCGGGTCGCAATGCAGCCAGTGCGTCGCCGCCCGTCGGCCAGCCAGCAGGCCCGCCGCCGCCAGCAGATAGGCGCCGGAACAGACCGAGCCGATCCGGCGGACCCGCGGCGGT
>CAZVAR010000224.1:0-3671 GCA_964625225.1 uncultured Alphaproteobacteria bacterium | reverse complement strand
AAAGAAGATCATCCAAGCGCTGCAAGGGTCTCAGGAGTCAAAGCTGGATCGTCGTAACGTGATCCAAAAGCATTTTCATCTGGTTATACCCGTTCCGATCCCAACTGATCCCGTCCTCCGCAAGGTTCTTAGTGCAACTCTTGATGTGCTGAGATGGAATGTGTCGTTGCCGAAGCAGCGTCGGATGGCGCATCTCGTAGCCGTCCACGCCGGCTCAAACCTGAGACTCCTAAGATCCGCTGCGGTGGAGGCGTACACAATGGCACGATATTACGCCGATGTCTTGAAACCGCAGGGCATCGCCGTTGCCTCGGAGTTGATTGATGATCCGATTTTGCGATTTCGTGTGTAAGCGTCCGGTCAGCGCCGTCTTGACGATGGCGGCGCGTTGATTTCGTCGATGATGTCGTCGTTTTCCAGGCAGTGTTTCAGGGAGGCGTCGAGTCGAGCCAGGAGATCCATGAGGGACTCGCCACGGCGACGCAGCAGGGCTACGTACATGTTGTGATCATCGTTGGCGATGGCGGCGCAGTCGATGGGATGGATATAACCGATGTCGAAGTGGCCACCGCCGTCGATGAACGCCTGCAGGGTCGGGAACGGCACCGCTGCGGGTGCCGTGGACGGCTTCTTCGGTGTTCCGGACTTGTTGCTGCGGGCGCGCGGCATCAGGCAGCCTGAGACAGATCGCTCCCAGTGAGTTCGTCGGGCATGCGCCACGGCAGCAACTCATCGACGCGGTTGACCGGATGATCGGCGATGCGCGCGAGCACGGCCGTGAGATACGCCTGCGGATCGAGTCCGTTGAGCCGGGCCGTACCGATCAGGCTGTAGATCAAAGCCGCGCGCTCACCGCCGGCATCGGAACCGGCGAACAGGTAGTTCTTGCGGCCGAGCGCCACGGCCCGGATCGCCCGTTCGGCGGCGTTGTTGTCGATCTCGATGCGGCCGTCGTCGACATAGCGCACCAGTGCCGCCCAACGCGCGAGCGCGTACTTGATCGCCGCCGCCAGCGCCGACTTCCTCGATACCTGCGAGAGTGTCGCCTGCAGCCAGGCCTTGAAGGCCGCCAGCCGTGGACCGGCCCGGGCTTGGCGGGCTGTGCTGCGTTCATCGGGCGGCTGGCCACGGATGTCCGCCTCGATCGCATACAAGGCCGCGATCCGTTGTAACGCTTCCGCGGCCAAGGGCGCGGGGCCGGTCTGGGTCAGATCGTAGAACTTGCGCCGCACATGGGCCCAGCAGCCGGCCTCGACGATGTGTTTGCCGTAAAGTGCATTGAAGCCGGCGAACGCATCGGCCTGCAGGATGCCGCGGAACCCCTTCAGGTGGGTCTGCGGATGCTGTCCCTTGCGGTCCGGCGAGTAGCGGAACAACACCGCCGGCGGCGTGTCATCGGCGGCCGGGCGATCATCGCGAACATAAGCCCACAGCCGCCCCGTCTTCGTGCGGCCCGCACCGGGCGCCAGCACCGGCACCGGCGTGTCGTCCGCATGGATCTTGGCCGCCGCGAGCACGTGCCGCGCCAGCGCCTCAGCCAAGGGCCGCAAGAGCGAGCTCGACTGACCCACCCAGTCGGCCAGCGTCGAGCGATCCAGATCGATACCCTCGCGGGCATAAATCTCTGACTGCCGATACAGCGGCAGATGATCGGCGTACTTCGAGACCAGCACGTGCGCCAAGAGCCCCGGACCGGCCAGTCCTCTGGCGATCGGCCGCGAGGCCGCTGGTGCCTGGATGATCGCTTCACAGCCGTCGCAGGCGAGCTTGGGACGCACGTGCCGGATCACCTTGAAGCGGGCCGGCACGTACTCCAGCATCTCGGAGACCGACTCGCCGATCGGACGCAGCGTGCCGCCGCAGTCCGGACAGGTGCACGCGGGCGTGTGTACCACCGACTCGCGGGGCAGATGCGCCGGCAGCGGCCGGCGCGCCGGCCGCTGCCGCGGCGGACTCGACACCGAGGCGAGCTCGGTGATCGCACCCTCGCTCTCCAGCTCCTCGAGCAAAAGCTCGAGTTGCCCGATCTCGACGGTGAGCTTCTCCGAGGAGCGGCCGAACTGCATGCGGCGAAGCTTCAGGAGCGTCAGCTTCAGCGCCTCGATCTCGCGATCACGCGCTGCAAGCGCCGCGCGCGTCTCGTTCAGCTCCGCTTCGCGCGCCGCCAACGCGGCGCGGCTCGCGAGCACCAGCGCACGCAACTCGGCAGGATCATCGGGAAGGTGGGAAGTACTTGCTGGCACCGATCAATGATAGCGGCGCCATCCATACAGTGCGATAAAAAATTACGCCGCGTGTCGCGGTCGTTCGGTGCGTTCTGGTCGACGCCAATCGATGCCTTCGAGCAGCATCGACAACTGCGCCGGTGTCAGATGCACGACACCGTCTTGCGCGCGCGGCCAGACGAAGCGGCCGCGCTCCAGGCGCTTGTAGAAAAGACACAGCCCCTGGCCGTCCCACCACAGCACCTTGACCCGGTCGCCGCGCCGGCCGCGGAACACGAACAGCTGACCGGAGAACGGATCGTCACGCAGCGCCGTCTGCACCAGTGCCGATAATCCATCGAAGCCCTTGCGCATGTCCGTGGCGCCGGCCACCAGCCAGATCCGCGTCCCGGCCGGAAGCCCGATCACTGCGACAGCACCTCCAGCGCCACACGCAGCACCGTCGGATCGACCCCACCGTGCACCCGGACCCGGTGCCCCGACGCCAGCAGCAGCTCGAGCTCGGCAACGCTGTCAGTGCGCTTCGGCACCGCCTTATCCCGCGGCGCCGTCGCCGTCACCTGGATCGGCAATAATGCCACCGGCTTCTCGGCCCCACCCCGCAGCGTGCCGTTCTCGTAGTGTCGACGCCAGTTGAACAGCAGGTTCGCGTTCAGATCGTGGCGCCGGGCCACCAGCGATACCGACTCGCCACCCGCCAACGTCTCCTCGACCACCTGGCGCTTGAACGCCAGCGTATAACGTCGCCGTCGTCCCCCTTCCCGTGTCGTGTCCACTTCGCGCCTCCGTGGACACGATCGGCGTGTCCATCTAAATCAAGCGCGTATGCTTAATCGCAACCGACACATCAGGCTAGACGGTCGAGACCGGACGCTTACAGAGCAATAGCGGAACTCCGCGCGACCGCGCGCAAGCTGCAGCAACTTAGGAAGGCGCAGGGACCAAGCGACCCAAACCTAGCCTGACGCGGTCGTCGCAAGAGCGGGAACGGCTTGAGGCTGCCTGCCAAGGGCATATTCGCAGCTGGGCAAGCGGGAGGGGCTCCCCATGCCGTTCGTTGAGCTGCGTTGATACACCGGAAATGTGATCAGCGAACTCAGGCGGTGGGATTGAGCGTTTCGGTAGGCACTTACCGCCCGTAATCCGAACAATCTGCCGCCAGGGCCATCAACGAGACAGCCTAAGTGGGTCAGCTGCGTGCTCCCCCGCTGCGTACCTCTTCCTGATCGGAGTCCATCCGAACAACCATCCTTGATCTGGCCTGATGGGCGGCATGCCAGGTCCCATGCCAAAGAAGTGATTTGGGAGCGTTTCTTCAATAGCTTAGAGGCTTCCGGATGTCCCATAAACGGTCGGAGCCCTCAGGGGACAAGCGCATGACTTGGCTGAGTGGGTGTAGGCGGCGGGCGTAATTTGCACAGATTCGGCGGGCCAAAATTGCACACT
>CAZVAR010000223.1:0-3714 GCA_964625225.1 uncultured Alphaproteobacteria bacterium | reverse complement strand
GTGTCGTTCTTCGGAACGAAGAGCTATTCGCTGTTCTCCGGTGTCCAAGACGCTCTGACCCAGTGGTGGTATGGCCACAATGCGGTAGGCTTCTTCTTGACCGCCGGCTTCCTGGCGATGATGTACTACTTCATTCCGAAGCGGGCGGAGCGGCCGGTCTATTCCTACCGGCTGTCCATCATCCATTTCTGGGCACTGATCTTCCTCTATATCTGGGCCGGCCCGCACCACCTCCATTACACCGCACTGCCGGACTGGGCGCAGACGCTCGGCATGACCTTCTCGGTGATGCTGTGGATGCCGTCCTGGGGCGGGATGATCAACGGCCTGATGACCCTGTCCGGGGCATGGGACAAGCTCCGCACGGACCCGGTTCTGCGTTTTCTGGTCGTCTCGGTCGGCTTCTACGGCATGAGCACGTTCGAGGGGCCGGTGATGTCGATCAAGGCCGTCAACGGCCTGAGCCACTACACCGACTGGACGGTCGGCCACGTGCATTCGGGTGCCCTCGGTTGGGTCGCCTTCGTCAGCTTCGGCGCCATCTACTTCCTGGTGCCGCGGCTGTGGGGCCGGCGCGAGGTCTATTCCCTCAAGCTGGTCAGCTATCACTTCTGGATCGCGACCCTCGGCATCGTCCTCTACATCACCTCGATGTGGGTCTCCGGCATCATGCAGGGCCTGATGTGGCGGGCCTATGACAGCCTCGGCTTCCTCCAATACTCGTTCGTCGAGACCGTCGAGGCGATGCATCCCTTCTATCTCGTCCGGGCGCTGGGCGGGATCCTGTTCCTCGCCGGTGCCCTGATCATGGCTTACAACCTGTACCGCACCATCCGCGGTGCCGTGCCGGTGGCCGAAGATCGGGCGGCCATGTCCGCCGCCGTGCCCGCGGAGTGAGTCCGATGTCGCTGTCGGCCAAAATCTTCAAGAATCACGAGCGGATCGAGAAGAACTCGATCCTGCTCCTGGTCCTCACCCTGATCACCGTCTCGATCGGCGGTCTGGTCGAGATCACGCCGCTCTTCACGATCGAATCGACGATCGAGCGCGTGGAAGGCATGCGGCCCTATTCGCCGCTCGAGCTCGCCGGCCGCAACATCTACATCCGGGAGGGCTGTTACACCTGCCATAGCCAGCAGATTCGGCCTTTCCGTGACGAGGTGGAGCGCTACGGTCATTACAGCCTCGCCGCGGAGAGCATGTACGACCACCCGTTCCAGTGGGGGTCGAAGCGCACCGGGCCGGACCTCGCCCGGGTCGGCGGCAAGTTCTCGAACGAGTGGCATGTTGCGCATCTGGTCGATCCGCGCAGCGTCGTCCCGGAATCGATCATGCCGCCCTATGCGTTCCTGTTGGATCGGCCGCTGCGGCTGGACGACATCGCCGATCATTTGCGAGCCAATCAGGCGGTCGGCGTCCCCTATACGGACGAGATGGTCGCGAATGCGCGCGCCGATCTCGTGGCGCAGGCCGATCCGCGGGCGGACAGCGACGATCTGCTGAAGCGCTATCCGAAGGCGGTGGTCGCCGATTTCGATGGACGGCCCGAGCTCGTGACCGAGATGGACGCGCTCGTCGCCTACCTGCAGGTACTCGGGCGCATGGTCGAGTTCGGCAAGATTCAGCCCGAGGATCTGAGGCAATGACCGAGTTGGTCGAGCTCCTCAGGTCGCTCTGGGTCGTCTGGCTGATGGCGCTGTTCATCGGCATCGCGGTCTGGGCGTTCTGGCCGCGAAACCGGAAGCGCTTCGAGCGATATGGCGAGATACCGCTGCGCGACGATGTCCCGCAGCGATCGGACGCCCGTCCCGAGCGGAAGGGCGAGAGGGACTAGAACGATGGCTGCCACGAGCAAGAAAGACGGCGCCGGTCCGGTCGAAACGACCGGCCACGAGTGGGACGGCATTCAGGAATACAACAAGCCGTTGCCGAAGTGGTGGGTATACACCTTCTACGCGACGATCATCTGGTCGATCGGCTATTACGTGCTGTATCCCTCCTGGCCCTCGCTGAACGGCTATTTCTCCGGGCTCCTCGGCTACTCGCAGCGCGCCGAGCTGGCCGAGACCATGGCGGCGGCGCGCGCGGCGCAGGCCGGCATGCTGGGCCGGATCGAGGCGGCCGAGCCCGCGGCGATTCTGGCGGATCCGGACCTGCGCACCTTTGCCATCGCCGGCGGGCGGGCCGCCTTTGCCGACAATTGTGTCGCCTGTCACGGTCCGGGCGGCGGCGGTCGGAGCGGCTATCCGACGCTGGCCGACGATGACTGGCTCTGGGGCGGGACCATCGACCAGATTCACGAGACGCTGCTCTACGGCATCCGGCACGACCATGCGGAGACGCGGATCTCGGAGATGCCGGCCTTCGGCGCCGACAAGATCCTGACCAGAGCGCAGATTGCCGATGTGGCCGACTACGTCCTCTCGTTGAGCGGCCGTGCCACCGACCGGCAGGCTGTGGCACGCGGCAGCGCACTTTATGCAGAGAACTGCGCGGCCTGCCACGGGGACAAGGGACAGGGCGACAAGACGCTGGGCGCGCCGGCCCTCGACGACAGCATCTGGCTCTATGGCGGCGACCGCGAGGCCATCATCGCCCAGATCAGCCGTCCCCGACATGGCGTCATGCCGGCCTGGGTCGACCGTCTCGACCCGGCAACGATCAAGATGCTGTCCGTCTACGTGCATTCGCTGGGCGGCGGTCAATAGGAGTACGGCGCAAAGCCGTAAGTTCCGATGAACAAGATCGCGACCATCGAACTGGAGAGTAGCTCCAGGGATCAGCCGCTCTACGCCAGCCGTCCCAAAGTCTACCCGAAGGCGGTCCGCGGACGTTTCCGGACGCTGAAATGGTGGGTGCTGGGCGTGTTGCTCGGCATCTACTATCTCGTGCCCTGGATCCGCTGGGACCGCGGGCCCGATGCGCCCGACCAGGCCGTGCTGATCGACATGGCCAACCGGCGGGCCTACTTCTTCTTCATCGAGATCTGGCCTCAGGAGGTCTATTACCTGATGGGCCTCATGGTGCTTGGCGCGGTCGGCCTGTTCCTCGCGACCAGCTTGGCCGGGCGCGTCTGGTGCGGCTATGCGTGCCCGCAGACGGTCTGGACGGATCTCTACTTGTGGGTCGAACGCCGGATCGAAGGCGACCGCAATGCCCGCATCAAGCTCGACAGCCAGCCGTTCGGGCCGAGGAAGGCGTTCAGGAAGATCGCCAAGCACGCCGTCTGGCTCGTCATCGCGGCGCTGACCGGCGGCGCCTGGATCATGTATTTCAACGATGCGCCGACGGTCGTGGCCGACATCTTCACCGGTCAGGCATCGTTGCTCGTCTATTCCTTCGTCGGCCTGTTCACCGCGACGACCTAACTGCTGGCGGGCTGGGCACGGGAGCAGGTGTGCACCTATATGTGCCCCTGGCCTCGCTTCCAGGGGGCGATGTTCGACGAGGACACGCTGATCGTCACCTACCAGCAGTGGCGGGGCGAGCCGCGCGGCAGGCACAAGAAGGGTACCAGTTGGGAGGGCCGCGGCGACTGCGTCGACTGCAACCAATGCGTCGCCGTCTGCCCGATGGGGATCGACATCCGCAAGGGCCTGCAGTTGGAGTGCATCGGCTGCGCCTTGTGCATCGCCGCCTGCGACGAGGTGATGGACAAGGTCGGCCGGCCGCGCGGCCTGATCACCTACGACACCGAACGCAACCAGCAGCATC
>CAZVAR010000222.1:0-3817 GCA_964625225.1 uncultured Alphaproteobacteria bacterium | reverse complement strand
CTTGAGCGGCGCGGCGAACGTCATGCCGCGCTGCTGGCACTCGTCGACGTCGTACTTCGGCGGCTCGAACTCGTACTTCACGAACTCGAGCTGCGCCTTCTCGGAGAAGTCCTTGATCGGGAAGATGGAGGTGAACACCTCCTGCAGCCCCGCCTGCTTCCGTTCGTGGGGCGGCACGTCCATCTGCAGGAATGCGTCGTAGGAGTTCTTCTGGACCTCGATCAGGTTCGGGATCGGCGCCACCTCCGGGATGCGCCCGAAATATTTGCGGATGCGCTTGCGACCGGTGAACGACTTGGGCATGCCCGATTATCTCCAATTCGGCCCGGCGGGAACGGCCGGACTCCTACGAACGTCGGCTGCGACACCCCGGCGCCGGGCCCGGCGCCACGAAGGCGGACAGAAATGCGCAGCGTGCCGCGATGCGGCCGGGCCCTTCCCGGCCGCATCGCGGACCGCTTCATATAGGTGCAGCCCGGCCGGCGAACAAGCGCCGGCCGGGTGCGAACCGGATAGGGCGTCGGCCCTATTTGAGCTCCACAGTGGCACCAGCCTCCTCGAGCTTCGCTTTGATGGCCTCGGCGTCGGCCTTCGCCACCCCTTCCTTCACGGGCTTCGGAGCGCCCTCGACCAGATCCTTCGCCTCCTTCAGGCCCAGGCCGGTGATGGCGCGGACCTCCTTGATGACGTTGATCTTCTTGTCGCCCGCGGCGGCGAGGATGACGTCGAACTCCGTCTTCTCCTCGGCGGCCGGCGCGGCAGCACCGCCCGCGGCCGGCGCGGCGGCCACGGCGACCGGTGCCGCGGCGGAAACGCCCCACTTCTCTTCGAGCATCTTCGAGAGCTCGGCCGCCTCGATCACGGTGAGGCTGGACAGATCTTCGACAAGTTTCTGCAGATCGGCCATTTCAAATCACTCCTGGCTTGAACTTCGATGTTCCGTTAGCGGCCTCAGGCAGCGGGCGCCTCGCCCTTGTCGGCATAGGCCGCAAGGACGCGGGCGATCTGGCCGCCGGGCGCGTTGAGCACGCTGGCGACGCGCGTGGCCGGGGTCTGCAGCAGACCCACGAGCTGCGCCCGAAGCTCCTCCAGCGAGGGCAGCCTGGCGAGCGCCTTGACGGCCTCGGCATCGAGTCTCTGCTCGCCGAGCGCGCCGCCCAGGATCACCAGCTTGCTGTTCTCGTTCGCGTAGTCGTTCACCACCTTGGCGGCCGAAACCGGATCCGCCGAGTAGGCGATCGCCGTCGGCCCGCGGAACAGATCCGCGATGGCGGCGAACGGGGTCCCGTCGAGCGCGATCTTCGCCAGACGGTTCTTCGTCACCTTGAAGCCCGCCCCCGCCTCGCGCATTCGGCGACGCAGGGCGGTGAGCTCCGCTACCGTCAGACCCGACTGGTGAGTGACGACCATCAGGCTCATCCCACCGAGGGTCTCGTGCAGCGCGGCGACGGTCTGCTCCTTCTGCTTCCGCTGCAAGGGTCCACTCCACTTCGAGGGTCGTCCGGCGCGAACGCCGACCGGCCCGGTTTGCACATCCCCGGGAACCCGCCCGGAGCTGCGGTGACCCTGTCCCAGAAGTTCAAGCCGGCCGCCGGCCCCGCAAGGGACCGCCGCAATCGCTTGTCCTCCCGTCTATGCAGGCATGTTTAGGCCCGAGGGCACCTGCAGTCTCGGACAGGTCGAAGGCCCGAGGGCCTTCCGGCGTCGCCTCCTGCGAGGAAGCGACCACGAAGCGGGTCGAACGACCCGCAATCTCTCCCGTTCGGAGCGCGCACCCGCGTGGATCCGCCTCCCGCGTTCGCATCATGCCGTCGGTCAGCTCGCGCCCAGCGTTGCGACGTCGAGCTTGATGCCCGGGCCCATCGTGGTGCTCAGAGCGACCCGCTTGACATACTGTCCCTTCGCACCGCTCGGCTTGGCACGGACGATCGCATCGTAGAAGGCCTGCACATTGCCGGCCAGGGCCTCATCGTCGAAGCTCACCTTGCCGACGCCGGCATGGACGATCCCCGCACGCTCGACGCGGAACTCGACCTGGCCGCCCTTGGCGGCCTGCACCGCCGCGGCCACGTCGTTCGTGACGGTGCCCAGCCTGGGGTTCGGCATCAGGCCGCGCGGCCCCAGGATGCGGCCGAGGCGGCCGACGATCGCCATCATGTCCGGCGTGGCGATGGTGCGGTCGAAATTGATGTTGCCGGCCTGCACCTGCTCGGCGAGATCCTCGGCGCCGACCACGTCGGCGCCGGCGGCCCGAGCCTCGTCCGCCTTGATGCCCCGTGCGAAGACGGCCACCCGCACTGCCTTGCCCGTGCCGTTCGGCAGGGAGACGACCCCGCGCACCTGCTGGTCGGCATGGCGTGGATCGACGCCGAGATTGATCGCGATCTCCAGGGTCTCGTCGAACTTGGCGGTCGCCCGTTCCTTCAGGAGACGGATCGCCGTCCCGAGCTCGTAGGCCTTGGTCCGGTCGATGCCCTCGAGTGCCGCCCGCAGCCGCTTACCCTTCTTTGCCATGCCCCTACTCCCGCACCTCGATGCCCATCGATCGCGCCGAGCCGACCAGCATCCGGGTCGCCGCGTCGAGATCGTTGGCGTTGAGGTCCTTCATCTTCTGCTCGGCGATCTCACGGAGCTGCGCCATCGTGATGCTGCCGACCGCGCTCTTGCCGGGCGCGGTCGAGCCCTTGTCGATCTTGGCGGCCTTCTTGATGAAGTAGGTTGCCGGCGGCGACTTGGTGGTGAAGGCGAAGCTGCGGTCGGCGTAGACGGTAATCACCGTCGGAATCGGCATCCCTGGCTCGAGATTGGCCGTCGCCGCGTTGAACTGCTTGCAGAACTCCATGATGTTGACGCCGCGCTGGCCCAGCGCCGGGCCGATCGGCGGCGACGGGTTGGCCTGCCCCGCCTTCACTTGGAGCTTGATGTAGCCTGTGATCTTCTTTGCCATGGTTCTCCCCTGGACCCCGGCACGCGGCCGGGTCGCGGTGCGGCCGGGGCCGGCCTCCCGCTAACGCGAAACCGATCAGGCCCTCTCGACCTGCGAATATTCGAGCTCGACCGGGGTCGGGCGGCCGAAGATCGACACCGACACCTTCAGGCGGGCCCTCTCCTCGTCGACCTCCTCGACGATACCGTTGAACGACTGGAACGGCCCGTCGGAGACGCGGACCTGGTCGCCGACCTCGTAGGTGACGGACGGCCGCGGCCGCTCCACCCCCTCCTTGATCTGGTTGAGCATGCGCTCGGCCTCGGCGTCGCTGATCGGCGCCGGGCGGCCGCCGCCCCCCAGGAATCCGGTCACCTTGGCCGTGTTCTTGACCAGGTGCCAGGTATGGTCGTTCATCTCCATCTTCACCAGCACGTAGCCGGGGAAGAACTTGCGCTCCGAGCTCACCTTCGAGCCGCGGCGGACCTCGACGACCTCCTCGGTCGGCACGATGACCTCGTGGATCATGTGGCCGATGCCCTGGGCGTCGGCCTGCTCGCGGATCGACTGCGCGACCCGCTTTTCGAAGCCGGAATAGACGTGGATCACGTACCAGCGCGGCGCCATGGTTCAGCCCCCCAGCCCGAGAAGAACGCGGACACCGAAGGATAGGATCTGATCGACCACAAAGAAGAAGAGCGCCGCCATGAACACCATGATGAACACCATGGTCGTCGTGATAGCGGTCTCCTTCCGCGTCGGCCAAGTGACCTTCGATACTTCCTGCCGCACCTGGCGGATGAACTCGCCCGGATTGGTCTTCGCCATGGCTGTCACTGTTCCGACCGGACCGGCGCCGGCGTTACGAGAAGGAAATGGCAGGAGTGGCAG
>CAZVAR010000221.1:0-3860 GCA_964625225.1 uncultured Alphaproteobacteria bacterium | reverse complement strand
GGTAACGTTGTTGCGGACCTTGTCCGGTTCGTTGCGGTACCCGGCCGCCATCGCCCGCAGCACATCGGAGAAGCCCGGTCGGCCCCAGCGCGCCTCCGGTGGAAAGTAGGTCCCGCCCCAGAACGGCTCCCCCTTATCGTTGAGGAACATCGTCAACGGCCAGCCGCCCTGCTGGCCCAAAAGCGCCAGCGCATACTGATAGATGCCGTCGACATCCGGCCGTTCCTCGCGGTCGACCTTGATGTTGACGAACAGCTCGTTCATGGTGCGGGCGATCTCGGGGTTCTCGAAGCTCTCGTGCGCCATCACGTGGCACCAGTGGCAGGCCGCGTAGCCGACCGAGAGCAGCACGGGACGGCCGGTCCGTTGCGCCTCCTCGAACGCTTCCGGCCCCCAGGGGCGCCAATGCACCGGATTGTCGGCGTGCTGGAGGAGGTAAGGGCTGGTCTCGTGACGGAGCAGATTCTCGCTCATGGGTACCGCCTTTCCCGCCGCGGCGAAGCGGCGTCTGCCGGGATTTGCATTCGGGGCCACCACCACTTAAGTGTGACGGGCGGCCGGCGAACCAAGCCCCGCCGGCGAGAGGCGCAAGCATGAAGGTCACGATCGACATCGACTGCACGCCGGAGGAGGCCCGCCGCTTCTTCGGCCTGCCCGATCTCCAACCGATGCACGAGGCCGTGGTCAAGGCGATGCAGGAGCGACTGGTCGCCAATGTCGGGGCGATGGACCCGGAGACCATGCTGAAGACGTGGACCGAGATGGGTCTTCGCGGCTTCGACCAGCTCCAAAAATATTGGACGCAGTTCCAACAGCAGGCGGGTAAGGAAGGACCGAAGGGAAGTGGCTGACCAGAATCCGGCCGATCCGCCGCTCTATTACCGACGGCACGTCTTCTGCTGCACGAATGTCCGTCCGGAGGGGCATCCCCGCGGCTGTTGCGCGGAGAAGGGCTCGGACGAGCTACGCGCCTACATGAAGAAGCAGGCGAAGGCGCTCGGCCTGAAGGACGTGCGGATCAACAGCGCCGGTTGCCTCGACCGCTGCGAGCTCGGCCCGACGCTGGTCATCTATCCGGAAGGCGTGTGGTACAGCTATCGCAGCCGCGAGGACGTCGACGAGATCCTGCGGGTGCATGTGAAGGAGGGCGGCCGGGTCGCGCGGCTGATGCTCCGGCCGGAACAGCGGGTCGACGCCGCGGATTAGGCGGACGCAGGGCCGCCGTCTCCCCGGCACGCGCCTGGCGTGCCAGCGTCTGGCTGGCGGTCGCACGCATGGCGCCTCTTCCGGGCGAGCCTATGATCGGCTCGCCAATATCCAGCAAGGCGACCTCCGGACGGTATCGACCGGCCGCGACCGCTAGCCGGCCGCCAGGGGCGTGCAGCGCCATCGCGGCTGCGAGGGGTCAGGAGGACACGTCGAACAGCCGAGCGCCAAGGGCGGGATTCCGATGAAGCCGTCGGACAGCGACACGATCTTTGCAGTGGCTACGGCGCCGGGCCGGGCCGGCATCGCGGTGATGCGGGTTTCGGGTCCGGCGGCCGCTACGGCGTTGCGGGCGCTGACCGGACGGGCATTGCCGGAGCCGCGCCGGGCCACGCTGGCGACACTGCACGGGCCGGGCGGCGAGCGATTGGACGACGCGCTGCTGCTCTGGTTTCCCGCGCCGCGCAGCTATACCGGAGAGGATGTGGCCGAACTGCACCTGCATGGCGGGCGGGCCGTCGTGGCAGGAGTAACGGAGGCGTTGGCGGCGATGGCGGGGCTGCGGCCGGCCGAGCCGGGCGAGTTCACGCGCCGGGCCTTTGACAACGGCAAGTTGGATCTGACCGCGGCCGAGGGGCTGGCCGACCTCGTGGCGGCCGAGACGGCCGCGCAGCGGCGGCAGGCGTTGCGCCAGATGGATGGCGCGCTCGCCGGGCTGATCGAGGGCTGGCGCGAGCGGCTGCTGCGGGCGGTGGCGCATCTCGAAGCCGAGATCGACTTCGCCGACGAGGACCTGCCCGAAGGGCTGTCGGGCGCCGTACGGGAGGAACTTGCTGCGCTCGCGGCCGAGGTCGAGCGGCATTTGGCGGACGGACGCCGCGGCGAGATCATGCGAGACGGGTTCTCGGTCGCGATCGTCGGCGCGCCGAACGTCGGAAAGTCGAGCCTGCTGAACGTGCTCGCCCGCCGCGAGGTCGCGATCGTGGCGGAGACGGCCGGGACGACCCGGGACGTGGTCGAGGTCCGGCTCGATCTCGCCGGGTATCCGGTGATCCTCGCGGACACGGCCGGGCTGCGCGAGGCGGCGGAACCGGTGGAGGAAGAAGGGATTCGCCGGGCGCGCGCCCGTGCTGCGGCGGCGGATCTCGTGCTGGTGGTGCTCGATGCGACGGCGCGGCCGCTGGTGCCCGCGGAGACGGCCGAGCTGATCGGGCCGGAGGCGCTGGTTGTCGTCAACAAATGCGATCTCAACAAATGCGACTTCGACGAAGCGCGGGGACTGCTTCCGGCCGGGATCACGCCGGTTCGGGTTTCGGCGCGGACGGGAGAGGGGCTCGAGGCGTTGATGGGCGGGATCGAGGCGCGGGCGCGGGCGCGGCTGGAAGCGGGTAGCGAGGCGCCCGCCGTGACGCGGGTGCGGCATCGGCGGGCGCTGGAAAGCTGCAGCGAGGCCCTCCGGCGCGCCATCGCGGCGACGCAGGTCGATTTGGCCGCGGAGGATGCGCGGTTGGCGCTGCGGGCCCTGGGCCGGATCACCGGCCGGGTGGATGTGGAGGAGCTCCTGGACGTGATCTTCCGGGATTTCTGCATCGGGAAGTGACGCGTCCGGCATGTTTCACGTGAAACAACGGTGTGCCGGCTTTTTGACACCGGCGCCGGCCGTCCATATCTTCCGCGCCATGACGAAGTTCGACGTGATCGTGGTCGGCGGCGGCCATGCCGGGTGCGAAGCGGCGGCCGCGGCGGCGCGGTTGGGCGCGCGCACGCTGCTGTTGACCCACAAGATCGAGACGATCGGGGAGATGTCCTGCAATCCGGCCATCGGCGGCCTGGGCAAGGGGCATCTCGTCCGGGAGATCGATGCGCTCGACGGGGTGATGGGGCGCGCAATCGACCGCGCCGGCATCCAGTTCCGCATGCTCAACCGCAGCAAGGGTCCGGCGGTGCGCGGCCCCCGGGCGCAGGCCGACCGCAGCCTGTACCGGTCGGCGATGCAGGAGCTCCTGGCCGCGCAGCCGAATCTGGAGATCCGGGCGGTCGCGGTCGAAGACCTAGTGGTCGATCGCGCGGGCCACGTCTGTGGCGTGGTGACCGCCGACGGCGAGAGCCTGGGCGCCGGGGCCGTCGTGCTTACTACCGGCACATTTCTGCGCGGTCTGATCCATATCGGCGAGGAGAAGGTACCGGCCGGGCGCGTCGGAGACGCGCCGGCCGTCGGGCTCGCACGGACGCTGGAGCGCTTCGGCTTCGCGCTCGGGCGGCTGAAGACGGGCACGCCGCCGCGGCTCGACGGCCGCACGATCGATCGGACCGGCCTGGAGGTGCAGCCGGGTGACGATCCGCCGTCACCCTTCTCCTATCTGACCGCCCGCATCGAGACGCCGCAGATCGTCTGCCACATCACCGCGACCACGCCGGCCTCGCACGCGCTGATCCGCGCGAACCTGCACCGGGCGCCGACCTATTCCGGGCAGATCGAGAGCACGGGCGTGCGGTATTGCCCGTCGATCGAGGACAAGGTGGTGCGCTTTGCCGAGAAAGAGCGGCACCAGATCTTCCTCGAGCCGGAGGGACTGGACGACGACACGGTATACCCGAACGGCATTTCGACCTCTTTACCGCGCGAGATTCAGCTCGAGCTGCTGAAGACGATC
>CAZVAR010000220.1:0-3872 GCA_964625225.1 uncultured Alphaproteobacteria bacterium | reverse complement strand
CGATGTACAAGGCTTTGCAGGCCTCTGCATAACCACTCTGCCACCGCGCCGGCGCACCTCGTGCCGGCGCTATATAGGGGGAAGGGCGGCGCCGGTCAACGTCTTCGGCGACCCGCTTGTTGTGCTGCGCGACGCGGCTGGGTATAAGCGCTCGCGCCTGAGCGCGTGGACATCGTCGGAGAGGGACCGATCGCTCGCATGCTCGATTACGCCGCCGCGCGGAAGAACATGGTGGAGTGCCAGTTGCGCCCGAACGGCGTGACCGAGCCCGAGGTCACGGCCGCGTTCGCCGCCGTCCCCCGCGAGTTGTTCGTGCCGAAGCCGCGCCGTTCGATCGCCTACGTCGACGAGGATCTGCTGCTCAAGGACGGCCGTTACCTGATGGAGCCGATGGTGCTCGGCCGCCTGATCCAGGCCGCCGAGATCGGGCCGGACGATCTGATCCTCGATGTCGGCGCCGGAACCGGATATGCGGCGGCGGTACTGTCGCGGCTCGGGGCTGCCGTCGTCGCGGTCGAGAGCGACCCCGAACTGGCCGCCGAGGCCGCGGCGCTGATCGCCCAGCTCGGCATCGAGAACGTGGTGACGGTGCAGCAGCCGCTCGAGGGCGGCCATCCGAAGCAGGCGCCCTACGACGTGATCCTGATCGAGGGGGCGGTTCAGGACGTGCCGCCGGCGCTGCAGGAGCAGCTCGCCGAAGGCGGGCGCCTGGTGACTGTGCTGCGGCAGCCGCAGGGAGTCGGGCGCGGCACCCTGTTCATGCGGGAGCATGGCGTCTTCTCCGGCCGGCCGCTGTTCGACGCGGCGACCCCGTACCTGCCGGGATTTGTGCGCGAGCCCGGCTTCGTGTTCTGACCGACCGGGCAGCCGGCTCGACCGGCCGATCCCGTGGCGATCGGCGGGAAAATGCCGTAGGGTGCCGACCGCGCGCGCAGGCAGCGGGTGTGACCGAGGGGGTTAGCATGCAGCACGGCACGAGGCGGAAGGCGGGTCAGCGCAGAGGCGCAGGCTGGGGTCGGCTGGTGCGGCCGGCGCTTTCGGCGGCCGCGCTGTCGCTGTTCGCGGGCACCGCCGCCGCCGACACGTTGATCGAGGCGTGGACCCGCGCTTATCTGACCAATCCGACGATCGAGGCGCAACGCGCCCAGCTCCGGGCGGTCGACAACAGGGTCAGCCAGGCGCTCTCCGGGTGGCGCCCGTCGGTACAGTTCGGGGCGAACACCGGCATCGCCTACCAGGAGAGCAATCTGAGCGGGGGGGCGTTTCGCAACAATTCCGATACGCTCTATCCGACGACCCTCAGCCTGAACGCGCTGCAGCCGCTCTATCGCGGCGGCCGGACCCTGGCGCTGACCAAGCGGGCGGAGCGCGACGTCGAGGCGCAGCGCGCGCGCTTGGCCGCGACGGAGCAGCAGCTCTTCCTGGACATCGGCACGGCCTATATGGCGGTGCTGCGCGATCAGGCGGTGGTGGATCTCACCCGGAACAATGTCCGCGTGATCGAGCGGCAGCTCCAAGCGACGCGCGACCGTTTCTCCGTCGGGGAAGTCACCCGCACCGACGTCGCACAGGCCGAGGCGCGGCTGGCGCGCGCGATCGCCGATCGGATCCAGGCCGAGGGAAACCTCGAGGTCTCGCGGACGAACTACGAGCGCCTGGTCGGGGCGCCGCCCGGCATCCTCGCCCCGCCGCCGCCGCTGCCACCCCCGCCCGAGTCGAGGGCCGCCGCGGTCGACATTGCGCTGGCCAACAACCCCAACCTCTTCGCCGCCGCCTTCGCCGCGGAGAGCGCGGAGGCCGCCGTCGCCGCGGTCGAGGGCGAGCTTTATCCGACCATTAACCTCAGCGGCGCATTGTCCCGGGATTGGGACCGGACGACGGCCGGGAGCCGGACCGACCAGGCGATTCTGACGACGGAGCTGGTCGTGCCGCTCTATCAGGCCGGGGCGGTCGCGGCCCGGGTCCGCGAGGCGAAGGAGACCGCCGGGCAGGCGCTGGCGCTGGTCGAGGACGCGCGGCGGGCGGTGATCGAGGACGCGACGGAGAGCTGGGAGAGTCTCACGACGGCACAGGCCAGCATCGAATCGCTGCAGAGCCAGATCGAGGCGGCCGAGATCGCGCTCGAAGGCGTGCAGCAGGAGGCGCTGGTCGGCACGCGGACGGTGCTCGACGTGCTCGATCAGGAGCAGGAGCTGCTCGATGCGCGGGTCAGCCTGGTGGTGGCGCAGCGTGATCTCGCCGTGGCAACGCTGGCGCTCGCGGCGGCGACCGGCCGGCTGACGGCGGAGCAGTTGAAGCTGCCGGTCGCCTATTACGACCCGGACGCGCATTACGAGCAGGTCAGGAACAAGTGGTGGGGCACCGACACGAGCTCCTCGACGACCAAGCGGTAACGCGCCGGCCGGGCCAAATTTCCGGCCGCCCGTGGCCGCCAGCGCCGTCGGAACCGGAGTGAAGGCCTGAGGATGGAAACGAACAAGCAAGCTGAACCGACGATGGAGGAGATTCTGGCCTCCATCCGTCGGATCATCTCCGAAGACGACCCGGGTGCGGGCCACGGTGCGACGGCGGCGGCCGCGGCCATGGAGGGCGCCGCCAAGGATGAAGGGGGGAATCCGGATGATGTGCTGGAGTTGACCGAGGTGGTGCCTGAACAGCCAGCGGCCGGTGCCGGCGACGGAACCGCGCCCGCGCGCACGACCCAGGACGAGATCGATGCGCTGATGAGCGGCGACGCGCCGGCCGAGCCGTCGCCGGTCGAGCCGTCGGCGACCGAGCCGCCGGCAACCGAGCCGTCGCCGGCCGGGCCGGTGCCGCACGCCGGCGAAGCCGGCGTCGGAGCGGGCGCCCCCGCCGCGGCGCCGGTGCGGCAGGCCGATGGGGCCGGGCTGGTTTCGCCGGAGGCGGCGGCGGCGTCGACCGCCGCTTTCGCCGGGCTGGCCGCGGCCCTGGGCGGCCGCGACGGGCCGAGGGGCGGCACGCCGATCGGCGCCGGCGCGGTCACGCTGGAGGATCTGGTTCGTGAGCTCCTGCGCCCCATGTTGAGGGAGTGGCTGGACGCGAACCTGCCCGGGCTGGTGGAGCGGCTCGTCCGGCGCGAGATCGAGCGGATTGCGCGCCGCGCCGAGGAAGAGTAAGCGAACCTCCGGCGCCGCGGCTCGCGCCGCCGTGGCGTATCGTGGCCCGATCCGGAGGACCTGAACCGGCGATGCTGGACAAGACCTATCGACCCCGCGAGGTCGAAGCCCGTCAGTACGAGCGATGGGAGAAGGCGCGCGCGTTCACCGCCGACCCGTCTTCACCGGCCGAGCCGTTCGCCATCATGATGCCGCCGCCGAACGTGACCGGCAGCCTGCACATGGGGCACGCTCTCAACCACACGCTGCAGGACGTGCTGGTGCGCTGGCGCCGGATGCAGGGGCGCGACGTGCTCTGGCAGCCGGGCACCGACCATGCCGGGATCGCGACCCAGATGGTGGTGGAGCGCCAGCTCGCCGAGGAGGGCCGCTCCCGCC
This sequence comes from uncultured Alphaproteobacteria bacterium, assembly GCA_964625225.1. Lineage (GTDB taxonomy): Bacteria > Pseudomonadota > Alphaproteobacteria > JAJUGE01 > JAJUGE01 > CAZVAR01. The sequence goes on along the minus strand of CAZVAR010000220.1, from coordinate 357 downwards.
GCGACTTCAGCCGGGAGGATTTCATCGCCAGGGTTTGGCAGTGGAAGGAGAAGTCGGGCGGCACGATCCTGAATCAGCTCCGCCGCCTCGGGGCCTCCGCAGACTGGACCCGCGAGCGTTTCACCATGGACCCCGGCCTGTCCGCCGCCGTGGTGAAGGTCTTCGTCGACCTCTACAATGAGGGGCTGATCTACAAGGATCTGCGTCTCGTCAACTGGGACCCCGCCCTGGAGACGGCCATCTCCGACCTGGAGGTGCAGCAGCGCGAGACGCAGGGCCATCTCTGGTATTTCAGGTATCCGGTCGAGGGCGAGGACGGGCGCTTCCTGACCGTCGCGACCACCCGGCCCGAGACGA
>CAZVAR010000219.1:0-4004 GCA_964625225.1 uncultured Alphaproteobacteria bacterium | reverse complement strand
AGGCTCTTGAACAGCCCGACGGGTAAGAGTTAGCCGCTCGCCCGGAACGGAATCCATGGCGCCAGGTGGTTGCCGTCGACCGAGCGCCGCTCGCGATCCATGATGAGATCACCTTCGACCTCGACGATGAGCAGCGGTGGGAGGTTCGTGCCCTCAAACGGCTGCATCAGCGCGCGAAGGACGGTGTCGATGAACGCCATCGCCGCCCCATTGACCATCTCTCCGACCGTGCCCGGCTCGAGCAGCTCGTTGATCTCGCGGATCTGGCAGGCGGGATTGGTCTCGTCGACCGATTCGGGATGCCGGCCCAGGGCCAGCCGCGCGGGGTGGACACTGATGCCGAATTCCCGCCCGATGTCGACGAGCGGGCAGTTGCAGACGAGCGGCAGCCGAACATCGCCAATGGTCGAGAATTCGCGATGCGGTATCAGCAGCCTGACGGTGGCGGCATTGATGTCCTCGCTACGCACGAGGTCTTCCTCGCCCACGTCGCGCCTGCTGAATGCAACGACGATGCCGAAGCGCCCGTCGGGTAGGGCAAGCTGGTCGGGGGTGGTAAAGGGCGCTTCGCCCCCGTCGAGCCGGACGGCATGATGGTTCCAGTTGATCCCGCAGATGCGGGTGAGCGTATCGTCCAGTCCTCGACCGGGTGGTCCCTCTGGGCCGCGCGGCCCCGGCGGCCCCTGGTCCCCCGGCGGCCCCTGTTGCCCTTGCTCGCCGGGCGGGCCAGGCTCGCCGGGCGGGCCCTGTTCCCCGGGTGGTCCCGGCTCTCCAGGAGGCCCCGGCGGTCCGGCCTGGCCGCTCAAGCAGAAGAGCTCCTGCTTGAGACGGTCCGGCATCAGCACCGGGCGGGCCCCCTCATCGATCATCAGCGTATCGAAGTCGATGGCGCCGGCATCGTCGACGTCGAAGCGAAGCTGGGCGAGGAGAATGCAATCCTGCTCCGCTTCCAGGTGGAAGCGCGGGCAGATTTCAGTGGCCCAGATCAACAGCGCGGTCCGGATCACCTCACAGGCCGACGCCTCGGGCAGGTTGAAGACGTCCGGCGTTGCGCCGCTGTCATCGAGTCCAATGGCGCGCACGGCTTCCAGGAATGCCTCGCTGTCATCGTCGTCGGTTCCGACGGCGATCTCGACAGCCCGGAGCAACGCCCCAAAGGCGCGCGCAGCTTCCTCGGCCTCCTGTGGCGGCGGCTCCCAGCGGAACTCGGCACGGAACATTTCGGTGATTCGCGAATAGGCCCGCGTCTCATCTTCCGAGGCACAGGCGCGAGCGGCGATGTGGGTCAGGTCGGTGGGGCACTCGTCGTAGCACAGAGCGACGTAGACACTGTTGTTGACTGGGACGACGAAATACTCGCGCTCCTCACGGTGAGCAGCAACCCACTCGCCGAGCAACGCGCACTGCTCCGGGTCGACCCAGATCCAGTTGCCGCGCGGCGAGATGGCGTAGCCGGCGCCGATGACGATCTCCCGGTCGCCGCCGTCCTCGGTTGCTCGTGACGTGACTTGCAGGCCACAGACGGTTCCGTAGCCATGCAGCAGCTCGTTGCTGATGAGATGCTTACATTCGAAGTGCGCCTGGACCTGCCCAAATTCGGCGGGGCCGAGCACCATGCCCTTGACGTAGCGCAAGCGCTTGCGGACATTGATCGGGGCCTGATCGGCCGAGGCGATGACACAATCTCTCATCGGGTTCTCCTCACTCACAATGCCGGCATTGCGCTCAGCCGATCGCGGGCGGCGATCACGCGATCGGGCACGTCATACGGGTGGGCCGGAGCGAGATACCCCGCACCCAGGTCGTCGCGGCCAAGCAGGAATGGCAGCCAGCGGCTGCCCTCGCCAAGCACGGTGTCGATCCCGAGCCGCGCTTCGCCGACTCGGAAGTAGTCCCAGTAGCGGCGTACGTCGAAGAGGGTATGCGCCGGCTTCTCCAACTCGACGATGCGGCGGACCATGCTCTCCTCTTCGGGCGACAGGCTTTCCGGGATCAGCACTGAGAAGCGGTGGGCGCTCTGGGCGATCGCCTCTCCGGCCGGGGTGTCGCCGGACGGGTCACCGGCGACGGCGGCCCGTCCATCGCGCGCCGCGTAGCGCTCGACGAGCCGGATGCTGGATTGGCGTTCGGGGTGGAGCAGGTAGTCGTGGAGCAGGTCCTCGTAATGCTGCTCCTCGCGCGAGAACTGTGGCGCCGGCAGGCCGAGCCGGGCCAGTTCCTCGAGCATTCCATCCGCCTGGCCAATGGCGGCGAGTTGGATCTGGCGCAGCTTGTCCTCAAGGTCCGGTTCGAGGAGCAGGAGTAGCGCGAACATGATGCCGCCCGGCGTGCCCCGGCGCTCGAAGAGCTTGCGCGCGAAGCTGATGAACAGGCGCCGCCGGTCGTGGACGGCGGACGTCCCGCATTGTCGGCTGCGACGAACCTGGTGGATCTGCCCCCAGAGCGGGTCGACGATCAGGCCGAGCCAGCCGGCCAGCCAGTCGAGCGCCTCCGGCGGCGCGCCTTGCGGATCGAACAGCGCGGCCGAGTGGGCGATTGCATTGTGGAGATCGGTGTAGATACCCTCCGGGTTCGCCAGCATGCGTTCCAGGAAAGACGTGGGACCGCCGGCTTCGAGATAGACGTTCGGAAGGAACTGGCGAGGATACGAAAAGCGCGGGTAGTAGGCGCGCAGGGCGCGAATCCGCGGTGTCCGCCGGCCGTTGCCAGAGAGTTCCAGGCGCAGCTGCATGTAGCGGCCCTGGGCGCGCTGAAAGAGCAACTCCCAGGTGCCGGTCGATTCCGGGAAGCGCGCGTCGCCAGCAAAGGGATCCCAGTACGGGATCTCCGCGCCGGAATCGCGGAGGTAGGGAGCCGGTTCGGCGTGGAAGGGCGCGCTCTCGACTAGGCCCGGCTCGTTGTGCGTGCGCGTCCAGACGCGCACGGCCGTCTCCTGCGGGATGCAGGCGTCGAGAAAGAGCCGGTGCCAGACGCAGTCGCGCTCCCGGCCATCGAACACGGGGCTTAGGTAGACGCCATTCGGTGCGTAGCGAGCGTCTTCGATCGCTCGCAGCCGGGCCCAGCGCGTCGATGGATCGGTGACTGGGCTGCTGCCGGAGATGTCGTACGAGAGCTCACCGGCGCGGTGCACGAGCGCCCGGGCGCCGAAGCGGTGCATCGGCAGGTAACGCGGCAGCGGTTCGAGACCGCCGGCGGGGTCGCGCCAGTCGTACCGGAAGGCGATGGCCTGATTGCCATCCCGCTCGACGACGTAGAGCACGAGCGCCTCGGGGTCATAGGCGACGTCATGGCCGACCACCGGCGGTACCGGCGCCTCGGCCCCGCGCGCATCGACGACGTCGCCGATGTCGGGCAGGTCGATTGGGCCGGCTTCGAGTTCGCCGAAGTGGTATTGCCAGATCCGGCTGGCGCCGTCGCCGCCCGGCCGTCCCAGGATAAGCACCCGGTTTTCGGGCAGCGCCTCGACCGCAATCGGATCGTCGGAGTCCAGCAGGAAACCATCTGGGAAGCTGCGGCCGGCGAACACGGTTGGCTCGCCGTCGGTTGGGCCGAAATCCGGCCGCCGTTCAGGTTCGAGTTCGACGAGCAGGTCGTCACTCGTGATGATCCGGAAGTCCGGAGATAGGATCCAGAGGCGGCGATGCTGCCGGTCGAGGATCCAGGCGCCGCCCTCGGAGCGGGGGGCCATGTCGAACGGCGCGAAGTCATGCTCGGGGAAGCTCAGGCGCAGCGGAGGCCCGCCACCATACAGGTCGATGATGATCAGGCCGTTCAAGCTGGGGCTGCCGACGATCAGGTAGTGATCCTCCGTGACCGTCAATCCGGCAAGACGCTCGATGACCGCTGGCGCCGGGGAGCAGGCGGCGAAGTCTGACGACGGCCGCGGCGTCTCCGGTTCGCGCTGGTCCCAGTAGACGCTGACTCGGCCATCTCCGGAGTGCTGCCAGTAAATACTCGTCTCATCCAGGCTAATCCAGAACCAGTAGCCAAAGGCATCGACTGCC
>CAZVAR010000218.1:0-4064 GCA_964625225.1 uncultured Alphaproteobacteria bacterium | reverse complement strand
GTTCGACATCGAGATCGCCGAAACCGACCCGCAGCGGCTCGTCGAGGTCGTCGCGGCGCTCGAGCCGACCTTCGGCGCGATCAATCTGGAGGATATCAAGGCCCCGGAATGCTTCGAGGTCGAGGCGGCGCTGCGCGAGCGGATGCGGATCCCGGTCTTTCACGACGACCAGCACGGTACCGCGATCATCGTCGGCGCCGCCGTCGTGAACGGGCTGCGGCTCGTCGGCAAGCGGATCGAGGAGGCGAAGCTGGTCGCCTCCGGGGCCGGCGCGGCGGCGCTCGCCTGTATCGATCTCCTGGTGTCGATGGGTCTGCGGCCCGAGAATGTCTGGCTTACAGACCTGGCCGGGGTGGTCTATGAGGGCCGGACCGAACTGATGGACCGCTGGAAGGCCCGCTATGCGCAGCCCACCGCCGCGCGGACCTTGGCCGAGGTAATCGAGAACGCGGACATCTTCCTCGGCCTCTCCGCCGGCGGCGTGCTGAAGCCCGAGATGGTCGCCCGCATGGCCGACCACCCGCTGGTGCTGGCACTGGCCAACCCAGTTCCGGAGATCCTGCCGGAGGAAGCCCACGCCGTTCGCCCCGACGCGATCATCGCGACTGGCCGCTCCGACTATCCGAACCAGGTCAACAACGTCCTCTGCTTCCCCTTCATCTTCCGCGGCGCTCTGGATGTCGGGGCAACCACCATCAACGAGGCGATGAAGCTGGCCTGTGTCAGGGCGCTTGCCGACCTCGCCATGGCGGAACCGTCCGAGGTGGTCGCAAAGGCCTATGGCAGCGAGGATGCCGGGTTCGGGCCGGAACGCATCATTCCGCGCCCCTTCGATCCGCGGTTGATCCTGGAGATCGCGCCCGCCGTCGCCCGCGCGGCCATGGAGACGGGGGTGGCGACGCGGCCGATCGCCGACTTCGAGGCCTATCGTCAGCGGCTCCGCGAGTTCGTGTTCCGCTCCGGCTTGATCATGAAGCCGGTTTTCGCGCGCGCCCGCAACGAGCCGCGCCGGGTGATCTATGCCGAGGGCGAGGACGAGCGCGTGTTGCGTGCCGTCCAGGCGGCGCTCGACGAAGGACTCGCCCAGCCGATCCTGATCGGCCGCCCGGCGGTGGTCGAGAGCCGCATCGCCCGGCTCGGCTTGCGCCTGCGGCCGGATCACGACGTCGAGCTCGTGAATCCGGAGAGCGACGCCCGCTACCGCGATTACTGGCAGATCTATCATGCGCTGATGGAGCGCAAGGGCGTAGCCCCCGACATCGCGCGAACGGTCATGCGGACCGACCCGACCGCGATCGCCGCCGTCGCGATCGTGCGCGGCGACGCGGATGCGATGATCTGCGGGGTGGAGGGCCGTTATGCCCGGCATCTGCGCGTGATCGAGGACGTGATCGGCCGGGCGCCGGGGGTGCGGACATTGGGGGCTCTGAGCCTGCTGATCCTCTCGACCGGCAGCTATTTCCTCTGCGACACCTACGTGAACCCGGACCCCACTGCCGAGGAGCTGGTCGAGATGACCGTCATGGCGGCACGCGAGGTTGAGCGTTTCGGGATCGTCCCCAAGGTGGCGCTGCTCTCGCATTCGAGCTTCGGCAGCGCCGACACCGCCTCCGCAATCAAGATGCGCGAGGCGCTGCGCCGACTGCATGCGACCTGTCCCGACCTCGAGGTCGAGGGAGAGATGCATGCCGACGCCGCGCTGGACGAGAATATACGCAACCGGCTGTTCCCGAACTCGCGTCTGTCCGGCGCGGCGAACCTGTTGATCCTGCCGACGCTCGACGCGGCCAATATCGCCTTCAATATCGTGAAGGTGCTGTCCGACGGCCTGCCGGTCGGGCCGATCCTGATGGGAACGGCTGCACCCGCGCACATCCTGACCCCGTCGGTTACGGCGCGCGGGATCCTGAACATGACAGCCGTGGCGGTGGTACAGGCCCAAGACCAGGCCAAGGCGCTCAACGCCGCTCGCGCGACCCCTTGAGCGAGGTGCCGATCTGCGCCCCGGGGTCGTATTCGGGCTGCCGCTTGAGCTGCTCCTTGGTCATGTTGACCGTGACCGCATCGCTGCTCATGGTCACTTCGTCGTACGGCACCGTTACGCGCCGCTCTCCCAGACCGAGGAAGCCGCCGACGGAAATGACCAGAAAGGTGTGATGGCCGTCCTGGACGATGACGTCGTCGATCTCGCCGATCGACTCCCCGGCCGCGTTCTCGACGTCGCGCCCGATCAGCGTTCGCAGCGCGGCGGGATCCTTGGCCGTCGTCGGCATCGCGCCCCCGCTGACGGTACCAGCGGAGGGCGGCTCCGCGACCGTCGGGCCGCCGGTCGATGCCGGCTGCGTCAGGCCCGTGCCGGTCAGCGCAAGCAAGAGGACGACCGCTGTCGAAACAGCCTTGAGCACCATGAAGCTCTCCTGAGATGTCTGTCGGGTATGCCGGGAACGGGCATCACGAGCGGGCGGCGACGCGGCCCCCGCCAGGCGAATAACTGCCCCGGTCGAACCGTGGTTCCCGTCGTCGGCCGACTCGTATTTGACGGACGCCGGCAGCGTTGCTCCGCTATGATCCGGAGCGGGCATCGCACGAACGATGTCGAAGTTGAAGGGAGGATCGGCTCATGCAGGGACTGCTTTCCGGTCATCTGGCGCTGGTCACCGGCGCCGGCTCCGGGATCGGACGGGCCGTGGCGATAGGCATCGCTGCCGCGGGCGCGGACGTGATCGCGGCCGACGTGAACGGCGACACGGCCGAGGCGACCGCGGCAACCATCCGCGACCAGGGCGGTCGCGCCTGGGCCTTCACGCTCGACGTGACCGACCGCGAGGCATGCCGCGACCTCGCCGCCCGAACCGAGTCGGAGATCGGTCGGGTGTCGGTGCTCGTCAACAATGCCGGAATCGTCCGCCGTGGACTGGTCACCGACGCAACGGCAGACGCCGATTGGGACGCGACGCTCGCCGTCAACTTGGACGGGCCCTATAACGTGACTCGCGCCTTCCTGGCCGCGCTGCAAGCGACCCGCGGGCGGATCGTCAACATCGCCTCGATCCAATCCTTCGTCCACACGATGAACTCGACCGCCTATACCGTTACCAAGTCCGGGATCCGCGGCCTGACGATCAGCCTCGCGGCAGAGCTGGCCCCGCTCGGTATCCGGGTGAACGCGATCGCACCCGGACTGATCCGGACGCCGCTCAACGCCGCGGCGATCGAGAAGAATCCGGCCATGCTGGAGCGGTTCATCCAGCATACGCCGATCGGCCGGGCCGGGCAGCCGGAGGACATCGTCGGCCCGGCGGTCTTTCTGGCCTCCGACATGGCCGGCTATGTGACCGGTGCAGTGCTGCCCGTTGACGGCGGGTATCTGACGATCTGATGGTCGAGCCTATGCAATGTCTGTAATCAGGGCGGTCCGCCTCCCACCTGCCGCGACACGTGTACCGGCTTCGTGAGGGAGCCATAGCGATCTTTCCTTCGCTGGAAGTTCCGTTAACATGCGCCGCACAGTGGGCCGGCCTTGCCCGCAGAGGATCTGGAGTTTGAGCGCGTTTCTTGAAGTCAGGAATCTTACGGTGGATATCCCGCTCGCCGCCGGCATGCTGCATCCGGTCCGGGGTGTCTCCTTTTCGGTCGATCAGGGCGAAACGCTTTGCATCGTCGGCGAGTCCGGGTGCGGCAAGTCGCTGACTTCGCTCGCCATCATGGGGCTGCTTCCCAAGCGGGCGATCCGCAAGGCGGAGACGCTGTCGGTCGCGGGCCAGGACCTGCGCAACGCCTCCGACCGCACGATGGCGGAGCTGCGCGGTAACCGGATGGCGATGATCTTCCAGGAACCGATGACCAGCCTCAATCCGGCCTACACCATCGGCAATCAGCTCGAAGAGGCGTTGCTTCGGCACAAGCGTGTCTCCCGGGCGGAAGCGAAGGATCGAGCGATCTACCTGCTGGAGCGGGGCGGCATTACCGGCGCCCGCGGACGCCTGAAACAGTATCCACACCAGCTCTCGGGCGGCATGCGCCAGCGCGTGATGATCGCGATGGCGCTGATGTGCGACCCGAGT
>CAZVAR010000217.1:0-4079 GCA_964625225.1 uncultured Alphaproteobacteria bacterium | reverse complement strand
GGGCCCGGCGCCCCGCCTGCTGGCGCCGCTGGCGGCGCTGTATGCGGCCGGCGGCGCCGCCCGCCTGGCGCTGACGCGGCCCCGCCCGGCGCCGCTGCCCTCGATCTGCGTCGGCAACCTGGTCGCCGGCGGCGCCGGCAAGACGCCGGTCGTGCTGGGGCTCGCGGCGGCGCTGCGGCGGCTGCGGCCGACGCTGCGCGTGCAGTTCGCGGCCCGCGGCTATGGCGGGCGGGAGGTCGGGCCGCTGCGGGACGACCCGGGCCGGCACGATGTGGCCGCGGTCGGCGACGAGGCGCTGCTGCTGGCGACCGCCGGGCCGACCTGGATCGGCCGCGACCGGCCGGCGGTGGCAGGTGCGGCGCGGCGGGCGGGCGCGGAACTGCTGATCTTCGACGACGGCTTCCAGGATCCCTCGCTGCGCCACGGCCTCGCGCTTCTGGTGTTCGACGGCGGCTACGGCGTCGGCAGCGGCCGGGTCATGCCGGCCGGCCCCTTGCGCGAGCCGGCCGGCCGCGGCCTCGCCCGTGCCGACGCGGTCGTGCTTATCGGCCCCGACCGGGCCGGGGTCGCGGCGCTGGCCGCCGGCCGGCCGCTGCTGCGGGCCAGGCTCGAACCGACCGCGGCGGCGATGGAACTGGCCGGGCGGGCCGTCTTCGCCTTCGCCGGAATCGGCCGCCCGGAGAAGTTCTTCGCCACCCTCGCGGAGATGGGATGCCGGGTGGCCGGAACCCGCGCGTTTCCCGACCATCACCGCTACCGGCCGGCCGAGATCCTGGCGATCTGCAAAGCCGCCGCCGCGGCCGGAGCGGTGCCGGTCACGACCGAGAAGGACGCGGTCCGCCTGCCCGCTGAGACGCGGCCGATGGTGACAGTGCTGCCGGTCGCGCTCGTCTGGGACGAGCCGGACGCGGTGGACGCCCTGCTGCGCCGGCTGCTGCCGCCGGAATCGACCAGCCCCGGCTCGGTCCCGGGCGCATGAGCGGGTCCGCCGGCCTCGACCCGTCCGCCGCGGACGGTCCGCGGTCCGGCACGGTCGTCAGAAGGTGTAGCCGAGTCCGAGAATGTAGGTCACCTGGTCCCGTTCCTGATCCGGCGCCGCGTCGGTGCTGTAGTCGTGACGCACCTCGAACCGCGCCTCGAAATCCTCGCTCAACGCGTGCCGCAGGAAGGCGCGACTGCGGAGGAGATAATCCCGAAACGAGTCGATGGTCACGAACAGTTCCTGATTGACCTCGACCGCGGTGCGCTCGTCGAACAGGTCCTGGGAGAACCTGTAGGCGGCGCGCAGCGCCGGAGAGGTCTCCCGGCGGCCGTCGGCGAAGGCTTCCCGCAGCATCGCGAAGCCGCCGTCGATCGCGAGCTGCCGCCCGGGAACATCGATCACGTAATAGCCGACGCTCGCCGTCGCGGTCAGCCGGCGGCGCAGGTCGAGAAAGCCGTCCCGCTCTAAGGAGCCGTCCAAGGCGGAATACCAGGGTCCGGCGATATCGTGCTCATAGCGCAGTTCCAGACGCTGACGGTCGATCGACCGCTCGCCGCCGGTGATCCCCTCCTCCAGGGTCCCTGCGAGCCGCACGCTGCGATTGCCCCAATCGATCGTCACCTCGCCGTCGGCATGAACCGTGCCCTCTTTGCCGCCGATGGCGGTGGCGCCGATGGTCAGGCGCCCCCCGATATCGACAGCGCGGACCGCCTCGCCCGGCTGCGGACCGTCCTCCTCCGGCGGCAGCGTCTCCCCCGGATCCGTACCGGCGCGGATCAGGCCGGTCACCTCCGACCGCGGGATCTCGAACACCGGACCGTAGTGACTGGCGAACCGGATCACATCGTCCCCGATCTCGAGGACGTGTCCCGACAGGCGGTCGCCATTCGCCAGAACCATCACATCGAGATCCGCGGCACGAAGGGGGACGCCTCCCGTTGCGGCGCTCGCCAGTGCGATAGCGGCTGCGACGGCGGGCTTCGACAGGGTCATGCGACAACAACGCAGTGCAAGGCACTGTGGGTTTCATGCATGGACCGGACGTTCCGGACGTGGGGCCGGTCCGGGCACGGCACCGGCGCGCCGTGGCCGGGAGCGGGCGTTCCGGTGCCGGCCCGACACTCGCGGGATCAGAGCAGAGTGCCCTGCTTCGCATCGGCGCCGGAGCGGGCACGGGAACGGGGCGACGATGCCCCGTCCGCCGTGGCGCGGACCTCGCCGTCGGCGAACTCGAGGGTGAGCGCAGCGCCCGGGCGGATGTCCCTCGCCGCCACCGCGTACCGGCCGTCCTGGCGGACCAAGGCGAACCCGCGCCGCTGCACGTCGCGGTAGGAGTAGCTCTCCAGCAGGTTCGCCAGGCCGTCCAGACGGGCACGCCGGTCATCGAGATAGCGTTCCGCCGCGCGTTCCAGCCGCCGTTCGTCCACGATCCGGTCCAGCGACCGCTTCGCGCGTTCGACGAGAAGCCCGGCCTGGTGCCGCAGCTTCTGTGCGCCGGTCTCCAGCCCGAAGCGCCTGGTCGCGATCATGTCGCGCGGGGAGCGCAGGCGGGCGCCGATCTCGGCGGTGCGGGAGGCGCGCCGCGCGAGCAGGTTGGCGACGGCCTGCATCAGCCGCTCGGCACGGTCGTCGAGCCGCTGCGTGGCGTTCGACAGCAGCAGGCCGGGGTCCGGCAGGCCGCGCGCAAGACCCTCGACCCGGGCGCGCCGGTCGTCCAGCAGCCGGGACGCCCCGCCGATCAGGCGCCGCTCGCGGTCGAGGAGCAGGGCAGCGAGATCCGCCCGCACCGGCACCGCCATCTCCGCCGCCGCGGTCGGGGTCGGGGCACGGCGGTCGGCGGCGAAGTCGGTCAGCGTGTAGTCGGTCTCATGCCCGACCGCCGAGATCACCGGAACCGCCGAGGCGGCGACGGCGCGGACGACGACCTCCTCATTGAAGGCCCAGAGGTCCTCCAGACTGCCGCCGCCGCGCGCGACGATGAGGAGGTCCGGGCGCGGGACCGGTCCGCCCGCCGGAAGCGCGTTGAAGCCGGCGACGGCGGCGGCGACCTGCTCGGCGGCGCCATCGCCCTGGACCGCCACCGGCCAGAGCAGGACCCGGCGCGGGAAGCGGTCGCGCAGGCGGTGCAGGATGTCGCGGATCACGGCGCCGGTGGGCGAGGTGACCACCCCGATCACCTCCGGGAGAAAGGGCAGCCGCTTCTTGCGGGATTCGTCGAACAGCCCCTCGGCGGCGAGCCGGCGGCGGCGCTCTTCGAGAAGCTTGAGCAGCGCGCCCTCGCCCGCCAGCTCCATGCGCTCGACGATGAGCTGGTACTTGGAACGGCCGGCATAGGTCGAGATGCGGCCGGTGCAGATCACCTCGAGCCCGTCCTGCGGCCGGACCGTCAGCCGGGTTGCGCTGTTCCTCCAGCAGCAGGCGTCGAGCACTGCCTCCTCGTCCCGCAGCGAGAAGTAGAGGTGGCCGGAGCTGTGCCGCTTGAAGTTGCTGATCTCGCCGCGGACGCGGACCTGGGTGAAGCCCTCCTCCAGCATCTGCCGGATGGCACGGCTGATCTCGCCGACGCCGTAGGCGGGCAGGTTGCTGGTCGGGGCGGGCGCGGCGCGGTTTTTCATCATGGGTCGGGATGATACAAGACCGCCCCGCTCGGATGGAACGCTCGGAGGACCCTCATGCGCATACTCGTGGTCGGCGGCGGCGGCCGGGAGCATGCCCTCTGCTGGGCGCTCGCCGCCTCGCCCTTGTGCAGCGCCCTCTACTGCGCACCCGGCAATGCCGGCATCGCGGCGGAGGCGACCTGCGTGCCGATCGCCGCCGACGACGTGCCGGCGCTGGTCCGATTCGCCACGGACGAGCGGATCGACCTGGTCGTCGTCGGGCCGGAGGCGCCGCTGGTGCTGGGGCTGGTCGACCGTCTGACCGAAGCGGGCATCCGGGCCTTCGGGCCGACCGCCGCCGCCGCCGCGCTCGAAGGCTCGAAGGCCTTCATGAAGGACATCTGCACCCGCTACGGCATCCCGACCGCCGCCTACGGCGTGTTCGACGATGCGACGGCCGCCAAGGCCTATGTCCGTGCCCATGGCGCGCCGATCGTGAT
>CAZVAR010000216.1:0-4140 GCA_964625225.1 uncultured Alphaproteobacteria bacterium | reverse complement strand
CACAGGAGGTCGTCAACGTCATCACGCAGAACGGCGGCGAGGCGGTCGTCAACGGCGGAGATATTTCGAACTGGGACGATGCCCAGGCGATGGTGCGTCAGGCCGTGGACACCTTCGGCCAGATCGACGGCGTCGTGAACGTGGCCGGCATCCTGCGGGACGTGATCTTTCACAAGATGAGCAGGGCCGACTGGGACGCCGTCTTGAATGTCCACTTGACCGGCTATTTCAATGTTTCGCGTGCGGCTGCGGACCATTTCCGTGCCCAGGAGAGCGGCGCGTTCGTCCACTTCACCTCCAATTCGGGCCTGATCGGCAATATCGGCCAGGCAAACTACGCGGCTGCGAAGATGGGTGTGGTGGGGCTGTCGAAGTCGATCGCGCTCGACATGGCACGTTTCAACGTGCGCTCGAACATCGTTTCGCCGTCGGCCTTCACGCGGATGATTGAGACGATCCCGACCAACGATCCCAACAAGGCGTCGCATGTCGAGCGCCAGAAGCGCATGACGCCGCAGAAGATCGCACCGATGGTCGTGTTCCTGATGTCCGACCTCGCGAAGGACGTGACCGGTCAGATCTTCTACGTGCGCAGCAACGAAATCTTCCTGATGAGCCAAATCCGACCGGTCCGCTCGGTCCATCGCGCGGAGGGCTGGACGCCGAAATCGATCGCCGAGCACGCCCTGCCCGCGCTGCGGCCGAGTTTCTACCGACTGGACCGTTCCCGCGACGTCTTCACCTGGGATCCGATCTGAGCCGCATCATGGCCCGGCCCGGGGCATCGGGGTTGAGGTTTGGCGGTCCGGCCGGTAAAGGACGGACGATCATACCGCGGCGACGCTCCGCGGGATGCAAGGGCCGCGCCATGTCGGCCCGCCAACCACACTCCGAACAGGGACGATTTCCGATGGCCTCACGCTTGGTTCGACGGCTCGTCGTCGGTTTCCTCGGCGGCCTCCTGTCCGTCGGCACGCTCGCCGCCGCACCGCGCCCCGGTCCCGCCGCCGAACCGATCGAGATCCGTGCCAGCGTCACCCTCCCCGCCAGCCATCCCGTCATCGTCAGCGGCTGGAAGGCGTTCCAGGACGCCGTACAGGCCGACCCGGAAGCGGAGATCCGCTTCCGGGTGTTCGTGAACGGCGCAGTGCTCGGTTCGGAGCGGGCATTGAAGGGGCTGTCGCAGGGCGAGGCCGATATGGGTTTCCTCGCCCCGGCCGACCATCCGGACGAGTTTCCCTACGCCACTTTTCTGACCGCCCTCTCCCTGGTGGGCAAGGACGGCCTTGCCGCAGCCGCGGCCCTGACGGATCTGGTGCTCCTGCGCTGCGAACCGTGCCGCGACGAGTTCACCCGGAAGAATTTGGTGTTCCTCGGCACCTACAGCGCCGCCCCCTATCTGCTGATGGCCACCGAACCGCTCGCCGACGCGAAATCGCTGACCGGGCGGCAGATTTGGACGCCCGGCAGCCTCTGGGACTACAGCCTGCGCGAGATGGGGGCACTGCCGGTTCCCTCCGGCAAGGATGCCCACGCGGGCCTGACCAGCGAGGGTGCCGAGGCGATCATCGAGGTGCCGACCACGCTGCAGCAACAGCCTGAACTTCTCGAGCAGATCACTGCGATCACCTTGCTGCCCTTCGGCGCCTACCGAGGCGCCAGCCCCTTCACCGTGAACCGCGACGTCTGGCGCAAGCTTTCCGACCGGCAGCGCCGGGCCCTGCTGGCGGCAGCACCGGCCGGAATCGCGGCCGCCACCCTGGCCTACCAGCAACAAGCCCGGGAGGCGCTGGCCGTCGCGCAGGAGCGTGGGGTCGCACTGGTCGAGCCCGACGTGAGCCTCGTCCGCCTTCTCGAAAGCGTTGCCCGCGCGAATACCGCCCGTATAGCCGAGAGTGTCGAGGCCAGCTTCGGCATCGCCGATGCCGCGTCGCTGCTGGAGAACTACGAGAGCCTCTACGGCAAATATCTCGCGCTGCTGCAGTCGGCCCCCGATGCGGAGCGCGCGACCGAGGTGCTGCGGCGTGAGATATTCCTCAAGGTCCCCTCCGGCTACGGTATCGACGGGGAGCTCGCAGCCAAGGAGACCGCCCTGCCACCCGCGGAGGACGACATCAGATGACCGATGCGCGCCCGTATGCCGGCCTGAAGGTGGTCGACATCAGTCAGGGCATCGCCGGCCCCTATGCGGCGATGCTGCTTGCGCAGCACGGTGCCGACGTGGTCAAGATCGAGCCGCCGGAGGGCGATTGGGCGCGCATTCTGGGGCGCCGCTACGGCGATCACACCGCCTTCTCGATCGCCGGCAACCTCGGCAAACGGTCGATCGCGGTCGACCTGAAATCGCCAGAGGGCCTTGCGATCGTGCAGCGACTGGTCGACCGCGCCGATCTCTTCCTCGAAGGATTCCGCCCGGGGGTGGCCGAACGCCTCGGCCTCGGCCACGCTGCCGTCTCGTCGCGCAATCCCCGTATCGTCTACGTCTCGGTTTCCGGCTTCGGCCAGAAGGGCCCTCTGCGCGAGCGGCCGGGGATGGACCCGGTGCTGCAGGCCTTCACCGGCATGATCGACAGCAACAAGGGCCTCGACGGCGCACCGCACCGGGTGCCGTTCATCCCGGTCGATATGGCCACGGCGCTTTATGCATTTCAGGCGATCGCGCCGGCGCTCTACGCGCAGCGCGACACCGGGCGCGGCAGCTATATCGACGTCAATCTTCTTCAAGGGGCCGCCTGTATTCAGACCGTCCGCATGATGGCCACCTGGCTAGAAGGCGGCGAGATGTAGGCTGGCCTCACGCCGAGCGGCGTCTACCGCACGGCCGACGGCTGGATGCAGCTCTCGCTGCTGCGCGATGCGCAGTTCGGCATGCTCTGCGACGTGCTCGAGCTACCCGAGGCGAAGCACGATCCGCGCTTCGCCACCAACGCGCTGCGCACCGAGAACGAGCCCGAACTGACCGCACTGATCGAACGGGCCCTGATCCGACGCCCGACTGCCGAGTGGTCCGAACGCCTCACCCGAGCCGGGCTGCTGCACGAGCGGGTCAATACCTATGCCGAGTTCATCACGCACCCGCATACGGAGGCTCTCGGCGCAATAGCATGGCGCCGGCAGCCCGGGCTCGACCGACCGGCTCCGGTCCCGACACTGCCCGGGGCACCGCTGGCCGAGGACGGCACCCCTTCGGCAACTGCCCCCTCCTGTGGCCAGCATACCGAGGCGATCCTCCGGGAGATCGGCTACACTGCCGGCGAAATCGCCGCACTGCTCGAAGCCCGGGTGGTTCGAACCTCCGCCTGAAGACCACGGCCTCGCCGCCGGACGGAACGCGCAAGCCCGGTCGCCGGCACATCCCTTCCGGCCAGGCCGGTGCGTTGACAGGACAGACGTCGGACCTTATGTCTCGGGTGGCGTCGTCTGCCTGGACCGACGCCGTTTTCCGTATGCTCTTCGGGGATTCCCGCATGCTGGGCAGGCTTGCCAAGCGTATCTTCGGCTCCGCCAACGACCGCTTCCTGAAACGACTGCAACACAAGGTCGATGCGATTAATGCGCTCGAACCGGAACTGGAGAAGCTGTCCGACGAGGAGCTGCGGGGCCGAACGGCATGGTTTCGTGAGCGGATCGAGAAGGGCGAGACGCTGGACGACCTGTTGGTCGAGGCATTCGCCACGGTGCGCGAGGCTGCCAAGCGGACGCTCGGCCAGCGCCATTTCGACGTGCAGCTTCTGGGGGGGATGGTTCTGCATCAAGGCATGATCGCCGAGATGAAGACCGGTGAAGGCAAGACGTTGGTGGCTACCCTCCCCGTCTACCTAAATGCACTGGCCGGCAAGGGCGTCCATGTCGTCACCGTCAACGACTATCTGGCCCGCCGCGATGCCGAGTGGATGGGGCAGATCTACCGTTTCCTCGGGCTCTCGGTCGGCTGCATTGTGCACGGCCTGTTCGATGATCAGCGCCGTGCCCAATATGCCGCCGACGTCACTTACGGCACCAACAACGAGTTCGGCTTCGACTACCTGCGGGACAATATGAAGTTCCGCCTCGAGGATATGGTCCAGCGGCCGTTCTACTATGCCATCGTCGACGAGGTCGACTCGATCCTGATCGACGAGGCGCGCACGCCGCTGATCA
>CAZVAR010000215.1:0-4324 GCA_964625225.1 uncultured Alphaproteobacteria bacterium | reverse complement strand
CCTGCGGGTGATCCCGAAGGAGAATCGCGTAGTGGTCGCCGGCGTCAATGTGGTCAAGCGGCACACCAGGCCGCAACCCGGACATCCCGGCGGCATCGACGAGCGGGAGGCGCCGATCCACGTTTCCAACGTGGCGCATGTCGACCCCGCCTCGGGCCGGCCGACGCGGATCGGGTACCGGTTTCTCGAGGACGGTCGCAAGGTGCGTTTCGCGAAGCGCTCCGGCGAAGTGATCGATCGATAGGGCGCGCGCTATGGCTGCACGTTTGCATCAGCACTATCAGGACGTGATCCGGAAGCAGCTCCAGGAGCGGTTCGGCTACGCCAACCCCTTCCAGGTGCCGCGGCTCGAGAAGATCGTCATCAACATGGGCGTCGGCGAGGCGGTTCAGGACAGCAAGAAGATCCAGTCCGCGGTCGCCGACCTGACGCGGATCGCCGGTCAGAGGCCGGTCATCACCCGTGCCAAGAAGTCGGTGGCGAGCTTCAAGTTGCGGCAGGGCATGCCGATCGGGTGCAAGGTGACGCTGCGCCGGGACCGCATGTATGAGTTCCTCGACCGGCTGATCAATATCGGCCTGCCGCGGGTGCGGGATTTCCGGGGCGTCCCCGGCAAGAGCTTCGACGGCCGCGGCAATTACGCGCTGGGCCTGAAGGAGCAGATCATCTTTCCCGAGATCAACTACGACCAGGTCGACGAGATCCGGGGTATGGACATCGTGATTTGCACGACGGCGAAGACCGACGAGGAAGCCAAGGCGCTGCTCGCCGCGTTCAACATGCCGTTTGCTAGCTGAGAATCTGGAGGCAGCTCTCGCATGGCAAAGATCAGCGCCGTCGAGCGGAACAAGAAGCGGCAGCGCATGGTGGAGCGGTTCAGCGCCAAGCGCGCCGCACTGAAGGAAATCATCAAGAATCGCGACCTTCCGCCGGAGGAGCGGTTCGCCGCGCAGCTCAAGCTGGCGCAGCTTCCGCGCAACGCCTCGCCGGTGCGTGTCAGGAACCGCTGCGAACTGACCGGGCGGCCGCGTGCCTATTACCGCAAGTTCCGGCTGTCGCGCATCGCGCTGCGCGAGTTGGCGTCGCAGGGTCAGATTCCCGGCGTCGTCAAGTCGAGCTGGTAAGGGAGAGACGAGCGATGGTCATGAGCGATCCGCTCGGCGATATGCTGACGCGCATCCGCAACGGCCAGCAGGCGCGGCTGAGCGTCGTACGCTCGCCGGCCTCCAAGCTGCGCAAGAACGTCCTGGACGTGCTGCGTCGCGAAGGCTACATCCGCGGTTACACGACCGAGGAGGACAGCGCGGGGAAGGCGGAAATCGCGATCGAGCTGAAATATTTCGAGGGCGAACCGGTCATCCGCTACATCCAGCGGGTCTCTAAGCCGGGGCGGCGCGTCTATTCGAAGATCGCGGATTTGAAGACCTTCCGCGGCGGGCTGGGAATCTCCATCCTGTCGACGCCTCGGGGCGTCGTTTCGGACCACGAGGCGCGGCAGCTCAATGTCGGCGGCGAAGTGCTCTGCCAGGTGTTCTGATCCGGCCAACGGGAATTCGTGAAATGTCGCGCGTAGGCAAATATCCGGTCGCCATCCCGGCGGGCACCGAGGTCCGGCTCGATGGTCGGGCCGTCGTCGCCAAGGGTAAGCTCGGCGAACGCCGGCTGTCGCTCGCCGAGGAGGTCGAGGCGGCGGTCGAGGGGGACCAGCTCTGGATCCGGCCGCGAAGCGACACCAAACGCGCGCGGACGATGTGGGGCACCTACCGGAGCCTCGCCCACGGTCTGGTCAAGGGGGTGAGCGAGGGCTTCACCAAGAACCTCGAGATCAACGGCGTCGGCTACCGCGCTGCGGTCGAAGGCAAGGTGCTGCGGCTGCAGCTCGGCTACAGCCACGACGTGAACTATCCGATCCCGGAGGACGTCCAGATCAAGACGGAGCGTCCGACCGCGATCAGCGTGTTCGGCGTGGACAAGCAGCGCGTCGGGCAGGTGGCGGCGGAGATCCGGGCGTTCCGGAGGCCGGAGCCCTACAAGGGCAAGGGCATCAAATATGCGGACGAGGTGATCGTCCGTAAGGAAGGCAAGAAGAAGTAGGCGGAGCGGGTCCGATGCTGACGAGTCGCGAACTCTTCGACCGGCGTGCGCGCCGGACGCGCGCCGCCATTGCGCGCAAGGCCCGGGGGCGGGCGCGCCTGTCCGTGTTCCGGTCGAGCCGGCACATTTATGCGCAGGTGATCGACGACGATCGGGGCGTAACCTTGGCCGCCGCGTCGACGCTGGAGAAGGGCGTGCGCGAAGACCTCAAGACCGGGGCCGACAAGGCGGCGGCGGCGGTCGTCGGCCGCCTGATCGGCGAGCGCGCAACGGCGGCCGGCATCAAGGAAGTGGTGTTCGACCGGGGCGGCTACCGCTATCACGGCCGGGTCCGGGCCCTGGCCGAGGCGGCGCGCGAAGCCGGCCTCTCGTTCTAGGAAGGCAGAAGAATGGCACGAGGTCCACGGCGGGAGCGCGAGTCCCGCGAGGAATCCGAATTCGTCGAGAAGCTCGTCTCGATCAACCGCGTGGCCAAGGTGGTGAAGGGCGGTCGGCGGTTCGGCTTCTCGGCGCTGGTCATCGCGGGCGACGGCAAGGGCCGCGTTGGCTACGGCTCGGGCAAGGCGCGCGAGGTTCCGGAGGCCATCCGCAAGGCGACCGAGAAGGCCCGTAAGAGCATGCTGCGGGTCCATCTGCGCGAAGGGCGCACGCTCCACCACGACATGCAGGGACATTTCGGCGCCGGTCGTGTCGTGCTGCGCGCGGCACCCGCCGGCACGGGAATCATCGCCGGCGGTCCGATGCGTGCCGTCTTCGAGGCGCTCGGCATCAACGACGTCGTCGCGAAGTCGGTCGGCACCTCGAATCCGCACAATATGGTCAAGGCGACGTTCGACGCGCTGCGCCACTCCACGTCGCCGCGCAGTGTGGCCGCGCGCCGGGGCCGCAAGGTGAGCGAGATCCTCGGCCGCCGCGAGGCCGAGAGCAGCGCGGCCGCGTCGGCGCAGGAGTGAGACCATGGCCGAGGGCAAGAAGATCCGGGTGACCCAGACGGGCAGCCCGATCCGGCGGCAGAGCGATCAGCGGGCGACGCTGATCGGGCTCGGGCTGAACAAGATGTGGCGGTCCCGGGTGCTGGAGGACACGCCGGCCATCCGGGGCATGATCGCCAAGGTTCACCACATGGTGAAGGTCGAGCCGGTTGAATAGCCGGGCCGGCGCTCCGATTTCGATTAGATCCGCTCTGCGGAACGGTGGGAAGAGATGAACCTCAACGAGATCGCCGACAATCCGGGCGCACGGCGCAAGTTCAAGCGCGTGGGTCGCGGCATCGGCTCCGGCAAGGGCAAGACCGCGGGGCGCGGCGTCAAAGGTCAGAAGGCGCGGTCCGGTGTGGCCGTGCGCGGCTTCGAGGGCGGCCAGATGCCGATATACCGGCGGCTGCCCAAACGCGGTTTCAACAACGTGCTGCGCCGCGAATACCAGGAGATCAACCTGGGCCGCATCCAGCAGGCGATCGATGCGGGCAAGCTCGATACGGCGCAGCCGATCGATGCCGCGGCGTTGATCGCCGCCGGCGTGATCCGTCGCAGCCGCGACGGTGTCGCGCTCCTGGGCAAGGGGGAGCTGCGCGCCGCCATCAACATCCAGGTCGCACGCGCCTCCAAAGCGGCCGTCGCCGCCGTGGAGAGCGCGGGCGGCAGCGTCACGGTCGCCGCGGCCGCGAGCGGCACGGACGAGGGGCCCGGGGCGGGAGCATAAGATCGCATGGCCTCCGCCGCCGAACGCCTCGCCGCCAATGTGAACTTCGGCGTCTTCGCCAAGGCGACGGAGCTCAAGAAGCGGATCTGGTTCACGCTGGGCTGCCTGATCGTATACCGGCTGGGCACCTACATCCCGATTCCGGGCATCGACTCGGCCGTCCTGGCGCAGATCTTCGAAAGCCAGGCCGGCGGCCTGCTCGGCATGTTCGATATGTTCGCCGGCGGCGCGCTGGGGCGGATGACGATCTTCGCCCTCAACATCATGCCCTACATCTCGGCCGCTATCATCATGCAGCTGATGACGGCCGTATCGCCCAAGCTTGAGCAGCTCAAGAAGGAGGGCGAGCAGGGTCGCAAGAAGATCAACCAGTACACCCGCTACGGCACGGTGCTGCTGGCCGCGGTCCAGGGCTACGGCCTCGCCATCGGCATCGAGGCGATGCAGGGCCCGAGCGGGTCGGCCGTCCTCGACCCGGGCCTGTTCTTCCGCTTCACGACGGTCGTGACGATCGTCGGCGGCACCATGT
>CAZVAR010000214.1:0-4468 GCA_964625225.1 uncultured Alphaproteobacteria bacterium | reverse complement strand
ATTCGACACCCGAATGCACCCAAATCGGCCTAACCCTTTGAAATCACGGGTCCTCCCTGGCCGAGATCGTATGCTGGCGGCAATGGCCCGGAAGTTCGCTACCGCCAGCGGCGAAATCTGAGTTACCAGTTACCAGCGAGCCGGCGGCTCGTCGCACGAATTAAGCCCGTGTTCGCGCGGGCTTGGCGCGCCGCCCGAATGGGAGCCCGCCCCGGTAACCGTCCCCGGCGGTTACCACTCTCCGGTTACCACCCCGTCCATCCGGATTCCGAGGTCCATGTCGCCACGGCTGCCCGACGCGGTTGGGTGATGACCGGGCTCGTCCTGCGGACCCCTTGCCTTGTTCCCCGGCGGCCACCGGGGATGAGACGCGACCATGTGCGATCCGAGCTTCATCGGGTCCGGTGGTCGCATTCGTGTGACCCCCTGACTCGCGTCCGGGGCGTGGCCGCGCCGGACCCGATGGAGACCAACATGGCAGCAGTCAAGGAAACGACCCAGATCGAGCTTCCGCCGCTCAACCTGGAAATCATCGAAGTTACCCTTGTCGGCGACACCCCGCTGATCTCGCACGCCTGGTCGGAGAAGGCCAAGCGCGAGATGCTGGGCAAGCAGATGAAGCTGGCCAAGCCGGCTAAGGAGGCGAAGGACCCGCGCGAGGACTTTCAGCAGAGCCTCTATCGGATCGAAGGCGGCGGCTATGGCTTCCCGTCGGTCGCGTTCAAGGCGGCAGCCGTCACCGCCTGCACTTCGGTTGCCGGCATCACCAAGGTGGCGGCGCGCCAGGCGTTTCATGTGGTGGGCGCGCAATCGGCAGTGCGCGGCGCCTTCAACGGCGCGCTGATGCGCATGGACCTGGTGCGCATTCTGGGATCGGAGCCGGAGATGCGCGAGGACATGGTGCGGATCGCCATGGGCACTGCCGACATCCGCTACCGCGGGCAGTTCTGGCCCTGGCATGCCACGGTGCGGGTGCGCTTCAACGCCAATGTGCTGAGCGCGGCGCAGATCGTGAACCTGTTCAACACGGCGGGGTTCGGTGTGGGCATCGGCGAGTGGCGTCCCGAGAAGGACGGCCAGTTCGGCATGTTCCATGTGGCGACCGCCGATGAGCTGCAGCGCCTCGTTGCGGAGGCCGCGTGATGGATAGGCTCGAATATGCCTGGCGTGACGGTGCGCGACTGCAGAAGGGCGCACGGGTGGCGGCGCAAGTGGTGGGCGCGCGGCTGGAACAATTGCGCATTGCAGGAGACGGTGAACTGACGCCGGAGGTTGTCATAGCGGATGCTCGTCATTCGGCTTCGCCGCTGCATTCGCTGTTCGAATGGGACGACACGGAGGCCGCCCATCAATATCGCCTGGTGCAGGCGCGCGCTCTGATCCGCTCGGTGGTCGTGCGCTACCGCGCCGGTCCCGGCGATGGGGCGAGACGTGTGGTCGCCTTCGTGAATGTGAAAGACGGCGACCGCCAGTACTACACCGCGACCGCCCTTGCATTGTCGGATCCCGAACGGCGGGCCATCGTGTTGCGCCAGGCCTGGGAGGATTTCCAGACGCTGCGCAAGCGCTACGCGCAACTGACCGAGTTCGCCCAACTGTTCGCGGCGCTCGATGAGATCGAGCGGGCATTGCCGCCGCTGGCGGCGTGACTTCTCAATGGCGTGGCTAGGCTAGGTCTGGCACCGTCGGCGGGGCGCAGCAAGGCGTGGTCGGGCATGGCTGGCGGTGTTTGGCATGATCGGGCTGGTCCAGGCGTGGTGAGGCTTGGCACGGCAGGCGCCGCATGGCTGGTTCTGGTCCGGAAGGGCCGGGCAAGCCTGGGCGGGGCAAGTCATGGCCGGCATGGCGTGTCGAGGTTGGCGGGGCTGCGCACGGCAAGGCGGCTTGCCACGGACTGATCCAAACAACCATGCGTGATCTTCGCTTTCAGGCCTCGGCCATCGAGCAGTGGCCGATCGAGAAGCTTGTGGCCTATGCGGCAAACGCCAGGACCCACGACGAGCGCCAGATCGGCCTCCTGGCGGGAAGCCTGGTGGAATATGGCTGGCTGGTGCCCTGCCTGGTTGACGACGAGGGTACGCTGATCGCGGGGCATGGCCGCGTGCTGGCGGCGCAGCGTCTCGGCCTTAAGAGCGTGCCGGTGATCCGGATCTCGCATCTCACGCCGGCTCAGCGCCGCGCCTATCGCCTTGCCGACAACAAGCTCACCGAGCTCGGCGGCTGGAACGAGGACCTGCTCGCGGCGGAACTGCATGCGCTGAACGGCGAGGGCTTCGATCTCGACGGCCTCGGCTTCGACGAGGCCGAGCTCGACCGGCTGATGGCGCCGCTCGACGACACGGATGCAATGTCGCCGGACGGCGACTCCGGCGAAAACGATGACGCCGCTGACGAAGCGCCCGAGCCGCCGCGCAACCCGGTCAGCCGGCCGGGCGATCTCTGGCGGCTCGGCGATCATCGCCTGCTCTGCGGCGACAGCACGGACGCGAAGTCTGTTGCCCGGATCATGGACGGCGAGCGCGCGTCGCTGCTGTTCACGAGCCCACCCTACGGCAACCAGCGGAACTACACCACCGGTGGGATCGGCGATTGGGACGCCCTGATGCGCGGCGTCTTCGACAACCTCGACGAGGTGATAGCCGAGGATGGCCAGGTGCTCGTCAACCTCGGCCTCGTCCACCGCGACAACGAGTGGCAGCCCTATTGGGAATCCTGGCTCGACTGGATGCGAGCTCAGGGCTGGCGGCGCTTCGGCCTTTACGTCTGGGACCAGGGGCCCGGACTTCCCGGCGACTGGAACGGGCGTCTGGCGCCCGCATTCGAGTTCGTGTTCCACTTCAATCGCAAGCCGCGCAAGCCGAACAAGATCGTGCCCTGCAAATGGGCCGGCCACATCAACGACGCCCATGGCGGCATGCGGGGCAAGGACGGGACGGTGGGCGCGTGGACCCATGCCGGCCAGGGCGTCCAGGAGACGCGCATCCCCGACAACGTCATCCGCATCATGCGACACAAGGCGCGTGGGCTAGAGACCGAGCACCCGGCGGTGTTCCCGGTGGCGCTGCCCGAGTTCGGGATGCACGCCTACAGCAATGAAGGCGATGTCGTCTACGAGCCGTTCGCGGGCTCGGGCACCAGCATCATCGCCGGCGAGCGGACCGGCCGGCAGGTGAGAGCGATCGAGCTTGCCCCGGAATATGTGGACGTCGCGCTTCTGCGGTGGCGGCAGCTCTTCCCCGATCAGCCAGTGATCCTCGATGGCGGGACCGAAGACTTCGAAGCGGTCGCAAGGCAGCGCGGCGTTGGGCTTGCGCCGATCTCTTGAGGGGCAGGCAATCCGGAGCGGCGCCGGCGCGGCCGGCATGGCGCGTCGAGGCTTGGCGGGGTTTGGCAAGGCATCGCCCGGCTGTCCTGGTCGTCCGCCTGTGAGCCCATCATGAAAGACCTTCGCTTCCAGTCCTCGGCGATCGAGCTTTGGCCAGTCGACCGGCTCATCCCCTATGCGGGCAACGCGCGTGTGCACGGCGAGGATCAGGTGGCAAGGCTTGCCGAAAGCCTCGTGCGCTTCGGCTGGACCGCACCCTGCCTTGTCGATGAACGCGGTGTGCTGGTCGCCGGTCACGGCCGGCTGCTTGCGGCCCGGAAGATCGGGCTCAGGGAAGTGCCGGTCATCCGCCTCGACCACTTGAGCGACGCGGAGGCGCGTGCCTACCGCATCGCCGACAACAAGCTGACCGAGCTTGCCGGCTGGGATGACGCGATGCTCGCAGCTGAGCTAGGGCGGCTCAAGGAGGACGGGATCGACCTCGATCTCCTCGGCTTTGGCGAGGACGAGCTCGACCGCCTGCTCGACGACCTGAACGGGCCCAATGGCGGCACGGACGGTGAGGACGTCGTCCCAGAGCCGCCGGCGGATCCCGTCACACGCCCGGGCGACCTCTGGCTGCTTGGCAAGCATCGGCTGCTCTGCGGCGACGCCACGAGCGCCGCCGATGTCGAGCGACTGCTCGCGGGTGCGGTCCCGCACCTGATGGTGACGGACCCGCCCTACGGGGTCGAGTACGACCCCTCCTGGCGGAATGAGGCCGGCGTGTCGGCGACGGCGCGCACCGGCCGGGTCTCGAACGATGACCGTGCCGATTGGCGCGAGGCATGGGCGCTGTTCCCGGGCGACGTGGCCTATGTCTGGCATGCGGGCGTCCATGCGCGCACCGTCGCCGAAAGCCTGGAGGCCTGCGGCTTCCAGATTCGCTCGCAGATCATCTGGGTGAAGCCGCGCTTCGTGCTCGGCCGTGGAGATTATCACTGGCAGCACGAGCCTTGCTTCTACGCGGTGCGCAGGGGCGCAAGCGGCCAGTGGCAGGGCGCGCGCGACCAGTCCACCGTCTGGCAGATTGGGCACGCTGGTAACGAGGACGAGGCGACGGCCCACGGGGCCCAGAAGCCCGTCGAGTGCATGCGCCGCTCG
>CAZVAR010000213.1:0-4535 GCA_964625225.1 uncultured Alphaproteobacteria bacterium | reverse complement strand
CGGCAGTAATCGCTGAAGACGAGGAAGGTGCCGCCATAGGGGATCACGCCGCCATGCAGCGCCATTCCGTTCATGGCGGCCGCCATGCCGTGTTCGCGCACGCCGTAATAGATGTAGCGGCCGCCGTAATCGTCGCGTGTCAGCGGCTTCAGCCCCTTCGGCAGGGTGCCGTTGGAGCCGGTCAGGTCGGCCGAGCCGCCGACCAGTTCCGGTACCGCCGCGGTCAGCGTTTCGAGCACGCGCTGCGAGGACACCCGCGTCGCGAGCGTCGGCCCCTCCTCGGCAAGGCTCCGCTTCAGCTCGCGTAGCGCCGCGTCATAGCCCTCGGGCAGCCGTCCGGACATCAGCCGGTCGAACTCGCGGCGCCGTTCCGGCGGCAGGGCATCGCGGCGCCTTTCCCAGGCGGTGCGCGCATCGGCGCCGCGGCGGCCGACCGCCCGCCAGGCGGACAGGATTTCGTCCGGCACCACGAAGGGCTCGTACGGCCAGCCGAGCCGCTCGCGGGCGCCGCGGATCTCCTCGGCGCCGAGCGGCGCGCCGTGCGACGCGGCGGTGCCCGCCTTGGTCGGCGCCCCGAAGGCGATCGTGGTGCGGCACGCGATCAGCGACGGTTCCGGCCGGTGCCGCGCTTCGCCGATCGCCGCGGCGATGGCGTCCGGGTCGTGGCCGTCCACCTCCAGCGTGTGCCAGCCATAGGCACGGAACCGCGCCAACCGGTCGTCGCTCATCGAGAGCGTGGTCGGCCCGTCGATCGAAATGCCGTTGTCGTCGTAGAGCACGATGAGCCGGCCGAGGCGCAGATGCCCGGCGAGCGCGCCCGCCTCGTGGCTGATGCCCTCCATCAGGTCGCCGTCGCTGGCAATCACGTAGGTGTCGTGGTCGACCAGCTCGGACCCGAACCGTGCCGCCAGGTGGCGCTCGGCGATCGCCATGCCGACCGCGGTCGCCAGCCCCTGCCCCAATGGCCCGGTAGTGGTCTCAACGCCGAGCGTGTGCCCGACCTCCGGGTGCCCGGGCGTGCGGCTGCCGAGCTGCCGGAAGCGCTTGATATCGTCGATCGTCACCGATCCGTAGCCGGTGAGATAGAGCAGCGCATAGAGCAGCATCGAGCCGTGACC
Source organism: uncultured Alphaproteobacteria bacterium (assembly GCA_964625225.1). Classification (GTDB taxonomy): domain Bacteria; phylum Pseudomonadota; class Alphaproteobacteria; order JAJUGE01; family JAJUGE01; genus CAZVAR01. Next base: position 3,417 of record CAZVAR010000213.1, on the reverse strand, counting down.
GGCCGAGAGCACGAAGCGGTCGCGGTCGGGCCAATGCGGATCGGCCGGATCGAACCGGAGAAAGCGTGCGAAAAGCACGGTCGCCACGTCGGCCATGCCCATCGGCATTCCGGGATGGCCCGACTTCGCCTTCTCGACCGCATCCATCGCCAGCGCGCGGATCGCATTGGCCATCGCCTGATGGTTCATAGCCGTCTACTCGCAGAAACGGTGCGCTCGGAATTCACGGCGCACCCCTTCGAAACCGGTCCGCCGCGGGCCGGTTTCAGCGGCCGGCAACATGCCGCCCGTGCCCAGCGGCGTCAACCGGATTGGCAGCACGAGGCCGGCGCCAGCCGCCGGCGGCCCGGGCCCGATCGGCCCGAAGGCAGGCGAAGCGGGCGCCGCCGGGATTGACGGGGTCGCACCGGGGTGCTTATTTTCGGCGGGTTAACGCCATGGGGCGTCGTTCTCACGAAATCTCAAGCAGATACCATTCCGACCGAAAGCATGACGCGGCTTGATGCGGCGAGACAGCGCCTGGAGCGGGCCGTGGACCGGCTCGAGCAAGCCGCGACCGAGCGCGCCGCCCGGAACGACGGCGAAGATCCGCGCCTGCGCGAGGCGCTCGACAGTATGCGGCACGATTACGAGGCCCTTCAGGAGATCGCGCAGACCGTGCGCCAGCGGCTGGACCTGACCATTTCCCGCCTCGAGAACCTCTTGGAGCACTGAGCCATGGCCGAGGTCGAGGTCACCATCAACGGACGTTCGTATCTGATGGGGTGCGACGACGGTCAGGAACAGCACCTGCTGTCGCTGGCCGATTATGTCGGCAGCCATGTCGACGAGCTTGCAGCCACCGTCGGTCAGGTGGGCGACGCCCGCCTGCTGCTGATGGCGAGCCTGCTGATCGCCGACGAGCTCTCCGACCTGCGGGACGAGATGGAAGCGCTGCGCAGCGATGCCGAGCGCCATATCGCCGAAACGGAAGCGGCGATCGCCGACCGCCTCGATCAACTCGCCCACCGCCTGGAAAACGTTGCGGCGCACCTGCAAGGCTCCTAGATTCCGGGTACGGGGCTGCGCGGTACGTCAGGTCTTCAGACCCGGGGCCGATATCAAACTGCTCGGGAGCTGTCCCTGCCGGGACCCTGGTTTCGGTACACGGCGCCCACCTCCTTGGTTCGGGCCCAGGAGGATCTGACCGACGACCGACGGCCGAGGCGGCTCCGACCGAACTCCGCGCGACGGTCGGGCTCGCACCCGGCCGTCGCCGTTTTATGGTTGGTACGGATGAACCGCGCCGCGGAAGACGATCTGCGCACAGCGAAGGCGGACCTGCGCACGGCGATGCTGGACCGGCGGAGCGCCGCAGCAGCTGCCGCCTCCGATGCCGGCGAACGCCTGAAAGCGAATTTCCTTGCCGCCGTCCCCGTGCCCGCCGGCGCCAGGGTTGCGGGCTTCTGGCCGATGGGAGACGAGATCGATCCGCGGCCACTGCTGCTTCACTTCGACGCTGCCGGCCATGTCTGCTGCCTCCCCGTCACCGGCCGCCGCGGCGAGCCGCTGACGTTCCGGCGCTGGCGGCCGGAGACCCGGCTGGTGCCGGCCGTATTCGGCACGCGGGAGCCGCCGTCCGAGGCCGAGCCAGTCGAGCCGGACCTGCTGCTGGTACCGCTGCTCGCGTTCGATGCGGCGGGATGGCGGCTGGGTTACGGAGCCGGCTTCTATGACCGGACCTTGGCGGCGCTGCGCGCACGCAAGCGCATTCTCGCCGTGGGCGTCGCCTATGCCGCGCAGGAGGTGGCGGCGGTGCCGCACGGGGCGGGCGATGCACGGCTGGACTGGCTCGCAACGGAGCAGAGCGCGTTCCCGGTCGCGCCGGCGAGGGACTGACCCATGCGTATCCTGTTTGTCGGTGACGTGGTCGGACGCTCGGGACGCGATGCCGTCGTCCATTTCCTGCCGGAGCTGCGGCGGCGCCTGGATCTCGACCTGGCGATCGTCAACGGAGAGAATGCCGCCCACGGTTTCGGCCTGACCGAGGCGATCTGCCGACAGTTCTACGAAGCCGGCGCCGACGTGATCACCACCGGCAACCATGTCTGGGATCAGCGTGAGATCATCGGCTATATCGACGGCGACCCGCGCCTGCTTCGGCCGCTGAACTTCCCGGCCGGCACGCCGGGCCGCGGGCTCACGGTGGTCGAGGGCCGGCGCGGCGGCAAGGTGGCCGTGCTCAACGTCATGACCCGGCTGTTCATGGACCCGCTCGACGATCCCTTCGGCGGCACCGTGCGCGCACTGCAGGCCTATCCGCTCGGCGGGGCGGTGCGGGCGATCGTGGTCGACGTGCACGGCGAGGCCACCAGCGAGAAGATGGCGTTGGGGCACCTGTTGGACGGACAGGTCTCGCTCGTGGTGGGCACTCACAGCCATGTGCCGACCGCGGACGCTCATCTTCTGGCCGGCGGGACCGCCTATATGACCGATGTCGGCATGTGCGGTGACTATGATTCGGTGATCGGGATGAAGAAGGGGCCGGCCGTCCAGCGCTTCGTGCGCAAGATGCCGACCGAGCGCCTGTCGCCGGCCGAGGGCGAGGCGACCCTGTGCGGCGTTTATCTCGAGACGGACGACCGGACCGGGCTCGCGACCAGGGTCGCGCCGATCCGGCTGGGCGGCCGACTGGCGCCCGCTTGGCCGTTCTCGGGGCCGGACGGCCCACCGCCCCCGGAGCCTCCGCGGCGCGGTTAACCCGGCCGCAGACCGAGCCGGCCTCCGGCAGCCGAAAGCAAGGCGCGACCCGCGCAAGGCTCCCGCCATCCGCGGTGCGCTTTTCGAGCCGGAGCGCGCCAGGCGCAAGTGGGTCGGGACCCAAGCCTCGTCGTTTGACGGGCTTCCAGGTCGGAGGGCTTCCGGACAGCGCCGCGTCGATGCCGGCTCGAGGCCGGCATGCGAGCCGGGCGGCGCCATTCCGATGCCGATCCAAGGCCGGGCCCGGCTGAACACGACAAGGTGTCGGCATCCCGGACCGTGCCACGGGCCGTCGTAATGGCCGACCGTATCCGTCCGTCGGCCGGGCCGGTTCGACGGGGAACCAAAAAGGAGGTGAGCGATGTCATGCCGTAACCCGCCGCATTCTGCATCCTGGCGGGACAGGAGAGCCGCACGCGGGGCGGGTCGGCACTAGCTGCCGTCCACCGGTTTCGGCTATGGTCCGCCGCACGGGCCGCATTCTCGCCATATTGAGCACCTAATCGGTCGGGCCATTGGCGAGGGGGCCGGCGGCAAAACTCCACGGTTTCGAGTCACAACCGCTCGATGCAGGGTCAGCAGGGATGGCCGGTCATTCGCAATTCAAGAACATCATGCATCGCCTGGCGATCCTGCACCTGACGACGGGCGACACCGAATGGCGCGCTATCGCCCGCG
>CAZVAR010000212.1:0-4649 GCA_964625225.1 uncultured Alphaproteobacteria bacterium | reverse complement strand
AAGAAAATGACGACACCCCGCTCCTGCGCGCGGCGTGTCACCAGCTCCAACGCTATTTCGCCGGCGAACGGGTGACCTTCGACCTGCCGCTGCGACCCGCCGGCACGCCGTTCCAGCAGGCGGTGTGGGCCCAGATGCGGGCGATTCCCTATGGAGAGGTCCGCACCTACGGCGACCTCGCCCGCGCCCTCAACAGCGTGCCGCGGGCGGTCGGCACGGCTTGCGGACGGAACCCGATCCCGATCATGATTCCTTGCCATCGCGTGCTCGGCGGCAAGGGACGACTGACCGGTTTCTCCGGTGGCAACGGCGTCGAGACCAAACGGGCGCTGCTGGCACTCGAGGGTGCAATGCTGGTTTGAGCGGGAGTGTCGGCGATGGATTTCGGTTTCGGTGTTCCCACTCGTGGGCCGCTCGCCGACCCCGACGATATCCTCGCCGTCGCCCAGGCCGGCGAGCGCCTGGGTTTCGCTTATGCTATGGTCAACGATCACATCGTGCTGCCACGCGGCATCGGCTCGCGCTATCCCTATTCCGCAACGGGCGCGTGGCCCGGCGGCGGCACCGGCGACTGGTTGGAGCCGCTCGGACTGCTCTGTTATCTGGCCGGTATCACTCAGCGGGTGCGCCTGCTAACCTCGGTCCTGGTGATCCCGTATCGGCCGCCCATCCTCCAGGCGAAGCTGCTCGCAACCGTGGACGTGCTTTCCCGCGGGCGGCTCACCGTCGGCTGCGGGGTGGGATGGATGCGCGAGGAATTCGAGGCGCTCGGCGCGCCGGCCTTCGAGGATCGCGGGCGGGTGACCGACGAGTATCTCGCCGCGTTCCGCGCCCTCTGGACTCAGGAGAGCCCGGCCTTCGAGGGGCGCTGGGCCCGCTTCGCCGACATCGCCTTCGCGCCGAAGCCGGTGCAGACGCCCCACCCGCCGCTCTGGATCGGCGGCGAGAGTCCGGCCGCGATCCGTCGCGCGGCCCGCCTCGGCGATGGCTGGTATCCGATCGGCAGCAACCCGCAATACCCGCTCGACACGGTCGAGCGCTACGCGGCGGGCCTCGACGCGCTGCGCCGGCATGCCGAGGCGGCCGGCCGCGATGCCGACGGCATCACCCGCGCCTATTGCGCGCTCTGGTACGGCGACCGCGATGCCTCGACAGCCAGCGACGGCGGCCGCCGCATCCTGACCGGGTCGCCCCAAGCAGTAGTGGACGATATCGGGCGGCTTGCGGAACTCGGCGTGCAGCATTTGATCCTGAGCTTCCATCGGCCGAGCCGTGCCGAGATGCTGGAGCGGATGGAGGCCTTCATGGCGGACGTGGCGTCCCGCATCTGACTCCGTCCCACGGACCATCTCCCTCTTCGCCTGGCCTCCCGACCGGGTTAACCTCTGCCCGACCATTTCACCCCGCATGGAGGGCAGACCGACATGGCGACCATCACCATCAATGCCAAGGACGGCGGCAGCTTCTCGGCCTACGTCGCGCGACCCGCGGCCGGCAAGGGCCCCGGCGTGCTCTGCATCCAGGAGATCTTCGGCGTCAACAAGACCATGCGCGACATCGCCGACATGTGGGCCGGCCAAGGCTATGTCGCCGTCGTGCCGGATCTGTTCTGGCGACAGGAACCCGGCGTCGACATCACCGACCAGACCGAGGCGGAATGGCAGAAGGCCTTCTCGCTCTATCAAGGCTTCGACGTCGGCAAGGGAATCGAGGACCTGAAGGCCACGCTGGAGGCGATCCGCGCGATGCCGGAATGCACCGGTAAGGTCGGCACCGTCGGCTTCTGCCTGGGCGGGCTGCTCGCCTATCTGATGGGCTGCCGCTCCGACGCCGATTGCAATGTCGGCTATTACGGCGTCGGGATCGAGAAGCATCTCGACGAAGCCAAGAACATCAAGAAGCCGATGGTTCTGCACATCGCGGAGGCCGACAAGTTCGTCCCGCCGGAGGCGCAGCAGCAGATCCGCGACGGTCTGAAGGACAATCCGCAGGTGACGATCTACACCTATCCCGGCATGGATCACGCCTTCGCCCGCATCGGCGGCCAGCCCTACAACAAGGAGGCGGCCGACCTCGCCAACGGCCGTACCGCCGAGGCGTTCCGGACGGCACTGCGGTAGGTCCGCCGAGAGCAAGCCACGATCCGACGCGCTCTCCCGCACCGGAAGGCACAACCGCGCCGGGTACCGGGGAGCGCGGTCGGACCGTACCGATCCTCAGACAGGGAGTTACCGATGCCGAAGGCGATCCGCATCCACAAGACCGGCGGTCCCGAAGTGCTGCAGTGGGAGGAGGTCGAGGTCGGCCAGCCCGGCCCCGGCCAGGTCCGCATCCGCCAGACCGCGGTTGCGCTCAACTACATCGACACCTATCAGCGCAGCGGTCTCTACCCCATCGACCTGCCGGGCTCGATCGGTAACGAGGCGGCCGGCGTGGTCGAAGCCGTCGGCGAGGGCGTCACCGGCCTCAGCGTCGGCGATCGGGTAGCCTATGCCGGCCTGCTCGGCGCCTATGCCGAGGCGCGCGTCGTGCCGGCCGACAAGCTCGTCAAGATTCCGGAAGGAATCAGCGACCAGCAGGCGGCGGCCATGATGGTCAAGGGCATGACGGCCGAATATCTCCTCTTCCGCACCCACGCGGTGCAGAAGGGCGAACCCATCCTGATCCACGCCGCTGCCGGCGGCGTCGGGCTGATCGTCTGCCAGTGGGCGAAGCACATCGGCGCAACGGTGCTCGGCACCGTAGGCTCCGACGAGAAGGCGGCGCTCGCCCGCAGCCACGGCTGTGACCATCCGATCGTCTACACCCGCGAGAATTTCGTGGAGCGGGTGAAGGAGATCACGGATGGAAAGATGCTGCCGGTCGTGTACGACTCGGTCGGCAAGGACACGTTCATGGACAGCCTGAAATGTCTGCGGCCGCGTGGGCTGATGGTCAGCTTCGGCCAGTCCTCCGGCAAGATCCCGCCGATCGACGTCGGTATCCTGGCGGCACACGGCTCGCTGTACCTGACCCGGCCGACATTGAACAGCTACACGATCACCCGGGCCGAACTGGAGGAGGTCTCCGGCCACCTGTTCGATGTCGTCAAGCGCGGCATCGTCAAGATCGAAGTGACCCGGACCTTCCCCCTGAAGGATGCCGCAGAGGCACACCGGGCACTGGAGGGACGGCAGACGACCGGATCGGTGGTCCTGACGGTATAGAGCGCCTGGCCGCGGGCCGGAATGGCCCGCGGCGACGCGAGCGGTTGCGCCCGATAGGCTCCGGGGCGACCCCGACGGGACCGTCCCGGGCCGCTTGCGCGTACGGTGAGCCGAGCCGGCCGGCAACATTGGGAGCCGATTGCGATGAGCAAAGCGATCTCGGCAACGAATGTCAGGTTGAAGCGGGCATACGAACCCCCTGCCGCCGACGACGGTACGCGGGTCCTGGTCGACCGGCTCTGGCCGCGGGGAGTCAAGAAGGAGACGGCGGCCATCGATCACTGGGTGAAGGAACTCGCACCCAGCACCGATCTGCGGAAATGGTTCGGGCACGACCCAGAGCGCTGGGAGGAGTTCCGCCTGCGCTATGCCGCGGAGATCCGGGCGCATCCTCAGGAACTCGAGCGGTTGCGCGAACTGGCCCGGCAGGGTCCGGTTACGCTCGTCTACGCCGCCCGCGACGAGCTGCATAACGACGCCGTTGTCCTTCGGGACGTCTTGCTGGCGTCCTGACGGTCCCGGACCCCGACTATCGGGACGAGCACCGTGCGAGTTGCGTGCGGCACCAACCGCTTGGGGCGGCGCTGGTCTGGAAGCGTGCGGCGATCAGCTGCGGCACAGGCGTAATCGAAGAGGAACGCCCGGCACGGGCACCGGCTAGACCTCGCCGCGCTCCCGGATCGGAATGCGGAGCCGACTCACGTGCGCTCGGACGCCGCGGCCTTCTGCATCTCTTCGATCGCCAGAACGGAGTGTGCGTAGGCACCGCCAGCCCGCATCTCGGCCGCGACCCAGATCGCCTCCATCAGTTCCTCCTGTGAGGCGCCACTGCGCAGGGCCGCCTTGGTATGGCCCCTGATGCAATACGGGCATTGCGTGACATGCGCCACGGCGACGGCGATCAGCTGCTTGACCTTTGCCGGCAGCGCACCTTCCGCAAAGACCTTCTGACCGAAAGCCTGGAAGGCCGCCTCGATCTCGGGCGCTAGCTCGCGGCGCTTCTGCGCCAGCTCCCGGGTGTTCGACGGAAAGACCGCGTCAGGCATACATCTCTCCTCCATCCGGTCGGCGTGCGGGCCGCCGGGCCGCACAGCGGCCGACTCTGAGAGATATACGCTTCGGCTCGTCCGGGGTGCCCGGCGGGCTACTGGTTCATCGCCTGGAAGAACTCAGCGTTGCTCTTCGTCTCGCGCAGCTTATTCAGCAGGAAGTCCATGGCGTCCTGGGTGCCCATCGGCATCAGCACGCGACGCAGCACCCACATTTTGGACAGCGTGGCGCGGTCGACCAGCAGCTCCTCCTTACGGGTGCCGGATTTGCCGATATCGATCGCCGGCCAGGTGCGCTTGTCGGCCAGCTTGCGGTCGAGGACGATCTCGGAGTTGCCGGTGCCCTTGAACTCCTCGAAGATCACCTCGTCCATGCGGCTGCCGGTGTCGATCA
>CAZVAR010000211.1:3332-4681 GCA_964625225.1 uncultured Alphaproteobacteria bacterium | reverse complement strand
GCTTTGGCGGCGGCTCGGGGATCGGCTTCGACGAGCGCGGCACCTCCGATCGCGTGGGCGGCGGCGGCGGCGTCGGTGGCATGCTGCACGTCAAGCCGGTCGGTTTCATCGAAGTCACGCCCGAGTCCAGCCGTTTCGTGCCGATCGTTGACAGCTCGGTGATCGCCGTGCGCGCGGTGACGGTCTGGGGCATCGTCGGGTTGTTCGCGGTGATCGGCCTGTTCCGCTATCTGAGCGCGCGCCAGGAGTAGACCCGCGCGCTCGAACACTCCCCAGGACGTGACCGGGTTTCTACCCGCGATCTGCGCGGCGCTACGGGGTGCGTCCCTAGAATTGAGCGGACGTAGCCTGAGGAGGCGGTGCTGCCGCCTCCTCCGCACCAGCAGAGAGGACCATCCCCGATGGCCGAGCAACGGCGCGACCGCGACGCTCAGCATGAGACGCAGGCGCCATATCACTCCCCGGTCGAGGAAGAATTCGCCGCCAGCCCGGGCGATGGGCCGGCCCCGCGTGACGGCATCATGATCGCCGGTTACAGCTTCGGCGTCATCATCGCGGCGATCGCCATTCTGTTCCTGATCGGCGTCGTCGTCGCGATCGTAGTGACATAAGACGCGCTCCGACACGCCAGGCGCGGGAACACAGCGCGCTTGCCCGCCGTGGTTCCAAGTAGGATTGTGCCGGCGGGACGCATGGCGTGGGGGTGGAGCGTCGAGGGTTGTGACAACGTTCATCAAGTGGCTGGGGCACGCCACGGTGCTGCTCAACGAGGGCGACACCTGGCTGCTCACCGACCCGATCCTGCGCCGGCGCGTCGCGCATCTGATGCGGCGCAAGCCGATGCTGCAAGAGGATTGGCCGGAGCGTGTCGATGCCGTGCTGATCTCGCATCTCCACCAGGACCACCTCGATCTGCCCTCGCTGCGCAAGCTGGGCCGCGACAAGCCCATTTTCGTGCCCCGCGGGGCCGGAAGCTGGCTGAGCAGCAAGGGCTTCTCCAACGTCGCCGAGCTGGCTGTCGGCGCGTCGATGAAGATCGAGGACATGACGATCTCCGCCGTGCCGGCCTACCACTCCGGCCACCGCCCGCCGTTCGGGCCGACCGCCGAGACGGTCGGCTACCTCATGGAGGGCGCGCGCACCACCTACTTTGCGGGTGACACCGAGCTCTTCCCCGGCATGTCGCGGGTAGCCGATAATATCGACATCGCGTTGCTGCCGATCTGGGGTTGGGGGCCGACGCTGGGCGACGGGCACCTGGATCCGTTGCAGGCCGCCCAGGCGTGCCGCATGCTCAAGCCACGCGTCGCCATCCCGATTCACTGGGGCACGCTGCACCCGATTACCTC
>CAZVAR010000211.1:0-3322 GCA_964625225.1 uncultured Alphaproteobacteria bacterium | reverse complement strand
GCCGGAGCAGTTCGAGCGGGCAGCAACTCACCTGGCGCCGGATTCGGAGGTATGCGTCCTCCGCCCGGGTGACGAAGTCGTCTTCGGGTGAGCGTTGGCGCTCCCGCGCCGCGCCGGATCGTCGCCGCCCCAGGGCGACTGTCTCCGGCACCACATTCGCGGCGTTGCGCGCGACGACCGTCGCGCCGCGACATTTGCCGGGCCGCCCGACAACGTGCCGCGATTGGAGCCGGAGGACACCCATGAGCCAGGAGCATGACAGGATTCGCCCCGACCAGCTTCCGGAACGCCCGGTCGGCCTGTTCTACGCCTGGTGGAGCGGCGATCCGCTGCCGGATCTTACCCGCCCGCCGCACCTGATCGTCGAGCACGACCCCTCGGCGGCGGTCATCCGCCAGGTGGTCGACCTCACCGACGAGCAGATTCGCCAGCGCTACTCCGAGGGCAATCGCGCCCTGGTCGCGCGCGTCGAAGGCGTGCCGGCGGGCATCGGCTGGTCGTCGTCCGGTCGCGTCGAGATCGGCGAGTTGGGGTTAGACTTCGTCTTGCCGCGCGGCAACAGCTATCTCTGGGATTTCGTGACCCTGCCGGAGTGGCGTGGCCGGGGCATCTACCCGGTGCTCCTGCAGACCTTCTTGCGCGAGGGCGCCGCCGGCCAGCGCTTCTGGGTTGGGCATGACCTGGGGAACGACGCGTCGGCTCGCGGCATCATCCGGGCGGGCTTCCAGGTGGCCGGCCTCGTCTATGCCGTCCCGGACGTCGGGCCAGTGTACGTTGCCGATGCGGGCGTAGACATCGAGCGTGCCCGGGCGGCCGCCGAGATCCTGGGCATCCCGTTGCTTGAGCTCAGGACGTGAACGACGAGTGAACAGGAGTGAGGCGAGCGATGCAGTTCTCGACGACCGGCGTCCACCACATTACGCTGATCGGCTCTAACCGGCAGGATACGATCAACTTCTACCAGGGCGTGCTCGGCATGCCGCTGGTCTTCGAGCAGCCCAACCTCGACGTGCCCGAGGAGACGCACCTGTACTTCGACCCCGGCGACGGCCGGCTAATCACCTTCTTCGTGCGCGAGAACCGGGAGACCGACCCCCAACCAGTGCCGGAAGTAGTCGGCAACGTCCACCACCTGGCCTACGCCGTCTCCCGCGAGACCTTCGACCGGGCGGCGCAGGGCCTGGAACAGGCAGGCTACCCGAACACTGGCCCGATCGACCGCGGCTTCATGGATTCGCTCTACTTCATGGATCCCAACGGCTTCAGGATCGAGCTGGCGGTCTACAAGTTCGAGCCGCCGGCCGGCAAGACGGTCAGCGACGTCCTGGCTGCCGCCCACAGGATCCGCATCGAGCGCGGCGCCAGCGCGATCGCCACAGAGCACCTTGAAGCCGCGGTCCAGCAGTTGAGCTAGCGCGCCCGGTCTGCCTACAGACGAAATCAGGCGCCTCGAAAACGAGGCGCCTGATCGCTGTGTGCGGTTTCGTGGCCTAGGGGCGCGTGCTGTAGAGCCGCATCGTCAGCGGGCCGAAGATGGCCAGGACGACGGCGCTGGCCAGCAGCACCACGCCGACCTCCTGGAAGCTGGCCGTGCCGGCCATCAGCTCGCGCTCAGCCGTCACCACCAGCGTGATCGGATTGACGTCGACGACCGCTTGCAGCCAGCCGGGCATCGTCTCGGGATCGACGAAGATGTTGCTGGCGAAGGTCAGCGGGAAGAGGATCAGCATGCTGCTCATCATTACCGCGTTGGGCGTGCGCATGACCAGCCCGAAGACGGTCCAGATCCAGGCCAGGCTGAAGGCGAAGACCTGCAGGAGCAGCACGGCGGCGATCACTCCGACCGCGCCGCCGTCCGGCCGGTAGCCCAGGATCAATCCGAGGGTGATGACCATCGTCGAGGCCAGCGTGTAGCGCGCAGCGTCGCCCAGCAGCGCGCCGACGAGCGGGGCCGGACGCCAGATCGGCAGCGAGCGGAAGCGGTCGAAGGTGCCCTTCGAGATATCGGTGTTGAGCGCGACGCCGGTGTACATCGTGATAAAGACGATCGTCTGGACCAGGATGCCCGGCAGCAGGAACTGCAGGTACTCGCGCGTCGAGCCGGCGATCGCGCCGCCGAATAGGTAGGTGAACATCAACGTGAACATAAGCGGGAAGGCGGTCACGTCGAAGAGTTGCTCGGGCACGTGCCGGATCTTGAGCAGCGCTCGCCAGCCAAAGGCCAGCGAGACGGCGAATGCGCTTGGGCGCCGCGCCTTCGCTGGCGCCGCGATCGCTGCCTGGAGATCGCCATTGATTCCAGCTTGAGATGAGTTGATTGGAGTCGCCGTCATGCTGCCTGCTCCTCAATCGTTGGCTCTTGTACCGGGCGGCCGGTCAGAGCCAGAAAGACTTCGTCAAGGCTCGGCTGGCCCAGCGCGAAGTTGCTGTAGCCGATTCCGGCGTGCGTCAGCGCCGCCAGCGCCTCGGCGACGCGCTCTCCGTCCGAAATGCGGGCCGAGAGCGCGGCCGGGTCCGCTTCGAGCTGCATGGGAACGCCCAGGACCTTCTCGAGCAGCGCCACCGCGTACGGGCGGTTGAGCGCCTCTTCAAGCCGCACTCGCAGCGTGCCGGCGCCGACCGAGGCCTTGATCGAGCTGGTCGTGCCCTCGGCGATCACTTTGCCGTGATCGATGATGGCGATGCGCTCGGCGAGCTGGTCGGCTTCGTCGAGATACTGGGTGGTCAGCAGCACGGTTGTGCCGTTGCCGGCCAGCGCCCGGACGATGTCCCAGACCTGGTTGCGGCTGCGCGGGTCGAGCCCGGTCGTCGGCTCATCGAGGAAGAGCACGTCCGGGGTGACAACGATGCTGGCGGCGATGTCCAGCCGCCGGCGCATGCCGCCGGAGTAGGTCTTGACCAGCCGGGAGCCGGCCTCGGCGATGTCGAAGGCCTGCAGCAGCTCATCGGCGCGCGCCTTTGCCTCGCCCCGCCCGAGCCCGAGAAGCCGTCCGAGCAGGATCAGGTTCTCGCGCCCGGTCAGGTCCTCGTCGACCGAGGCGAATTGCCCGGTCAGGCTGACCTTCCCGCGCACCTCGTTCGCCTGGCCGACCACGTCGTAGCCGAGTACCCTGGCGCTGCCCGCGCTGGGCGGGATCAAGGTGGCCAGCATGCGGATGGTGGTCGTCTTCCCGGCGCCGTTCGGCCCCAGCACCCCGTATACCATGCCCGCCGGAACGGCGAGGTCGACGCCATCGACCGCGCGCGTCTCGGAAAAGGTCTTGACGAGGCCGCTCGCCTCGATGGCTATCTCGGAGTGCATGCTAATGCGCTCGCTCCAATC
>CAZVAR010000210.1:0-4750 GCA_964625225.1 uncultured Alphaproteobacteria bacterium | reverse complement strand
TCCGGCCGCGGGTTCCTCTGATGCCCAGCCCCCGCACCTCCGTGACGGTCGCCCGGCATTGACATCCTGGATTCGACCTGAAACCGTTCCGTCTTCTTAGGTTGGCCGTCCTGACAAACACCGAAGATCCGACCCCTTCCAGAGGGAAGCTATGCTATGGCCTCGTTACGGGAACTGATAAGCGGCACGAACATGTTAGTCGTGCCCGGCGCTTACGACTGCATCACCGCTCGGGCTGTGGAGCGGGCCGGCTTTGAGGCGGTCTACATGACCGGCGCCGGCTGTGCTGCGACACTCGGCTACCCAGACCTCGGGCTCGTCACCCTGACCGAAATGGTCGAGAATGCGGGACGGTTGGCCCGTTCCGTCGACATCCCTCTGATCTCGGATGCCGACACCGGCTACGGCAACGAGCTGAACGTCGTCCGCACCGTCCGTGAATACGAGTCGCGCGGCGTCGCAGCCATCCATCTCGAGGATCAGGAGATCCCGAAAAAGTGCGGGCACCTCGACCAGAAGAAGATCGTGCCTGCCGAAGACTTCCTGAAGAAGATCCGTGCGGCATCCTCCGCGCGCCGCAGCCCGGACTTCCTGATCATCGCCCGAACGGATGCGCTTGCCTCGCACGGGCTGGAAGAAGCGGTGCGACGGGTCAATGCTGCGCTCGAGGCCGGTGCCGACATCGCGTTCGTCGAGGCGCCGCAGACGCTCGAGCAGATCCGCGACATTCCGCGCCTCGTCAACGGACCATGCCTGTTCAACCAGGTGCACGGAGGCAAGACACCCGAGGTCTCGCCGGCCGACCTCCAGGCCTTCGGCTATCGGATCACCATCGTGCCTGGGCTTCTGTTCGCGAGCGTTGTCGGGATCTGCGATGAAATTCTCGGCAAGCTGCGCGGGGCCACCAGCTTCCCGGCTCCGTACGGTGCCGGCTCGGTCGAGGACGTCTTCATGAAGGTCGGCCTTCGCGAATGGCGCGAGATCGAGCGCAAGCTCGCCTGACCCCTGATCCGCAGCCGATCGGTCGGGCAGCGTCAACCTGCATCGTCAAAGGAGGAAATTTTGAAAAAGCTCAGCCTCGCCGGTCTCGCACTGGCGGTTTCGGCGTTCGTCGCCGGGCCTGCATCCGCGGCCAAAGAAATGATCTTCGCTTCGACAGCGCCGAACACCGGCATCAACAAGGTCTTTCATGAGACCTTCGCCAAATCGATCGCCGAGAATGGCGGACTGTTCGATGTCGAGTTCTTCGTCGACGGCAAGCTCGGCGGCGAGAAGGAGCTGATCGAGATGCTGCGTCTCGGCGAAACGCACATTCACACCGGCGTCATACACAGTGCACTCTACTATCCGGAGCTGGATGCGACGCTGATCCCGTATCTCTTCCCGGATTACGCAAGCATCGAGCGATACCTTGCCGGCCCCATTGGCGACAGGATGAACGCGGCCCTTGCCGAGAAGGGCAACGCCGTGTTCCTCGGCACTCATTATCAGGGGCCGCGCTGGACGACGTCCAACAAGCGGTTCGATACCATCGAAGGACTGCGCGGGATCAAGATCCGCATGCCCGAGATCCCGCTCTGGATCCGGGTGTGGGGCGAGCTCGGTGCGGTGGTCTCGCCGATCCCCTCACCGGAGGTCTATTCCGCCCTGCAGACCGGCGTGATCGATGCCCAGGAGAACATGATCAGCAACATCTGGGGTCGGAAGCTTCACGAGGCGCAAAAGTATCTGATCAACACGGCACATCAGCAGTCCTACACCACGATCATGGCGCAGAAGAAATGGTGGGACGGCCTCACCGACGCGGAGCGGCAGGCAATCCAGAAGGCGGTCGATACGGCGTCGGCGGCGGCGTCGGCAGCGGCTGATGCGGAGATCAAGGAGATCGCCCAAAGGCTTCAGGACGCCGGGCTGGAGCTGGTCGAACCCAAGCCGGAATTCCGCGCCGAAGCCATGCCGATTGTCAGGGCCATCGCCCAGGACGTGCTGGCACCGGGCGTCCTCGATGGTGCGCTGGCTGCGATCGGCCAGAACTGAGCACAGACACAGGCAACAATGTCCTCCCGCATTACGCGCCTGGTCGAGAACGTCGCCACGCTCGCCTTCATCGGCTTCTTCGTCGCGGTCTGCGCCCAGGTCATCTACCGATATCTCGGGCTCGCCATTGTCTTCAGTGAGGAGGCCGCGCGCCTCCTCAACATCTATGCGGTCTTCATCGGCGCCCTGGCCGCTTTCATGTCCGCGGCGCATATTCGGATCGACATCATCGACAGGGTCGCGCATCGCTGCCGCTGGGGTCCGCAGATCCTGGCCGTCCTCTACGACCTGCTGTTCGTGCTGTTCGCCATAGTCTTCGGCATCGGCAGTTTCAGCATGCTGCTCGGCAACTGGAACGTGCCTCTGGCGACGATCGGCGGACTCGACAGCTGGGTGTTCTACCTGCCGGCCGTGATCTTCAGTGCCGGCATCTGCATCGCGGCGCTTGGGCGCCTGATCTCCTCCCTCCGCCAGCGGTGGTGATATGGCGCAGATCTATGTCGTGATGGGATTGCTGCTGCTGCTGCTCCTGGGTGGCGTCCCGGCAGCGGTGGCCATGGGCATTCCGGGGATCGCCTATTTCGCGCTGACGCGCGGCCTGGAGGCGCTGCCCTATGAGCTGATCGCCCAGCGGATCGTGCATGGGATCGACTCGTTCCCACTGCTCGCGATTCCGCTGTTCCTCCTGGTCGGCCATCTGATGAACGAATCAGGGGCAACGGAGCGGATCTTCCGCTTCTGCGATGCGGTAGTCGGGCATGTCCGCGGCGGGCTCGGTCACGTGAACGTGCTGGCCAGCATGATCTTCGCCGGCATGTCGGGGTCCGGAACCGCCGACGCCGCGGGCCTCGGCGCGATCGAGATCAAGGCGATGCGCGCCGCCGGCTATGATGACCGCTTCACGATCGGGGTCACCGCTGGCAGTTCCCTGATCGGACCCATCATTCCGCCGAGCATCGCCGCGATTCTCTACGCGATTCTCGCGGAAGTCTCCGCCGGGCGCATCCTGCTTGCGGGAGCCGTGCCAGGCATACTGATGGGACTGGCCATGATGGGCCTGGTCGCGTTCTACGCCCGCCGAAACGCCTACCCGACGCGGCCCTTCTCGGGGTTCAGAGAAGTCTGGGACAGCTTCATCGCCGCTTTCGCGTCGCTGCTGACGCCGGTGATCCTGATCGGCGGCATCGTGCTCGGCATCTTCACTGCGACCGAAGCGGCGGCGGTCGCCTCGGCTTGGGCGATCGTTCTGTCCTGCGTGATCTATCGCTCCATGGGGCTGGGCAAGCTCTTTCTCATCTTTCGACGAGCGACCATCGACTCCGCCGTCATCATGTTCATCCTCGCCTGCGCGGCGCTGTTCGGATGGGTGCTGACGCGAACGCGTACTCCCGACCGGATTGCCGAGGGGATCGCCACCGTCACCAGCGACCCGCATCTGCTGCTGATCCTGCTCATCCTCTTTCTCCTGTTCATCGGCTGCTTCATGGCGGTCGCGGTGGCGATCAACATCCTCACACCGATCCTGGCTCCGGTCGCCGTCGCCTGCGGCATCGATCCGGTCCATTTCGGCGTCGTGATGATCATGACGCTGGTCATCGGCGAAGCGACGCCGCCCTTCGGGATGGTGCTCTTCGTCCTGGCCCGCGTTTCGGGCCGCCCCTTCGAGCTGGTCGTAACTTCAGCGCTCCCCTGGCTCGGGGCGATTCTCTTCGTGGTCCTGCTGGTTGCGTTCTTCCCCGGCCTTGCTCTCTGGCTACCCAATCTGGTCATGGGCTGAAGGACCCTAGACGAAGCGCTACGGACGGATCGGCGAGCCGAGCGCCGCGATTGCCTGTGCCGAAGAAATCGGCACTGCGGCGATGGTGCGTCCGGCTACGGGTCGCTGAAGGATTCCGGTTAACAGCCGGTCCGGACCGGCCGTCGACGCGCACTCCGACGAACCGAGACCCTTCGATCGGCCTTTCGAATCCGTCCGCAAAGCGGTTGAAGACGTCAACGTACCGCTCCGGCGGGCCGAGCCTTTCAGGCTCGCGGGACAGAGTCTTGTCGACCGGCCTCTCGAAGCTCTCGGATACAATGGCG
The DNA here is from genome assembly GCA_964625225.1 of uncultured Alphaproteobacteria bacterium. Taxonomy (GTDB): domain Bacteria; phylum Pseudomonadota; class Alphaproteobacteria; order JAJUGE01; family JAJUGE01; genus CAZVAR01. The sequence goes on along the minus strand of CAZVAR010000210.1, from coordinate 631 downwards.
ACAGGAGCCTCGGCCGGCCCCTCTCCTACAGGGTGGCCCCGGACCGGTTCGCAGGGTCGTCGTTTATCACATCGACGAAGCCGTCGGCCGCTTTCCATGCAAGCGCCTCCAGCGGCTCCATGTCGGGCCAGGGATCGGCGCCGCCAGCTCACTGCCGCCGACGTCTCCATGTGGGGCGGATAGAACGGGGTCGCGCTCGGTCTGACGCGGCGCGGTATCCCGGGCATGACGCAGGACACATCATCGCTTTATCGCTTTGCTGGTCAGTGAGGCAGAAGCGGTGATCCCGGCCTCTATGCGTCCACCGTATCCGGGATCGTGACGGCGCCGGACCGGATTGCCCTGAGAGGGCGGCCAACTGCCGCCCGCTCCTGTCGATGTCCACTGCCATCGCGAGGGACCGAAAATCGGCGTGATCGTAGTTACCGAAAGGGCAACGATGCCACCGCTCACTCGATTCGGACCGGCCGCGCGCCCGACACTGGCGCCCCGCCCACGGCGCGGGTCCACAATCGATTCATGTCCGCCTTCGGGAAGGATCGCCTCGTACGCCGTGTCGCCGCCGACCATCCGGTCACCGACTACACCGGATATCGACATCCGTGGGCACTCACCAGACCAGTGTCGCCCG
>CAZVAR010000209.1:0-4886 GCA_964625225.1 uncultured Alphaproteobacteria bacterium | reverse complement strand
AGCGACTCTGTCCAACCGCTACATCACCGACCGCTTCCTACCCGACAAGGCAATCGACCTCGTCGACGAGGCTGCGAGCCGACTCCGTATGCAGGTCGACTCCAAGCCCGAGGCGATCGACGAGATCGACCGGCGCGTGATCCAACTCAAGATCGAACGTGAGGCGCTGAAGAAGGAAACCGACGCGGCGTCGCGCGAGCGGCTGGAGAAGCTGGAAGGCGAGTTGGCCGACCTCGAGCAGCGTTCGGCCGAGCTGACGGCGCGCTGGCAGGCGGAGAAGGACAAGCTGAACGCCGCCCAGCGGCTCAAGGAGCAACTCGAGCAGGCACGCCTAGAGGTCGAACAGGCGCAGCGCCGCGGCGACTGGGCCAAGGCGGGCGAACTGACCTACGGCATCATTCCCGGCCTGGAAAAGCAGCTCCAGGAGGCGGAGGCGGCGAGCGGCGCCGCCATGCTCAAGGAAGAGGTCACCGACGACGAGATCGCGCAGATTGTCTCGCGTTGGACCGGTATCCCGGTCGACCGGATGCTGACCGGCGAGCGGGAGAAGTTGCTGGCGATGGAGGAGCGGTTGCGCACCCGCGTCGTCGGTCAGGACGAAGCGATCAAGGCCGTCTCCGAGGCGGTGCGGCGCGCCCGTGCCGGGTTGCAGGATCCGAACCGTCCGCTGGGTTCCTTCCTGTTCCTGGGGCCCACCGGCGTCGGCAAGACGGAGCTCTCCAAGGCGCTGGCCGAGTTCCTGTTCGACGACGACTCGGCGATGGTCCGTATCGATATGTCGGAGTTCATGGAGAAGCATTCCGTGGCCCGGCTGATCGGTGCGCCGCCCGGCTATGTCGGCTATGAGGAGGGCGGTTCGCTGACGGAAGCGGTGCGGCGTCGGCCCTACCAGGTAGTCTTGTTCGACGAGATCGAGAAGGCGCATTCGGACGTGTTCAACGTCCTGCTCCAGGTGCTCGACGACGGGCGCCTGACGGACGGCCAGGGCCGTACGGTCGACTTCCGCAATACCATCATCATCATGACATCGAACCTGGGCAGCGAATTTATCGCCCAGGCGCCGGTCGGGACCTCCGACGAGGCGCTCCGCAGTCAGGTGATGGAGGTGGTGCGGCGGGCCTTCCGTCCGGAGTTCCTGAACCGCCTCGACGAGATCCTGATCTTCTCGCGGCTCTCGCGCGAGCATATGAAGGGCATCGTCGACATCCAGCTCGCCCGTCTGCGGCGAATGCTTGAGGACCGGAAGATTTCGCTGGAGCTTGAGCCCGCAGCGCTGGACTGGTTGGCGGAAGCCGGATACGACCCGGTCTATGGGGCGCGGCCGTTGAAGCGGGTGATCCAGCGTTCGCTGCAGAATCCGCTCGCGACCATGATCCTGAACGGATCGGTCAAGGATGGCGACACCGTCCGCGTCAGTGCCGGCGAGGGTGGCCTGATCATCAACGGGCAGGCTGTCAGCCAAGCCGCATGACGCTTGCCCCGCCCGGTTAGCGGCGGAGCGGAGCGGATAGGGCGGTCGCGCCGCAGCGAACCGAAAAGGGGCCGGCGATACCCGCCGGCCCCTTATTACTTCTTATCCGCGAGGGCGGATTACAGCGCCGGGCCGAGGCCCAGCTTCAGGCGATGCTCGTTCCAGAACGGCGGCCAAGCCTCGTCCGGATCGATCTTGTTTCCCTTCTTCTGCTCCTCGGCGCGCATGGTATTGAAGGCTTCGATCGCCTCGTCCCAGGCGATCATCACCTTCTCGAGACGGGCAAGCCGCTTCTCCTGCCAGGCTTCCGCCTCGGCGTTCCAGATCCCCTTCTCCTTGAGATAGCGCACGGCGCCCTCGTGGAAGGGTGCGTCGGCCGGTGGCTTGCCGGCAATGTCGAGTGCCCAGTTGGAGGAACTCCCGGTCGTGTTCTTGTAGTCCGGAAAACTCTCGTCGACCGCTTTGATGAAGGCGTAGACCTCGTCCGCGTTGGTACGCGCATATGTCGTGATCATCGGATAGCGGTAACCGAGCAGGTTACGCGGATTCTCCTTGGAGATGCCGGCCCCTTCGGTTTCCTTGTAGGGAGAGAAGAAGTCGGCGACCTCCCGGATCCGCTCCCAGCCCTCCTTGTTGTCGGGCGGCAGTTCCGGCCAAGTGATGCCGCGCGGGCTCGCTTCGATTTCGCGCATGTTGGCGGAGGTCGTCACGCTGCTGTAGCAGTCTATCTGACCAGCGATGACCGCGGTCTTGAGCGCGGCATAGCTGCCGAACCAGACCGGCTGCACGTCCTGTTGTCCCAGCCCGGCGAAGGCGAGCACCGCGTCGGTCTTGACGTTGACCGAGGGGTTGCCCTTCACGTAGCCGATCCGCTTACCCTTCAGATCCTCCAGCTGCTCGATGCCGACATCGCCGGCACAGGCCAGGCCGTTGCTCGCGAGCCGGCCCAGCACGACGCGCAGGTCCTGCGGACCCCACTGCTGGGTCGCGAAGTCGTACGTGCCCTCGGTCGCGAAATAGACCTCATTGGCGAGATAGCCATAGTCGGCCTTGCCGGTGGTGAGCGGCAGCAGCCGGCCGATCGATGTACCCGAGGGGACGATCCGGACTCGCGTGTCGTATCTCTTCATCAGGGCGTTGGCGATACCGGATGCCTCCGCATAGCCGCTTGCCCCCAGATCGTAGGCGGTCCACACCATCGTCTTCGGCAGCTTGATGTCCTGCGCTGTGGCGGCGCCGGCGGCCAGCGCCGCTGCAGACACGGTAACGGCGAACGCCAGCGTGCGGCATCCGGTCGAGACTGCTCGGGTCATCCTCTCCAACTCCCATCTCCAGTTCGGGGCGTGTCCATCCTTGTGCAGGTGCGGCGACGCAGTCGCGACGCCGGAAGACGCCAGGCGGATCGGTTCATTTCTTGTCTGGGGCCTGGGCGATCAGAGTGCTGCGCGGCATCCGCTCCAGTCGCTCGTCGATGCGCTTGCGGGCGATCTTGAACCGGAGCAGGTCCTTGCCGGCCAGTGTGATGCCGCTGGGGAGATCGAGCTCAATCGGGTTGATCTGCGTGCCTTGCCGCAGGACCTCGTAGTGCAGATGCGGTCCGGTCGAGCGGCCGGTGGTGCCGATATAGCCGATCACCTCCCCTTGCTTGACCCGCTTACCGCGCGAGATACCGGGAGCATAGCCGTTGAGATGGGCGTAGGCGGTGCTGTACTCGGCATTGTGCCGGATCCGGATATACTTCCCGTATGCACCCTTGCGACCGGCGAACTCGACGATGCCGCTGCCGGCCGCCACGACTGGGGTACCGGTCGGAGCAGCGAAGTCGACGCCCCTGTGCATCCGCGAGTAGCCGAGGATCGGGTGCTTGCGCATGCCGAAGCGGGAAGACAGCCGTGCGCCGTCGACGGGAGTACGGAGCAGTGCCTTGCGGACGCTTTCGCCGTTCTCGTTGAAATATTCGACTTCGCCGTCCTGCGTCTCGAAGCGGTAGAGCTTCAGAGTACGTCCTCCGACGGTGATCGAGGCGTACGCGATCTCTCCCTCATGGGCGACACGGCCCTCTTCCGCGTGGTAGCGCTCGAACAGCAGGTCGAACTTATCGCCGGCATGTATGTCGCGCTGGAAATCGATATCGTAGCTGAAGAGGCGGATGAAATCGACCATCACGCGCGCCGGCACCCCTTCGGCTGCCCCGTCCTCGAACAGGCTGTTGCGGATGGCGCCGCTCGCGCGGGCGAGCCGGATGTCGAGCTGGCGCTCGATCTCGAAGGACTGGAAGCGCCCATCGGCGAGGCGGCCGGCACCGGCGTCGCGGTCGAAGCTCTTCTCCAGCCGCATGCCGATCAGCTTCGCCGTACCTGGGGCAACGCCGGGGGCATAGGTCAGGGTGATCGCCTGACCGACTCGAAGCCGTCGCGGGTCGTACACCTCGCGCAGAGCGGCAATGGCCTCGTGTGCCTCCCCGCGGTCGATGCCGGCATCGACCACCAGCTGCATCAGCGTGTCGCCCTTGCCGACGTGCACGGTCTGATCCAGGATCGGCTGGGCGCCGGGTTCGGACGGGAGGCGCACCAGCCGCGGCAGCGGTGCCACCATCGCGATCTCGTGCGGGTCGCTGAGCCCTCCGGCCGCCCGCACGTCGGAGGTGAGCGACAGTCCGTCGCCGGCAGCGTTCTGCGTCGATGCCGGCAGCATTGCCGCACCTGCCATGAAACCGACCGAGACGGCCAGGATTCCGCTCACGCCGGCAATGATCGGGCGCAACCTCACCAGCCCGGCGAGGCAGCCGACCGTGAGGGCCAGCGGGACAAGTGTTGCTGCGAGCGAAGTTCGTGCCGGGAATGGCACGTGTCGGCACCGTGTCCGCCAAACGCTGAATTGGCCCATGCAGGCAGAATATCCTTTTAATTTCAGGGAATGACGCCTTGAGAATGCGACGCAGGATGCGGTTCCGGACCCGGCTTGTCAATCGGAAGGGCTACTCCGAATGCGTGCCCCGCGCCGACCCGCAATGCCCCGTCATGCCGCGGCCTCAGGCGATGAGTGCCCCGACACCGGGGTTCGCGATGCCCGTACGGATCGGGCCCGATCGGCGGTTCGCTTCCGGAGCAGCGTGTCCGGCGAACCCGGCGACGGTCGGCCCGCCGGCGAGACACGCTCACGGCTGTCGCCGACGGGCGTCCCCGGGGCTTGAACCGCGCGGCAAGGTCCCCATGTGGAGATCGCGGCCGATCGGTTCCGTCGGGAACGGTGGGCCGGGCGGGCTCGGCTCGCGGTCGGATCTCCCGAAAATGGGCATTGACAGGGTTCGGGCCTCGGCCATATAACCCGCGACCTCTTCGGTCGGGCGACCGACCCACTGCTATTGAACAATGGAATATAGGGAAGGGATGCGCGGGCGGCGGCGTGCACGTTG
>CAZVAR010000208.1:0-4940 GCA_964625225.1 uncultured Alphaproteobacteria bacterium | reverse complement strand
TAGTTCCGGTACTCCTTGTATGTGGTGGACCCGACGCAGCGCAGGGTGCCGCTCGCCAGCGCCGGCTTCAGCAGGTTCGACGCGTCCATCGAGCCGCCGCTGGTCGCGCCGGCGCCGATGACCGTGTGGATCTCGTCGATGAAGAGCACGGCGCCCTCGTGGGACTCGAGTTCGCTCAGGACCGCCTTGAGGCGCTCCTCGAAGTCGCCGCGGTACCGGGTGCCGGCCAAGAGCGCGCCCATGTCCAGCGCATAGATCGTCGCGTTGCGCAGAACCTCCGGAACCTCGCCATTGACGATCTTGCGAGCCAGCCCTTCAGCGATGGCCGTCTTCCCGACTCCGGGATCGCCGACATAGAGAGGGTTGTTCTTGGTTCGGCGGCAGAGAATCTGGATGGTCCGCTCCACCTCGAGCTCGCGGCCGATCAGCGGATCGATCAGGCCCTTGCGGGCCTTCTCGTTCAGGTCGACACAGTAGGCATCGAGCGCCTCGTGGCCGCGCTTGGTGGCGGTCGCGTCGCTGCTGTTCGCGGAGTCCTCCTGCGTGCTGCCCCGAACCCGACGCTCCTCGGCGCGTCCGGGGACCTTCGCGATCCCATGGGAGATGTAGTTCACCGCGTCGAGCCGGGTCATCTCCTGCTCCTGCAGGTAGTAGACCGCATGCGACTCGCGCTCGGAAAACAGGGCCACCAGTACGTTGGCCCCGGTCACCTCCTCGCGGCCGGAGGACTGAACGTGGATCGCCGCCCGCTGCAGCACCCGCTGAAAACCGGCCGTCGGCTTCGGGTCGCCGCCCCGCGTGGTGACCAGATTGCTGAGTTCATTATCGAGATAGTCGGTTACGTCCCGGCGGAGCCGCTCCAAATCGAGTCCGCACGCCCGCATGACCGCCACCGCGTCCTGGTCCTCGGTCAGCGCGAGTAGGAGGTGCTCCAGCGTCGCGTATTCGTGCCGCCGCGTCGAAGCCAGCGCCAACGCGCGGTGGAGTGTCTGCTCAAGGTTTCGCGACAACATCGCCGGTCACTCTTTCTCTAGGGTCAGCTGCAGCGGATGCTCGTGACGCCGGGCGAACTCGACCACCTGCGCCACCTTGGTTTCCGCCACCTCGTAGGTGTAAACACCGCAAACGCCGAGTCCGCGCCGATGCACATGGAGCATTATGCGCGTCGCCTCTTCCCTGGTCTTGTGGAAGAACGTCTCAAGGACGTGAACGACGAACTCCATCGGTGTGTAATCGTCGTTCAGCATCAACACCTTGTACATAGAGGGCCGCTTGGTTTTGGCCTTGCTCTTGACGACCACACCCGTCGCCGGCCCTTCGCCCTTCCGGCTACCGTTCTGCCTGTCGCCGTCGCTCATCGCCATCGTTCGCCAGATCCGGGGCTTCTGCCGATGCCCAACAGAATAACCAAGATATTATCCGCGCGCAGCGGCGGGAAAGACGCGGCGGCCCCGGCCAAGCACGATTCGAGCCGTCCCCGACCCCCGACGCATGCCAAAGACATGGTTATCGGCGTCCGCATCCGCCACCCCGGAGACAGTCGGCCGGCGCAACCGCGACCCGGTGGATAACTGACCGAATCCGCGGCGCGGAGGGGATTCCCGAATCGACGAACAATCCGGCCCATCCCTATTCTGAACGTTGGAATTTACGATTCGCTAGTCCGGCACCTGATCTAGTGGGATCCGGTGGGGGCAGGCGCTTCGCGGTTCGAATCGGCGATGGGGGGCTCATGGCTCTGGTTCGACTTCTTGTCGTTATCGCTGCGATGGTTCTGCCGACGCTCGGCAGTGCGCAGCCCGCAGGCGCGGGCTATGCCTCCATCGTCATCGATGCCGAGACCGGCCAGGTGCTGCACGAGGTCAACGCGGATACGCTGAACTATCCGGCGTCGCTCACCAAGATGATGACGCTGTACCTCCTGTTCGACGCGATCAAGGACGGCCGGCTGGGAGCCGGCGACACGATCTACGCGTCGCGGCACGCGGCCGCGCAGCCGCCGACCAAACTCGGCCTGCGGCCCGGCGACGGCATCCGGGTCATGGATGCGGCGCTCGCCCTGATCACCAAATCGGCGAACGACGCGGCCGTCGTGATCGCGGAGGCGATCGCCGGAACCGAGTGGAGATTCGGGCGGATGATGACCGCGAAGGCAGCCGAACTCGGCATGCGACACACCGTGTTCCGCAACGCCTCCGGCCTGCCGGATCCGAACCAGGTCAGCACGGCCCGGGATCTCGCCCGGCTGTCCCAGGCGTTGATTCACGACCACCCCGAATATTACGGGCTCTTTTCGACGGCGAGCTTCACGTATGCCGGCCGCACGTTCGAAACCCATAACCGCTTCATGGCCGCCTATGACGGGGCCGACGGCATCAAGACCGGCTACATCCGAGCATCGGGCTACAATCTCGCGGCCTCGGCCGTGCGGGACGGCCGGCGACTGATCGCGGTGGTGATGGGCGGCAAGACCGCCCGCTCCCGCGACCTGCACATGGCGAGCCTCATGGACCGGGCGTTCGCGACGGGACGGCCGGAAGTCCTGGTCGCGGCGGCCCCGCGATCCCGGCAGCCTCTCCGGGAACTGGCCGAGGCGAAGACCCGGCCGGCCGGCGAAGGAGGACGTGCCCCGAGGCTGCAACCGGCTGCGTACACGTCCGGGCCGGCGCCGCGCGCCGCGGGCACCGCCCGCGCCGCCGCCACGAAGGGGAGCTGGATCATCCAGGTCGGCGTCTTCTCCAACAAGAGCAGCGCGAAGCGGGTCGCCCGGGAGGCTGCCGATCTCATCCCGAACCTGCCGCCCCACGCCGAAGTCGGCATCATGCCGTTGCGCCGCGACGGAAAGCAGCTCTACCGGGCCCGTCTGACCGGGGTCAGCCGCGAATTCGCAATCGAAGCCTGCCGGAAGCTGGAGATGCACCAGCGGGACTGCCTGGCCTACGACTCCAACGCCTGACACACCGTCCCGGTTTGCACGGCCCGGTCCCGGCGGCGCCTCCCCGACGGGACCGGGCGGCCGGCGCGGCGCGACCGCGATCCCGGCCTCAGCCGACCGGCAGGTCGATCCCGCTGGCGCGTAGTTCGGCGGCGAGGGCCTGCTTGAGCCGACCGAGGCCGGCCTCGTCCTTCGCCTCGCATCGCGCCACCAGGACCGCCTGGGTATTGGAGGCGCGCAGAAGCCACCAGCCGTCGGGCGTGCGTACACGAACCCCGTCGATATCGTTGACGTCGGCCCCTTGCGCACGAAGCCGGTCCCGCACCTCGCGCACGATCGCGAATTTGCGTTCCTCGGGACAGGGGAAGCGAATCTCCGGGGTATTGACCACGGTCGGCAGCGATGCCCGGAACTCCGCGAGACTCACGTCCGACGACGCCAGGATCGACAGCGTCCGGACCGCGACATAGAGGGCATCGTCGAAGCCGTAATAGCGGTCGGCGAAGAAGATATGGCCGCTCATCTCGCCGGCGAGCGGCGACTTCAGCTCGGCCATCTTGCTCTTGATGAGCGAATGGCCGGTCTTGTACATGACGGGCCTTCCGCCTGCCGCGGCGATCTCGTCGAACAGGACCTGGCTGGCCTTCACATCGGAGATGATGGTCGCGCCCGGATGGTCGGCCAACACCGATCGGGCGAGAAGGACCATGAGCTGGTCCGCCCAGACGATGTGACCTGTGCCGTCCACCACCCCGATGCGATCGCCGTCGCCGTCGAAGGCGATCCCCAGATCGCAGGCCTGCGAGACGACCGCACGCTGCAGCTGCTCGAGATTCTCCGGCACGGTCGGGTCCGGATGGTGGGCCGGGAAGGTGCCGTCGACACGCTCGTTGAGCAGGACATGCTCACCCGGAAGCCGGCGGGTCAAGGCGACCATGACCTCGCCGGACGCGCCGTTCCCGGCATCCCATGCCACCTTGAGGCTGCGGCTCCCCCGGTACGCGCCGGCGAGCTCGTCGAGATACGCCTCGGTCACCGAAACCCGTTCCGAACGCCCGCGGCCCGACACGAAGTCCCCGGCCGCCGCGATCGCGCCGATGCGCTGAATCTGGTCGCCGTAGAACGCCTTCTTGCCGAGCATCATCTTGAAGCCGTTCTGATCCGGCGGATTATGCGACCCGGTGACCATGATCCCGCCGTCGAGATCCAGATGGTGCACGGCGAAATACAGCATCGGGGTCGGGCCGAGGCCGATCCGGGCGACCTCGACGCCGCTCGCGACCAGCCCGTCGACCAGGGCCGCTTCGAGATCGGGCGAACTGAGCCGCCCGTCATAGCCGACCGCGACCCGGGTCCCGCCCTGCTCGGCGAGCATTCTGGCGAACGCCTGCCCGATGGCGCCGGCATCCGCCGTCGTGAGAGTCTGGCCGACCGTCCCGCGGATGTCGTATTCGCGCAGGATCGTCGGATCGAAGCGGTGCGCACGCGGTCCGTTCATCTCCGCCTCCCGGAAGCTCATCCCTGCTCGCGCCGGAGCAACGGCCTCCCGACGCAACTATATTGGAATCCGGCCTCGGCCATGTCCTCGGGCTCGTAAATGTTGCGCAGGTCGACCATCACCGGCGAACGCATCAGCGCCTTCACGCGATCAAGCCGCAGCGCTCGGAACTCGTTCCACTCGGTCAGGATGGCGACCGCATCGGTGCCCGCGACGGCGTCGTAGGCGTCCTCGCACCAGGTCACGCCGTTCAAAAGCGCCCGCGCCGCGGGCATGCCCTGGGGGTCGTAGGCGCGGACGACGGCGCCTGCCTCGAGCAGGGCCGGGACGATCGCGAGGCTGGGCGCGTCGCGCATGTCGTCGGTGTTGGGCTTGAAGGTCAAGCCCAGCAGCCCGATGGTTCGGTCGCGCACGCTGCCGCCGCAGGCGGCGACGATGCGGTCGGCCATCGCGCGCTTGCGCTTTTCGTTGATGTCCACCACGGTCTCGACGATCCGGATGGGGCGG
>CAZVAR010000207.1:0-4996 GCA_964625225.1 uncultured Alphaproteobacteria bacterium | reverse complement strand
TTCTCTGACAACGCTCGCGGGGCGTGGAAATAGCGCATCGGGCCGGGCCGGATGGAACGGACACTGAATACTGACCGTGGTACTGCGCGAGGAACGACCGGGGCGCCACGAGGATGCGCTATTTCGTCGCATCGGCGTCGCTACCGACCTGAATTCGGTTCGCGATACGATCCGTCTGGCCCGGCCGGTCCTGCCGCAGGCTTGACGATTTCCGCCCGCGTGTGCGGCGGGATCGCCGGGGCGGTTATGCGGGCCGTTGCGCATGACGCCGGATCTCCTGCCGAGATTCGGCAACAGGGACGCGAAAGGATGCTCAAGAGCCGCAGCAAGAGTGTCGCGCCCTCGAACGGGGACGGATTCCGGCCGGCGGACAGGCCCGGACTGTGCAGCGGGCTGGCGCGGATTTCAGAGGACTTTCGGGCCGACTTCGTCGAGATCTGCCCGCGGTGCCGCGGCGAGGACGGAGCCTGTCTTGCCGAGAGGGTGCGTGCGGCGGCCCGTTCGTCCCCGGTCGTCACGATGGTGGGCTGATCCGGGTCCGTTCTGAGCGGCCGGATCGCCGACCGGGGAGGTCCCGCCGCTTCCTTCGACCGGTCCCGAACCTGCAGCGCACCGCTCGGAGGTCGACACGTACCGCCACCCGCAGCGCGATGCCGTCGGCCGGTCCCCGTCCGTACCACGCCGGACCGCCGCTTGCGGCTCCGATGCCGGCGCCCGGGGCGACCCGGAGCGGTGGTCGGAAAGATCCGCGAGTCGGGATGAATGTCCGGCGCCGCGCCCGGTCCGCCGAATGAAAGGATGGGGCCCTGGCGGTGCGTTCCGGGCGCACCGACCGATACGGCCGAGTCGTGCCCCTGCGATCTGCTTTCAACGGTGCTGCAGGGGATGATCCTGCGACTGCAGCGGCTGTAACGACTTGCCGTCGATGGTCTTTCTTTGTGCCGGGGATCCTATTGAGATTGCATCCGCATTGCGAATTTTGCGGCCGTGACCGTGCGCCACGGGGTCGCTTTTCGTTGCCTTCCGTTGGCCGCGGGTCCGGTGCCGGACCGGCCGAATCCGATGCGATGAAAGTCGCTCGCGCCGCGCGACCGTGATGCCCCGGGCGGACGGTCGGCGCGGACTCCGTCGGTCGGGGTTCGATGCCGGCGAAGCGGCGACCGTTCACGGCGTTTCGACACGGCATCGCGCTCGCGCAGACACGGCGCCGTTGTGTCGTGCGCGACGTCACCGAGCTTGGGACGCCGCGCCGTCGTCGGGCCATCATCCGGGCGTCGTCGATCCTGACGGAAGGAAGCAGGACCGTCCGTTTCGGGCGTCGCACCGTCCCCGGCGGCGTCCGGTGCGATGAGACGACCCGGACGATGGCGGTGACCGGGCCGCAGCGGCGGCACCCCGCACGCACCGGCCGGCAGGCGGCCCTATCCGACCCTATGGCGATCTCGTCGTGGATCGCCCGCAGGATCGAACGGCAACCTGTCGAAACGGCTCCGCACCGCCTGTCGGATCGCGTGACGGGCAGGTGATGACGGCCGGCCCGAGGGCCGTTTCGTCCGGCCGGGCGCCGGCTTCGTCCATTGTCGCGATCAGCGGAGGGGGCGAATTTTCGTATCGGACATAAATCATCCTGCCTACACCATAGACCAAAATAGGTAGCGATGATTGGCTTGATGCCGAATCGGATACCACCGACGTAGACCTGGATTCTGTTCAGGCTCTCCGGTACCTTGACCTGTATTCATGGATAAGAAGCCTTCAGGATGAGGGGGAGCCAGGCAACAATATCGAATACTGGAGTCGGAGAGGTGAAGAATGCTCGACATCACTACGAGCAAGAGGTCTGGTTCTGAACCGGGTCCGGGTACAGTAGTCAATACCGGAATCGCCGGGGAACACGGCTTCATTGGCACCAGCCTCGAAAACAACGGTGCGGTCGCATCGGTGGGCAGGGTCATCGCGTTAGTTGACGGGTCGGCATTCAGCCGGGATTGCATCGCAAAAGCACTGACCACAGTCTTCAGCACTTCGGCAATAGTCACCTGTGCGACCGTCGAGGAGCTCATCGAGGTCAGTGAGACTCCGGAAACGATCAATTTGGTACTTCTCAATGCGCACGCACGACGGGTCAGTGACCCTGTTGTCGAACAAGCACTTCTTAGCTTACGCCAGACATTCGGGACTGCAGCGATCATTCTGATCGCGGACATCGACAGCGGCGACCGTGTCATCGAAGCGCTAGGGCGCGGGGTTCGCGGCTACATTCCCACGAGCGCAAGCTTCAGTGTCGCGATCGAGGCGATGCGGCTGGTCGAGGCCGGAGGGACCTTCATTCCGGCCAGCAGCCTTTTGAATTACTCAGACGCGGCCAAATCGAACGGGAGTATGATTCCCAACGGACCGCAGTTCACCCAACGCCAGCTCGCGGTTCTCAACCGGATAAGGGAAGGAAAGGCAAATAAGATCATCGCGCACGAGCTCGCGATGAGCGAGAGCACGGTCAAGGTGCATGTACGGAATATCATGCACAAGTTGAAAGCGACGAACCGTACGGAAGTGGCATTCCGGACCAGGAGTATGTTCCGGGCAGACGAATAGGCCGCGACGGCGTCGGCATAGGGTTGGAGCGACGGTGCGATGATTGTGGCAGATCGCCGAGAGCATGATCGCTCCTCCGAAATCCTGGTCGGATATCTCCGAATAGCGGCGCGTCGGAAGTTCGCGATCACCGCGCCGACCATTCTATGTGCCGCCGCGGCCTGGATCATCGCGTCTGCCGCCCCGCCGCGTTACGTCGCCGATGCGGTGATCGCGCTCGACGCCCGCAAGGTACAGGTGATCGACATCGGTTCGGTCGTGTCGCGCTTGCCGGAGGAGAATGCGGCACTCCGAACGGAACTCGACGCGATCGCCTCCCGGTCGATGGCGGCGTTGGTCGCCGACCGGCTCGACTTTCGCAATCGGCCCGACCTGTTGGCCGCAATGGAGCCCCCGCCCTCGATCTACGCGAGAGGGCGCGAATGGGTGCGTTCGGCCGTCCACCGACTGGCGAACTGGACCGGGCTTGCCGGCAGCACGCAGGTCGGTGAGCTGCTCGAGGTCGTGCGGCCGTCCTGGTCCGCCGGACGAACCGCGCTCCGCCAGGCAGTGGGGCTGGATGCCGCCGCCGCAACGGCACGGCGCAGCGGCGCCGCGACCGCCGGACCGGCGATTCCGAGCGAGGGAGATATCATCGACTGGCTGCTCGGCGGGCTCCGTGTGAGCAACGACGGGCGGTCGTTCACGATCTATGTGTCCTTCGGATCGGTGCATCCGGCCGTCTCGGCCGAGATCGCCAACGCCTTCGTTGCCACCTATCTGCAGGAGACGGTCGGCATGAAGGTGCGGGCGGCGCGCAGCGCCAGCAACTGGCTCCGCAGCCGCCTCGAGGAACTGCGGAACGAGCTCGAGGCCTCCGAGACGGCCGTCCTCCGGTTCGTCCGCGAAGCGGGATTGATGGAGTTCCGCGGCGACACGATCGCCAGCCAGCAGATCAGCGACCTGAACGCGCAACTCAGCCTCATCCGCACCGAACGCGCCCGCATCGAGGCGAAGATTCAGACGGCGCGCGCCGCGGCCGAGGGCGATCTTCCCGGCGACAACCTGCCGGAGGTCGCGTCGTCGCCGTTCGTCCAGACGCTGCGCCGGAATCTCGGGGATGTCGAGGTCAAGCTGGCGGATCTCTATGATCGTGGCTCGTTCCGGCACCCGGACACGCTCGCGCTCGAGGCGCAGCGCGCGGCACTGAAGCAGCAGCTCGCCGTGGCGATGAAGCGCGCCATCAGCAGTCTGGAAACCGAGGCCGCGGCGGTACGCAGGCACGAAAGAGAAATCGAAGAATCCCTGAAAGCGATGGCGGCGCGCTATGGCAAGGCGGGTGAAGCAACCATCCGCCTCAACCAGCTCAAGCGCGAAGCCGAGGCCAATCGTGCGATCTATGAAAGCTTCCTCGGGCGGTACAAGGAGATGATCGAGCAGGAGGGGCTTGCGACCTCGGAAGCACGATTGCTGTCGCTGGCCGAACCGCCGCAGCAGCCGTCCGGTTCCGGACGGCTGCCGATACTGGCGCTCGGCCTGATGGGCGGCCTGATGCTCGGCGGTATCTCCGCGGCGTTGCGGGAGCGGCTCGATCAGAAGCTGCACGAGGTCGCCGATGTTGAGGAGCTCTCCCGCTCGCCCGTCGTCGGACTGCTGCCGACGGTCCCGCCTTGGCGTGCCGCGCCGGAGCTGCTGGTGCTCAGGCGCAGGCAGGCTCCGTTCAGTCAGGCGATCCGCAGGATGCATGTGACGCTCCGGCTGCCGCGCGACCCCGGCCGGGCCCGCGTCATCATGATCACGTCGGCCATCGCCGGTGAGGGAAAGACGTCGTTCTGCGCAGCGCTCGCCCGGTCGCTCGCGCTGTCGGAACTGCGGGTCCTGGTGGTCGATGCCGATCTTCACCGGCCGCGGCTTGCGAAGGCGTTGGGCCTCCGCCCTCAGACGGACACCCAGGACGTCGTTCGTGGACGGTCGAGCTTGTCCGAAGCGGTCCGGATCGATGAACTGTCCGGAGCGCATGTCCTCACCGCGATGGCGGAGGAGGAGGGACGCCACCTCGTGCTCCATGGAGCGGGGTGGCAGGCGCTGATCGAGGCCGCCCGCGCTCGATACGATGTGGTGATCGTGGATACGCCTCCGGTCATATCGGCCCCGGATGCCGCCGCGGTCGGCATGAGCGCAGATGCAAGCCTGTTCCTGGTTCGCTGGAACGGCCCGACACGGACGGCGATCACGGCTTCGCTGCGCTTCCTCAATCTGTGCGGCGTGCGGATCGACGGTATCGTGGTTACGCGTGCTAAGACACGGCTCCGCCCCAGCTACGCGGATCCGTACGAACCCGCCTTCGGCAACACCGCCGTTGTCAACGCGCCCCGGTCCTTGCAGGGACCCGCATAGCGCGGGTGCCGGCCGCCCGGGGACT
>CAZVAR010000206.1:0-5035 GCA_964625225.1 uncultured Alphaproteobacteria bacterium | reverse complement strand
GGCCGATGTTGCCTTCCTGGATCAGGTCGAGGAACTGCAGGCCGCGGTTGGTGTATTTCTTGGCGATGGAGATGACGAGCCTCAGGTTCGCCTCGACCATCTCCTTCTTGGCGATGCGCGCCTCGCGCTCGCCCTTCTGCACCTTGTGGACGATGCGCCGGAACTCGCCGATCTCCAGCCCGGTCTCGGTGGCAAGCGCCTGGATGTCGCCGCGCAGCTTCTTGATGGTCTCGCGCTCTTCCTGGACGAAGTCGTGCCAGCCGTAGGTGGTCAGCCGGCCAACCCTGCGTAGCCAGTTGGGGTCGAGCTCATGGCCCTGGTACTGGCCGAGGAACTCCTCGCGCGGGATGCCGTAGGCATCGGCCAGCCGCATCAGCCGGCCTTCCAGCCCGATCAGCCGCTTGTTGATCTCGTACAGCTGCTCGACCAGCGCCTCGATGCGGGCGTTGTTGAGCGACAGGCTCTGCACGTCCTGGACGATCTCGGCGCGCAGCTTCTTGTAGCGGCGCTCCTGGCTCGGCGACAGCGTCTGGTTTCTCAGCCGGCGCTCGACGTTCTGGTCCTGGAGGCGGGAGAGCTTCTTGTAGTTCTGGGCGATGCGGTCGAAGGTGGCGACGACTTTCGGCTTGAGCTCGGCTTCCATCGCCGCAAGCGACATCGAGCTCTCGGCATCGTCCTCGTCGTCCTCGTAGTCCTCGCCGTCGGCCGGCACTTCGCCGTCCTCGTCGGCAGTGGGGGCGGCAGCGCCGTTGGTGGCCGGCTTCGCCGCGGCACCGTTTGCCGCCGGGTCCGCCGCACCGTTGGCGGCCGCCACGTTGTCGTTCGACGCCGCGGGTTGCGGCGCCTTGGCATCGGGGCCGGCATAGGTCGCGTCGAGATCGATGATGTCGCGCAGGAGGATCTTGCCCTCGGCAAGCTCGTCGCGCCAGATGATGATTGCCTGGAAGGTGAGCGGGCTTTCACAAAGCCCGTCGATCATCGCCTCGCGGCCGGCCTCGATGCGCTTGGCAATGGCGATCTCGCCTTCGCGGGACAGCAGCTCGACCGAGCCCATCTCGCGCAGGTACATTCGTACCGGGTCGTCGGTGCGCTCCACCGGCTCCGCCGCACGCGTCTCCTGGCGGACGGGCAGCGTCTCGACCGGTTCCTCCTCGGCCTGATCATCGGCGCTCGTGTCCTCGGCGTCGTCTTCGGATTCCACGACGTTGATGCCCATTTCCGACAGCATCGACATCGTGTCCTCGATCTGTTCCGAGGACACTTCCTCGGACGGCAGGACCTCGTTCAGTTCGTCATAGGTGACATAGCCGCGCTGCTTGGCCAACTTTATCATCCGCTTGACGGCCTGGTCGGACATGTCGAGAAGGGGGCCGTCCTGCGGCTCCGCCGTACTGGTTTCGGTCTGCTTCGCTTCCGCCGTCTTGGTCGCCATGCGCCGTTCTCGTCACTCTCTGTTCGCCGCGCCACCGGTCCGTGTCCACGTTCACGCCGTCGTGCGTTCGAATGCCTGATCCATGCGCCTCATCGGTGCCGCGGCGCCCGCGTCGGACGCCACCGACCGTATGAGGCCCGAATTGCCGGTTCTGGAGCCGTCGTCCCTGTTGTCGGTCCACTCACCCCGTCAGGAGCGACATGCGCAGGGTAGACCGTTTCCCTTAATCCCGGCTTAAGCATAAGTGCCGCGGGCGGGTGCTTCAGGTAAGTTCCCGCGCCGCCCTGCCCGATGCCGTACCGAACCCTTCTATGGTTGCCTCCTCCCCTGCCGCAGAGTGTATCTGCTCCCTTATGTCATTGAGGCGCGCGAGATTGGCCTCCGTCGGCTCCTCGGCCAGCGCCTGTTCCGCTGCCCTGAGCTCACGCTGCAGCGTGAGCATCTTGCGATGCAGCGCGACCGTGTGAAGCCAGCCCGTTTCGGCGTCCTCCAGTGCCGCGGAACGATCCACGAACCACTCGCTCCGGCTGGTGAGCCCGCGGCTGAGCCGGTCGACGCTCTCCGCCACGGCCGTGGCCTGCAAAGTGGTGTCGGAAAGCAGCGTTTCAAGGCTCTCGCCGGAAGCGGCGATATCTAGGATTTGCCGTCTCAGCCTGTCAAGTTCGGGGGTCGCGAGCTCCAGTTCGGCAAACGTCTCCAGGTGGTCTTCGAGAAGAAGCGGGTGATTTGCGACCGTGAGCACGAGCACCAGTTCGCGCCGCCGTACCTGCGGCGCCACCGCCGCCGGCGCCCCGGCGGCCGCCAGCGCGCTCGCCCTGAGAGCGCGCGATACGCCGCCGCCGGCGCCGAACAGTCCGCGACCGCGGAGGCCGGTCCGTCCGCTCCACCGGTCCGCACCCCAGCGGTCGGCACCCCGGCCGCCGCGAACCCCGTCGCGCCAGCGGCCGGCGGCGCGGTCACGGGCGGCAGGCGGCGCCGTCCGCTCGCGCCACATGGCGGCGAGCCGGGCGCGGACGTCGGCCGCATAGTGGCGCTTCACCCGCGGATCGGCGATGCGGTCGAGCAGCGTCTCCATGCGAGCATCGAGTTCGGCCCGCCGTTCCGGCGTCGACAGGTCGCGACCCTCCACCTCGAGCGCCCACAGCATGTCGATGAGCGGCCGCGCCGCGGCGATGACGGCGTCGATCGCCGGTCGGCCGCCGTGGCGAACCAGGTCGTCGGGATCCTGCCCTTCCGGCAGCATTGCAAAGCGCAGCGAGTGCCCCGGCCGGACGAGCGGCAACGCCATCTCGGCGACCCGTGCGGCCGCCTTCAGGCCGGCGCTGTCGCCGTCGAAGCACAGCACCGGCTCCGGCGCGAGCTTCCACAGCATCGCGAGCTGGTCCTCCGTGAGCGCCGTCCCGAGCGGGGCGACCGCGTGCTCGATCCCGGCCTGGGCGAGCGCGATCACGTCCATGTAGCCTTCGACGGCGATCACCGTGCCTGCCTCGAACGCCGCCGTGCGGGCGCGATCGAGGTTGTAGAGAACGCGGCCCTTCTGAAACAGCGGCGTATCGGGCGAGTTCAGGTACTTGGCCGGCACGTCCGGCGACAGCGCCCGGCCGCCGAAGGCGATGACGCGGCCGCGGCTGTCGGCGATCGGGAAGATGATGCGGTCGCGAAAGCGGCTGAACGGGGTGGCGATGTCGTCGCCGGTCACCAGCAGCCCGGCGCGCTCCATCTGCTCGCCGCTCACGCCCTTTTCCGCCAGGCGGGAGGCGAGAGCGTGGCGGGCGGCCGGCGCATAGCCGACGCGGAACGCGCGCACGGTCCGCCCGGTGACCCCGCGCTCGGCGAGATAGCCGCGCGCCGCCGCGCCGGCCGGCGCATCGAGAGCGGCTTCGAAGAACCGCGCCGCCATCTCCATCACCTCGACGAGGCCGAGGCGCTCTTCCCTCCGCGTCTCGTCCTCGGTGTCGCGCTCCGGCAGCGTCACGCCGGCATCGGCCGCCAGCCGCTCGACCGCCTCGGGAAAGCTCAGCCCCTCCTTTTCGGTGAGGAAGGTGAAGTGATCGCCCGACGCCTGGCAGCCGAAGCAGTAGTAGCGTCCGCGGCGGTTGTCGGCGTGGAACGACGGCGTCTTTTCCTGGTGGAACGGACAGCAGGCCCAGAAGTCGCCGCGCCCGGGGTTCGACTTGCGGCGGTCCCACTGGACGTGGGGGCCGACGATGTCGGAGATGGCGAGCCTCGCCCTGATCGCGTCGAGGATGTGTGGCGGATAGCGCATGGCGGCTATCGGGCGATCCCGTCCGGCCTGGCGGCGGGGCGCCGGCACCGCGGGCCCGACAGGGCCGGGCTCGGACCACCATGACAGCGACCGTGATGCGGGGTCATCGTACCTGGATCTGCCATTTCGCCGGGAACCGGGCAGTGTATCCGCACCGGCGTCGGTTCCGCGAATCGCAACAGCGCTTTTCAACAGCATAAGCCGGCGCCAGGCCGCCACGCCACCCGACGGGTGGCCGCATCGCCGGCGCCGGGCCGGGACCGCCCGTCGCCCGGCGCTGTCGGTGGTGCGGACCGGCCGGCCGGAAGGTCACGACCCGTCGTTCGCCGCAAGCAGCTCGCGGACGATGCCGCTCGCCCGGCCGAGGTCCATGCGGCCGGCGTAGCGTTCCTTGAGGAGGGCCATCGTCCGTCCCATGTCCTTGAGCCCGCTGGCGCCGAGTTCGCGCACCGCCTCGGCGCAGGCGGCGCGGATCTCCTGCTCGTCGAGCTGGCGCGGCAGGAATTCCTCGATGATCGCGATCTCCTCCCGCTCCTGGGCGGCGAGATCGTGCCGTCCGCCCTCCTCGTAGGCCTTTATGGAGTCGCGGCGCTGGCGCACCATTCCGGCCAGCACGGCATGGATCTCGGCCTCGGTCAGGCCGTCGTCGCGGCCCTCGGTTCGCGCCGCGATGTCGCGGTCCTTGATGGCGGCGCTCATCAGTCTGAGCGTCGACATCCGCACCTTGTCCTGGGCCTTGATGGCCTGCGTCAGCGCCTCTCCGATGCGTTCGCGCAGCGTCTCCGTCATCTGCGGTCCTTTCCTCGCCGGCGGCGCCGGCCTGCGGGCGATTGCCCCGGCTGCCGGCGCGGTCGTGTTCCAGTGGTTGGGAAATACATATGGATCAATAGTTTAGATCGCCTTGACGCTTGCCCCGACCGTCAAATATGGTGCACCGCGATCCGGCCGTACAGGGGCCCACGCCCGCCCATACGCGCGCCCGTTTTGCGTACCGCGCGAAGGCCGGGCCACGCCGGTGGCGGCAGCGCCAGCCGCCATCCGCCCAAGTCGGGGAACAGGCACGATGACCAGCGACGCAACCGCCGCATCCCGCACGTCCGCGCCGGCGGTAGTGCGGAGGGCTTCGGCCGGCTGGACGACGCCGGTACGCACCGCGCGGCTGGTGCTCGCCGACGGCCGGGTGATCGAGGGCTACGGCCTCGGCGCCGAAGGCACCGCCTGCGGCGAGGTGTGCTTCAACTCCGCGATGACCGGCTACCAGGAGATCCTGAACTACCCGTCCTACGCCGGCCAGATCGTCACCTTCACCTTCCCGCACGTCGGCAACGTCGGCGTCA
>CAZVAR010000205.1:0-5044 GCA_964625225.1 uncultured Alphaproteobacteria bacterium | reverse complement strand
ATGCTGTTCGCCCTGGCGTTCATCGTCACCTTCGTGAACGGAGGGCTGACGGGGCTCTTCCTCGGCAACGTGGTCGTCGACGTTCCGCTGTCCGATACGATGTTCGTCGTCGCCCACTTCCACATGGTCATGGGCGTGGCGCCCATTCTCGTCATCTTCGGCGCGATCTATCACTGGTACCCGAAGATCACCGGGCGGATGTTGAACGAGCCGATGGGACAGTTCCACTTCTGGGTCACGTTCCTCGGCGCCTATGCGGTCTTCTTTCCCATGCACTATCTGGGCCTGATGGGCGTGCCGCGCCGCTACCACGAGCTGGGCGAGATGGCTTTCCTGCCGGCCTCGGCCGAGTCGCTGAACGCCTTCATCAGTGTCGTGGCCCTGATCGTCGGCTTCGCGCAGCTCGTGTTCCTGTTCAACCTGGTATGGAGCCTCGTCCGCGGCAAAGCGGCCGGCGGCAATCCCTGGCGGGCCACCACACTGGAGTGGCAGACGCCGGAGACCCCGCCGGGGCACGGCAATTGGGGCAAGGAGCTGCCGGTCGTCTATCGCTGGGCGTACGACTACAGCGTGCCAGGCGAGGAGCAGGACTTCCTGCCGCAGAACCATCCCGCGCGCGCATGAGCGGTCCCGGAGCCCGGACAATGGCCCGGTCGGGACCGTCGACAATGGACGGAACCGGCGAACGGCAACATCCGGTCGGAGGTCCGCCTATCGCCAGCCTAGCGGGTTGAGGAGACGGTCATGCTTGTCGTCTGGCTCGGTGTGCTCCTGGTCGTCGGCGGGGTGCTGTTCATGGCCGCCCAGCCGATCTGGCGAGGGCGGCTGAGCGGGCGACGCCCGCATCCGCCGACGGCGGCCGACACGTTGGAGCCCCGCAAGCCGGGCGCCGGCTTCGGCTTCGCACCGAACTGGCCGGGTCTCGTGCTGGTCGCGCTCGGCGCCATTCTGCTGGTGGCGGGGGCCTTCGTGTAAGCGGCCCGATCGGGCCGGGCAGGCCCCCGGTGCCGGTGGGCGGAGACAGGGCAAGCGCAGGATCGAGGGCATGTTTCGAGTCGGACAAGGAACGATCGCCGCCGCGCCCCGCACGGCAACCCTGCTCGGTCGCGGCTTCACCCTGTCCGGGAGACGCGCCGGGGACGCTGGCTCGTGAGCGCCGTTCTCGCCTTCCTGACGATTCTCGCGGCCATCGCCGCCCTGTGGCTGTCGCGCCAGCGGCTGACCGCGAAGCCCTGGCTGGAAGTGGAGCCGGCCGGCCGCGTTCCGGACGCGGCCGTATCGGCCTGGCCCGCCGCGAAGGTCGGCTTGGGGGTGTTCCTCGCCGTGGTCGGCTCCCTGTTCGCGATCCTGATCAGCGCCTATTCCATCCGGATGCGCTCCGCGGACTGGGCCTCGCTGCCACAGATGAGGCTGCTGTGGCTCAACACCGGGGTGCTCGTCGTCAGCAGCGTCGCCCTGCAATCGGCGGCGATCGCGGCGCGGCGGGGCCAAGTCGAAAATCTGGGCATCGGCCTCGCCGCCGGCGGCGTGCTCGCCCTCGTCGGTCTGGCCGGCCAGCTCCGGGTATGGCGGCAGCTCGCCGCGGCGGGGTTGTTCGCCGCGATCAATCCGGCCAGCGCCTTCTTCTATCTCATAACCGCGATTCACGGCCTGCACCTGGCGGGGGGTCTGGTGGCTCTCGGTCGGGTGATGGCTCAGGCGTGGGTCTTGAACGGCAATGCAGAGAAGGTGCGGCTGAGTGTAGATCTGTGTGCTCTGTACTGGCATTTCCTGCTGGTGATTTGGATTATAGTGTTCGGCATAATGGCGTTCGGCACATGGTTTGAATGGTTGTATGCAGTTTGCTTCGGCGCCTAGGAAAAAGGGGCGTGTCGCGATGGCGGAGACTGTGTTGACGGGCGGCAGCGCCGCGCTGCCACGGCCCGGCGGTTGGCAAGGGATCGCCGCGGACTGGTCTTCGGACCAGCGCGCATTCAAATCGGCGTCGTGGGGGAAGGCCATGATGTGGATCTTCCTCCTCAGCGACACCTTCGTCTTCGGCTGCTTTCTGCTGTCCTACATGACGGCGCGCATGTCGACGACGGTGCCGTGGCCCAACCCCAGCGAAGTGTTCGCCCTGCACGTCGGCGGCAGCAACTTCCCGCTCCTCCTGATCGCCATCATGACGTTCGTCCTGATCAGCAGCAGCGGGACGATGGCGATGGCGGTCAATTTCGGCTACCGGCGCGATCGGGTCAGAACCGCCGCGCTGATGCTGGCGACCGCGGCCCTCGGCGCCACCTTCGTCGGAATGCAGGCGTTCGAGTGGACCAAGCTGATCACGGAGGGGGTGCGGCCCTGGGAGAACCCCTGGGGCGCCGCTCAGTTCGGCGCGGCCTTCTTCATGATCACGGGCTTCCACGGCACCCATGTGACGATCGGCGTGATCTTCCTGCTCATCATCGCACGGAAGGTCTGGCGGGGCGATTTCGACGTCGAAAGACGCGGCTTCTTCACCAGCAGGAAGGGAAACTACGAGGTCGTCGAGATCATGGGCCTCTACTGGCACTTCGTCGATCTGGTGTGGGTGTTCATCTTCGCCTTCTTCTATCTATGGTGAGGCGGACCATGGCGCAGCCGGCGGCAACGACAGCGGCACATACGGGAAGCCATGCGGAGGGGCAGCAGCACCCCCTCAGGATCTATTTCGTGGTCTGGGGATGGCTGTTCGTTCTCAGCGCCTTCTCGTATCTCGTCGATTACTTCCATCTGCAGGGATATCTCAGATGGACCCTGATCCTCCTCTTCATGATGCTGAAGGCGGGTTTGATCGTCGCCGTCTTCATGCACATGGCATGGGAGCGTCTGGCCCTGACCTACGCCATCCTGGTTCCGCCCCTGGCGGTGCTGGTGTTCGTGGCGATCATGGCGGTCGAGTCCGACTATACGGTCTTCACGCGCCAGGGCTTCTTCGGGGTCGGGTCGGTGCCCTGACCCGCCCTGCGGGCCGGCTTTCCCGGCTAGGACGGGCGGCCGCGCGCGGCATGCGGGACGGTCGTGGACCTCGCGCATATCGCCTGCCGCGGGGAAGGGGGTGCCGATGAGAACCCGTAGCGCGGTCGGCTTCGCTGTCGCCGCGACCGTGGGAGGCGCCGCGGCGCTGAGCTGGTTCCTGTGGATCGCGATTGCCTTCGGCAGCGGCCCGCGAGGGGAGACGGGGCAGGGGGCCGCGGCCGGGGGCGATTCCGAACCGCTCCGTCGCCCCGGCGCGACCGCCCGCGACGCATCGCCGCCGGCCACGTCGCAACCGGTCCTGTTCCGCTACTGACCCTCCGGCCAGATCTCAGGGGATGTCGGAAGAAATCGGGCGAGCGCCGCTTCCCCGCCACGCGGCGCCCCTGGCCCCAAGTCAAGCCGCGCACGATGCGCCGCGGTCGCACGGTACGCGGTACAACCTGTTGAAATCTAAAGACTATTCAGGGATGGCTGGGGCGCCAGGATTCGAACCTGGGATCGCGGGACCAAAACCCGCTGCCTTACCGCTTGGCTACGCCCCAAGGCGCGCGGCGAAAATAGGGGGAAACCGGCGCCGCTTCAACCGCGTCGCCGGTCCCGAAAGCCGGTCGCCGTCACCCACCAGTCCGGGCGCCCGCGCGCGATGGTGTTGCCGGCGGCGGCGGCCGCGGCTTTGTCGGGGAACAGGGCGAAGCAGGTCGCGCCGCTCCCCGAAAGCCGCGCCAGCAGACAGCCGGGCGCCGCGGTGAGGCGGGCGAGCGCCTCGGCGATGGCCGGTGCAAGGGCGATCGCCGCGTGTTCGAGGTCGTTGCCGCGCGCGCCCAGCAGGTCGGCGAGGTCGCGCGCGTCGCGGGCGGCGGCAAGGTCCTCGGCGGTGACGCCGGCCGGCGGCGAGAACGGCCCGGTGCGGCGCGCGAACACCGCGGGCGTGGCGACCGGCACGCCGGGATTCACCAGCAGCAGGCCGGCCGGCGACAGCGGCGGCGCGGGTGCGAGCCGCTCGCCGATCCCAGTCACGAGCATCGGCCGGCGGTGAACGCAGACCGGAAGGTCGGCGCCGAGCGGCAGGGCGAGGCGCGCCAGCTCCGCATCCGAGCGGCCGAGCGACCAGAGCCGGTTGAGCCCGCGCAGCGCCGCCGCGGCATCCGCCGAGCCGCCGCCGATTCCGGCGGCGACCGGCAGCGCCTTGATCAGGCGGATGCGGGCACGCGGGGCCACGCCGGCCGTCTGCGCAAGCAGGCGGGCGGCGCGGAGGACGAGGTTCTCGCCCCCTGCCGCGGCCAGCGTCGCCGACAATGCCGGCGCGAACGGGCCCGCGACGGTCAGCGACAAGGTCTCGGCCGGCGCCACCGAGACGGTGTCGCAGACGTCGGCGAAGGCCACCAGGCTGTCGAGGAGGTGGTACCCGTCGCGGCGGCGGCCGACGACGTGCAGCCAGAGATTCAGCTTGGCCGGGGCGGCGACGGCGATGCCGCGATGGTCGGCGATCAGGGGCCTCCGGCCTTGGCCTGGCAGCCCCCCAAGCCGCACTGGACCTTGGTCTGGAGGTCCGGCAGGCGCTTCTTCTCCGGGTCCATGCGCAGCGCGTGCGACCACTGGAAGCGCGCCTCGTTGAGCCGGCCGACCTTCCAGTAGGCGTCACCGAGGTGCTCGTTGATGACGGGGTCGCCCGGCTCGAGACTGACCGCCCGCTCGAGCTGCTCCACGGCCTCGGCATAGCGGCCGGTGCGGTAGTAGACCCAGCCCAGGCTGTCGGCGATGAAGCCGTCGTTCGGCCTCAGTTCGACGGCCCGCGCGATCAGCTTCTCCGCTTCCGCCAGGTTCTCGCCGCGGTCGACCCAGGAATAGCCGAGATAGTTGAGCACGTAGGGCTGGTCCGGCTCGAACTCCAGGGCGCGCTTCAGGTCCGCCTCGGCCCGCTCCCACTGCCCGGAACGCTCCAGGGCGATGCCGCGGGCGTAGAGCAGGCTCCAATGGCGCGGCTCCAGGGTGCCGATGCGCCCCGCCGCTTACCGCCGTGCTGCTCTTCGAACTTTTGGCCGTGGCCGTA
>CAZVAR010000204.1:0-5071 GCA_964625225.1 uncultured Alphaproteobacteria bacterium | reverse complement strand
TCCAGATCATCTTCGTCGCCGCCAGCGTGACCATGCTGCACTCGATCTCCACCCAGGCGGTCGACATCGTGCTGGCGCTGCTGCTGCTGGTCGGGTCCGTGCTCGGGGTCCAGACCGGCGCCCGAATCGGGGCACGGCTACCGGCCGAGCAGTTCCGGTTGCTGCTCGCGCTGCTCGTGCTCGCGGTATGCGGCAAGATGCTGTTCGATCTCGTCGCCCGACCTGCGGACCTGTTCAGCCTGAGTCTTTGATGCCGGACCGGAAATTGCTTGCGAATCAGCGGACTGCAGCGCACGCTGGAGTCTTGTGCGGTCGCGGCTCCGGCCTCGGCCGGCGGCTTTCGTCCGGGCTCCGGAATGCAGATTTATCTCCCTATCGCCGAAATCTCGGTGGACGTCTTCCTGTTGCTCGGGATGGGCGCGGCGATCGGGTTCCTTTCCGGGCTGTTCGGCGTCGGCGGCGGCTTCCTGATGACCCCGCTGCTGATCTTCATCGGCATTCCTCCTGCGGTCGCGGTCGGCAGCGAGGCCAATCAGTTGGTCGCGACGTCGATCACCGGCGTGATCGCGCACTGGCGGCGCCAGAGCGTCGACTTCAAGATGGGGGCCGTCCTGTTGGTCGGCGGCGTGGCGGGCTCGACCGTCGGCGTTCTGCTGTTCCGCGCCCTGCGGAGCGTCGGTCAGATCGACGTAGTGATCGCGCTGTCCTACGTGGTCTTTCTCGGCGCCATCGGCGCGCTGATGTTCGCCGAGTCGCTGCACGCGCTGCTGCACACGCGCCGCACCGGGACCCGCCGCAGCAAGCTGCACAGGCACACCTGGCTGCACCGCCTGCCGCTCAAGATGCGCTTCCCGCGCTCGCGGCTTTACATCAGCGCCGTGGCGCCGATGACGCTCGGCTTCGTCGTGGGCCTGCTGGCGGCGATCATGGGCGTCGGCGGCGGGTTCATCATGGTCCCCGCCATGATCTACCTGCTGGGCATGCCCACCTCGGTGGTGGCGGGCACCTCGCTGTTCCAGATCCTGTTCGTGACCGCCAATGCCGCCTTCCTGCAGGCGGTCTACAACCAGACCGTGGACGTCATCCTGGCGCTGCTGCTGCTGACCGGGTCGGTGGTCGGGGTCCAGATCGGCACGCGGTTCGGCGGGCGGCTGCCGGCGGAGCATTTCCGCATCCTGCTGGCGCTCATGGTGCTCGCGGTCAGCGGCAAGCTGCTGGTGGACCTGGTGGCGACTCCGGACGATCCGTTCACGCTTCAAGGGGAACTCGACCATTGATCGGACGGTTGCTGCTCGTGCTCGCCTGCGCGACGCTGCTGCCGGGCGCCGTGCGTGCGCAGGACCTGATCGTCGACCTTTCGCAGCACCTGGTGGCCATCACCACCGGCTTCACCGGCGCCGACGTGCTGCTGTTCGGCGCAACCGATTCCGGCGAAGAGGTCGTCGTCATCGTGCGCGGCCCGCTGGTGCCCACCGCGGTCCGGCGCAAGGAGCGGGTCGCCGGCATCTGGGTCAATCAGGAACGCATGGTCTTCCCGCGGGCGCCCTCCTTCTACCACGTCGCGGCCAGCGGGCCGCTAGCCGGAAAGCCGATCGCGGAGGTGCTGAAAGCGCACGGCATCGGCGCCGAATTCCTCAATCTCGAGCCGCGAGAGAGCGATTCCGGCTCGCCCTACGTCGCCGAGTTCCGCCAGGCGTTGATCCGCAACAAGGAGCGGATGAACCTTTACGCCGCAGAGACCTGGCCGGTCACCTTCATCGGCAAGCGTCTGTTCCGGACCACCATCCCGTTCCCCGCCAACGTTCCGACCGGCACCTACCATGTCGAGGTCTACAGCCTGCGCGAGGGCCGGGTCGTCGACATGGCGGCAACGCCGCTGGTGGTGAGCAAGGCCGGCTTCGGGGCGGCGCTCTACGACTTCGCCCACGAATATTCGGCGGCGTATGGCCTCATTGCCATCGCTACGGCCGCGGTGGCAGGATGGGCCGCCGGCGCGATGTTCCGGCGGACATAGACCATGGCCGACGAAACCGATGCGAAGGGCCGCGAGGCACCGCCGCGCAGCAAGACGCGGGTGCTTCTCTGCGTCGTCGACGAGACCGAGGAGGTCTCGGTCGCGCTGGAATTCGCTGCGCTGCGGGCACGGCGCCAGGGCGCGCGCGTCGCCCTGCTCTATGTCATCGACAGGCCGACCGACTTCCAGCACTGGGCCACGGTCGCCGACCTGATGCGCGAGGAGGCCCGCGACGAGGCCGAGCAGAAACTCCAGCGGGCGGCCGCGATGGTGCAGCGCTGGAGCGGCACGCTGCCGATCTACTACATCCGCGAGGGCGTCCGGCTCGAGGAAATCATCAAGCTGGTCCAGGAGGAGCCGGACATCTCGGTCCTGATCCTCGGCGCCGCCGTCGGCCAGCAGGGTCCAGGCCCGCTGGTCTCGTCGCTCACCGGCAAGATGGTGGGCCGGATGCGCGTCCCGGTGGTCATCGTCCCCGGCAACCTTTCCGACGAGGCACTCGAAGAACTGGCCTGAACTGCGCCGGGCCGGCTCAGGTCGGCGGAAACGCCAGAAGCAGCTTGTTGACCCCGTTCAGCGCCGCATAGAGGGTCCCGAACTGCTCCGAGAACCGGGCCGGCGTCAGCGCCGGGTCGGCCCCACGCAGTTCGGCTTCGATAGCGCCGAGGCTGCGCCGGCCGTCGATACGGGACAGAATGGCCGGCGCGAGGCGGGGGAGCGGGAAGCGCAGCGTCAGCCCGTCCGCCTTGACCGTGAGCGCGTCGCCGCGCAGGCCACGCAGACGCTCGTCGCGGAGAATCGGCACGGCCTCGGGCGCATCGGGCGTCGCCACCACGGGCCCGGGGCGTTCGACCGGAACCGCGTAGAAGACATGCTTGGTCAGATTGCCGGCGAGAAGCTCCGCGGCGCCGGCGGCATCGATCGGCGGGAGTTCGGCGAACCTGCGCCGCAGCACCGGGTCGGCGAGATAGGTCGCCGGATCGTAGCGCGCGGGCTCGATGAATGCCGCGATGCGCAGGCCGGCGGCGGCACAGAGATCGGCGACCTCGGGTACGGTGTAGGCGCGGTCGCGGCTATGCAGCAGCAGGTCGTACAGGCCGGCATCGCTGCCGTCCAGATGGTCGCCGACGAAAGGATTGCGCCTCAGCCAGTTGGTGGCGGGAAGGCCTTTCAGCAGCCGGCGCGCCGCCGCGAGCCGATCCGGCCCGGGCGCGCCGGGCGGCGTGAGACACCGCAGCAACTCCTGGACATGGTAGACGCCGGTGCGGCCCAGCGCCCCGTACAGCATGATGCCGAGGCCGCCGTCGGGCGCGAGCACGCGGCGCAGCGCGCGGAGCCCTTCGACCGGGTCGGCCAAATGGTGCAGCACGCCGCAGCAATCGACATAGTCGAACGGGCCCGGTGCGAGCGCCGCAGCGTCCAGCAGCGAGCCGGTGACGAACCGGATGCCGGTCAGGCCGCGCGCCGCGGCCCGGGCCTCCGCAATGCGCCGCGCCGCGGTGGAGAGATCGACATAGACGATCTCGGCGGGCGTGCCGCGATCGGCAAGGCGCTGCGCCAGGAGGATTGTACCGTCGCCGGTACCGCCGCCGGCGATCAGGGCCCGGAAGGGACGGCGCCAGTCGCGGCGGCCGGCAAAGACATAGTGATTGACCTCGTCGGGATCGCTGGGCGACCCGACGACCAGCCGCTTCGCCTCGTCGCGCGGGTCGCGGTGCGGGTAGGGATAGGATTCGTACTGCGCTTGGACGAGATCGTCGGGCGACATGGCCGGCGTTCAGTCACCGGAATCCACCGTCACCGCCACCTTCCCCCTCGCCCGGCGCCCGGTCAGGACGCGGATCGCGTCGACCGTGCGCTCCAGGGGAAAGCGGTCGGAAACGAGGGGCCGCAGCCGGCCCTCGCCGTACCAGCGGGTCAAATCCTCCATGGTCCGGCTCAACTGGTCGGTCCGGCGCTTCCGGAAATAGCGCAGTGAGGAGCCCATCGCCGCGCGATGCTTCACCAGCAGCCGGTTGGCCGGGATCTGCGGCACGCCGGCGACGAAGCCGATCAGCAGAATCCGGCCGCCCCAGCCGAGTGAGGACAGCGCCGCGTCGAACAGGTCGCCGCCGACCGGGTCGTAGACCACGTCGACCCCGTCCCCGGCGGTCAGTTCCATGACGCGCCGCTTCAGGTCCTCCCGGACATAGTCGATACCGTCGTCCGCACCGTGGGCGCGCGCGATCGCGAGCTTCTCGGCGCTGCCGGCGGCGGCGATGACCCGCGCGCCCATCGCCTTTCCGATCTCCACCGCGGTGAGGCCGACGCCGCCGGCCGCGCCGAGCACGAGCATGGTCTCGCCCGGCTCGAGCCGCGCCTGCCAGCGGATGGCGACGTGGGAGGAGACATAGGCGGTCAGGAAGGAGCCGCCGGTCACGAAATCCATCCCCTCCGGGAGGTGGTAGGTGTCCGTTTCGCGCGCGACCGCCTGCTCCGCGAACCCGCCCCAGTCGAGCATGGCCATGACCCGATCGCCGGGCCGGAACCGCGTTACGCCGGCGCCGCAGCGCAGCACCGTGCCCGCCGCCTCCAGCCCCGGGCTGAAAGGGAAGGGCGGACGGGTCTGGTAGGTGCCGCGCACCATGAGCGAATCGGCATAGTTGACGCCGGCGGCCCGGACGCCGATCACCAGCTCGCCCGGCCCCGGCTGCGGCTCCGGGATCTCCTCCAGGGTCAAATCCTCGACACCGCCCCAGCGGCGGCAGACGATCGCACGCATGTCCTCGCTCCTTCAGCGCCCGAGACGGGCCGCAGCCTCGTTCATCAACAGGACAACCCGGCCGATCGACCTGCGGCCCAGCACCGTCGCCATCGCCTCCCGGAAGCGTTCGATCGGAAAGGCGTGCGAAACGACGGGCCGCAGCCTGCCGGCGCCGAACCACTCGAACAAGCGGTCCATCAGCGCGCGCATCCGCCCCTCATAGTCGTAACGCGCATCGTAGGGGCTCCAGCCATAGTAGTAGCCGAGGTTGAGGCCGCAGACGGTCACGTTCTTGACCAGCAGGATGTTGGCCG
>CAZVAR010000203.1:0-5095 GCA_964625225.1 uncultured Alphaproteobacteria bacterium | reverse complement strand
TTTATACGGAGGACCACAGCCAGGTCCATCCGATCCGCTTCTTCTGCCGCGGCGACACGTACCGTTTCTGGGGTCTGGTCCCGGCCCGCTTTCACCTGATCTGCCCGAGCGAGGGCGGCACGCTGTTCCTGCTCGGCACCGACCGGCTGGGGCGGGACATGCTGTCGCGGATCATCTACGGCACCCGGATCTCGCTGACCGTCGGCCTGATCGGGATCGCGATCAGCTTCACACTCGGCATCGTGATCGGCGGCCTCGCCGGCTATTACGGCGGCTGGGTGGACAGCATCACCCAGCGCTCGATCGAGGTGATCCGCTCGTTTCCGGAACGGCCGCTGTGGATGGCGCTGTCGGCTGCCCTGCCGGTCACCTGGAGCCCGATCCTGATCTATTTCGGGATCACCATCATTCTGGGATTGCTGGATTGGACCGGCTTGGCCCGTGCCGTGCGCTCGAAGCTGCTGGCCCTGCGCGAGGAGGACTTCACGACGGCGGCCGTGCTGATGGGCGCCAGCCCGCGGCGCATCATCGGACGGCACCTTCTGCCGAGCTTCGCCAGTCACCTGATCGCGTCGGCGACGCTGTCGATCCCCGGAATGATTCTCGGCGAGACCGCGCTGTCCTTTCTCGGGCTCGGGCTGCGGCCACCGATCACGAGCTGGGGCGTGCTCCTGACGGAGGCACAGAACATCAACGCCGTGGTTCTCTATCCCTGGCTGATGCTTCCGGTCATCCCGGTGATCGTGACCGTCCTGGCGTTCAACTTCCTGGGCGACGGTCTCCGCGACGCCGCGGACCCGTATCGATAAGCGCGATCGGCCGCCGCCGCAGCATCCCGGTTTCCCCCTCGACCGAAGGCCCCGGCGCGGGCCGCCTGCGGGCCCGGGGGCTTCAAATCCTCGCGAGAGGGGCCGCGCGCTTGCGCAGCCACAGGCCCGATTCGTGGGCTCCCGCGACGAGCGGAAGACGGCCGATGACCGTTGCCTCGACCTCCTCCCGCATGCGGGTGATGGCATAGTGGCTCGCGAACAGCGGCTCGAACCCGCCTCCGGTCAGCAGCGCGGCGACGGCGAGCTGCTCGTTGTAGCCCCGCCACGCCCACTCCGCCGGATAGTCGTCCGGCAGGAACATGTCGTGGAACTGTACGACGATGCCCGCGGGCATGGCCGGAAGGATCCGGTTGACCAGCATGTCGACGTCCGTGCCCGGCATCAGGATGTGGCTCGAATCGATCAGCAGCAGGTCGTCGGCGGCGAGCGCCGCGAACGGCTCCGTGCCTGCCGCCTGCACCGTGCAGCGGCGCAGGTCGAGGCGGTCGGCGAGCCCGGCGAGGTCGGCCCGCGGCGCCGGGTCGATCGCAACGACCTGCGCGTCGATCCCGCCGTCCGCGAGCGCGCGCAGGACGAACCGTGTCGAGTGGCCGCTGCCGATCTCCACGATCCGTTGCGGCTGCAGCCTGCGCACCATGGTGTACGCCGCCGCGGCGTCCAGACGAGGGAACCAGTCCTGCGTCCAGCGGGGTTCCGGCGGCGGTGCGCTCCCGATCGCCAGCAGGGAATCGGCATGGTCGTCGACGGCCCGGAGCATGTCCCGGAAGGCCGGTTCGC
The DNA here is from genome assembly GCA_964625225.1 of uncultured Alphaproteobacteria bacterium. Classification (GTDB taxonomy): domain Bacteria; phylum Pseudomonadota; class Alphaproteobacteria; order JAJUGE01; family JAJUGE01; genus CAZVAR01. The sequence goes on along the minus strand of CAZVAR010000203.1, from coordinate 3,488 downwards.
GGCCGCGGAACAGGGTCTCGATCGCCGCATATCCCGGCCGCACCCCTGGTCGGGGCAGATCGGCGGCATAACGGTAGGGGATGAAGATGCCGCGCTCCGCCAGGCCGAGCAGGGTCGCAAGGCCGAGCCGCAGCCGGCGCCGCCTCACGGGGTCAGAACCATGCCTTCCCTGGCGACCAGGGAGCCCGGCCGCGCGGCCTCGAGTTCGGCCGCGATCGCGTCGAGCGCCGCATCGTCGCGCTCCGGGTCGTGATGGAACAGAACGAGCCGCTTCGCGCCCGCCGCCTCGCAGAGCCGGACGCCCTCGTTCCAGGTGGAGTGGCCCCAGGTCGCGCGTGCCCGGAACTCCTCCTCGGTGAACATCGCGTCGTAAATGACGATGTCCGCGTCACGGATTAGGTTCAGGACGTTGGCGTCCGGGTGGCCCGGAACGTGGCCCGTGTCGGTCACATAGCAGACCGCCTTGCCGCCGAACTCGACCCGGTATCCGGTCGCCCGGTCGGGGTGGTTCAGCAGCGCCGTGCGGATGGTCACGTCCGGATGCGGCCGCAGCACCTCGCCGACCCGGAAGTCGATATAGTCGATCTTGGCGCGGAAGATTTCGATCGGCACCGGGAACAGCGGCGGGCGCATCATGCTGCGCAGCGCGTCGCAGAGATTGCTTTCCGGCGCCAGATGACCGGCCCAGATGCGCAGATGGCTGTCCGGGTTGAAGGCCGGCGCGAAGAACGGCAGGCCGCAGATATGGTCGAAATGGGTGTGCGTGAGATAGAGATCGCCGCTGACCGGGCCGTCCTGCGCCAGCATGCTGCCGAGCGGCCGCAGTCCGGTGCCGGCGTCGAACACGATCAGACACTGCCCGCACCGCATCTCGACGCAAGCCGTGTTGCCGCCGTAGCGAAGCGTCGACGCCCCGGGGGAGGCTATGCTACCGCGAACACCCCAGAACTTGACGCGGAAACTGTCCCCGCGCGCCACGCGGCCTCCTACGAATCTCGACGGCAAACTCCCTTATTTAGGCCCGATCCGCGGGCCGCGCGACCGAAATTCCGCAGTCCTGTGAGAAGGATCACAGCAGTTGATGGCTCGTAGGGAAACCGACTGGACCGGGGTGGCATTCGGCGTCTGGCTCGGCGTGCTGGCGGCGTTCCAGCAGTTCAAGCTGCCGCCGGCGCTGCCTCTGCTGCTGGACCGGTACAATTACGACCCGACCCTCGCCGGCGGCTTCATGTCGGTCTACGCGGTCGCCGGGCTCGTCTTCTCGCTCCATCTCGGCCAGGCGATGCAGCGGCATGGGGCCGGGCCGTTCCTCGCCGCCGCCTTCGGTCTGTTCGCCGTCGGCGATCTCGTCATGCTGCAGTGGCCGGAGAGCGGGGCGCTGGTGCTGTTCGGGCGCGGCCTCGAGGGGGTGGGCTTCATCATTCTGGCCATCCTCTGCTCGGTGTTCGCCAATCTCAGCATCAGCCCGCGGCATCTGCCGATCGCGGCCGCGCTGGTGGCGGCCTGGATTCCCGGCGGCCAGCTCCTTGCGAACCTGCTGGCGCCGCCGATCCTCGCCCGCGGCGCCTGGGCGCCGCTCTGGTGGATCGCGCTCGCGTTGACAGTGCTGACCGCCGCCTGGGCCTGGCGCCTCGAGCGCGGCGGTCGTCTGTCCTTCCGGCTCGGCGCGCCCGCCGGCCCCGCTGCCGGGCCGGCGGCCGAACCGGGCGCGGCGGAGCGGCTCAGCCTCTGGCTGGTCGCCGGGACCTTCACTCTCTGGTCGACGCAGATGTTCGCGTTCCTGACCTGGACGCCCGAGTTCCTGGTCGCCGAATTCGGATTCGACCCGGCGCGGGCCGTCACCGTCTATACGCTGCCGGTGCTGCTCCTGCTGTTCGGCAATCTGATCGGTGGCGCGATCCTGCGCGCCGGTGCCTCGCTGCCGGCGCTGATGGTCACCGTCCTGGCCGGGCAGAGCGTCTTCTGGTGGCACCTGCCGCAGGCGGCGGCCAATGCCGGTAGCCTCACCGTTCTGATCATCTACGGCCTCATCGCCGGCATCACGCCGACCTGCCTGTTCGCGGCCCCGGCGACGATCCTCGGTACGGCGCGGGCCGGTGCCGGCGCCTTCGGCCTGCTCCATCTCGGCCGCTCGCTCGGCGTGCTGATCGGTCCCGTGTTGATGGCCGCGGCCTTCAAGCAGCTCGGCTCGTGGAGCGCAACGGCACCGATCTTCGCCGTGGTCAGCCTCGGCGCGGCCGGCATGGCGGCGCTGCTCGTGGTGCAGACGCGGCTTCAGGGAACCAGTCGATAGCCGCCGGCTTCCGTGACCAGGATCTCCGCGTGTCCGGGGTCGCGCTCGATCTTCTGCCGCAGGCGGTAGACGTGGGTCTCCAGCGTGTGCGTGTTGACGCCGGGATTGTAGCCCCAGACCTCGTGCAGCAGCGTCTCGCGACCGATCACCCGGTTGCCGGCCCGGTAGAGATATTTGAGGATCGCCGCCTCCTTGTCGGTCAGGCGGATCTTGTTGTTCCGTGCCGTATCGACCAGTAGCTTCGAGCTCGGGCGGAAGCTGTAGGGGCCGATCGTGAAGACGGCATTGTCGCTCTGCTCGTGCTGGCGCAGATGGGCGCGCAGGCGCGCCAGGAGCACGCCCAGCCGGAAGGGCTTGGTGACGTAGTCGTTGGCGCCGGCCTCCAGGCCGAGGATCGTGTCGGCCTCGCCCTCCGCGGCGGTCAGCATGATGATCGGCACGGTGATGCCGTTCCGGCGCAGGAGCCGGCACAACTCCCGGCCGTCCATGTCCGGCAGGCCGACATCGAGCAGCATCGCGTCGATCCGGTGACTGCGGACCGCGGCCAGCGCCTGCGCCGCGTTCTCCGTCTCCACGGTCTCGAACTCCTCGAACAGCCGAAGCTGCTCCGCCAGCGACCGGCGGAGACTCTCGTCGTCGTCGACGACGAGGATCGTGCGCATGCCCTTCATCGGTCCTCGCTCAGCTCGCCGCCCGGCCGGGTCGGGCACGCCCGCCACGGGCCGGGATCGCACTCGTTCGACCATCATATCACGGTCGCAAGCAACGATCGGCGGGAGGGTACGCCCCGGCGCCGCGAGGCGTGCTGCGCCGCCGCGTCAGTACAGCACGATGCTGCGGATCGACTCGCCTCGATGCATCAGGTCGAAGCCGCGATTGATGTCCTCAAGCGGCATCGTGTGGGTGATCAGGTCGTCGATGTTGATCTTCCCTTCCATGTACCAGTCGACGATCTTGGGCACGTCGGTGCGGCCACGCGCGCCGCCGAAGGCCGAGCCCTTCCACACGCGGCCGGTGACGAGCTGGAACGGCCGGGTCGAGATCTCCTGGCCCGCCGCGGCGACGCCGATGATGACGGACACGCCCCAGCCCTTGTGACAGCACTCCAGCGCCTGCCGCATCGTCGTGACGTTGCCGATGCACTCGAACGAATAGTCCGCGCCGCCTTTCGTCAGGGAGACGAGATGCGGGACCA
>CAZVAR010000202.1:0-5101 GCA_964625225.1 uncultured Alphaproteobacteria bacterium | reverse complement strand
CGGACTCGAGCGCCGCGGTCGCCTCGTCCAGCCGCAGGATCGGCGCGGTCTTCCGCAGCGCCCGGGCGAGGGCGATGCGCTGCCGCTCGCCGCCCGACAGGCGCACGCCGTGTCCGCCGACCCGGGTGTCGTAGCCCTGCGGCAGGTCCATGATGAAATCGTGCGCGGCGGCCGCCCTGGCTGCCGCCACGATTTCCGCCTCGGTCGCGCCGGGCCGGCCGTAGGCGATGTTGGCCCGCACGGTGTCGTCGAAAAGGCTGATCTCCTGACTCACCAGGGCGATCCCGGCCCGCAGCGAGGCGAGGGTCACGTCCCGCACGTCGACCCCGTCCACCGTGATCCGCCCCGAATCGACGTCGTAGAAGCGAGGGATCAGGTTCAGGATGGTCGACTTGCCGGCGCCCGACGGGCCGACCAGCGCGACGGTCCGTCCCGCCGGCACGGTCAGCGAGACCCCGCGCAGCGCCGGGAGCTCCCCCTCATAGGCGAAATGTACGTCCTCGAAGCGGATCGTGCCGCCGCGCAGCACCAGATCGGCGGCCCCCGGCCGGTCCCGGATCTCCGGCTCGACGTCGAGCAGCGCGAAGATCCGCTGTGCCGCGCCCAGTCCTTCCTGGAGATGGCTGTTGAGGTCGGCGAGACTCTTGACCGGCTGATAGGCGAGCAGCAGCGCCGCGATGAAGGAGAAGAAGGTGCCGGGCGTCGTCTCGCCGGCCAGCACCCGGCTGCCGCCGTAAAAGATCACCAGCGCGACGGCGATTCCGGCCAGGATTTCCAGCACCGGCCGGGTCGCCGTGCGGACCTTCGCGGCCCGGTAGATCAGGCGGCCGACCGTGTCGATGAAGCGCTCGGCGCGGGAGGTCTCGTGCGCCTCCATGCCGTAGGCCTTCACGTGCCGGGCACCCTGGAAGATCTGGTCGAGGATGGTCGCCAGCCCGCCCATCTGCTCCTGGGTGCTGATGGAGACGCGGCGCATGCGGCGGCCGAACCGCAGGATCGGCAGCACCGCGATCGGGAAGACGATGAAGCTCAGCGAGGCGAGCCGCCAGTCCTGGTAGAACATCACGCCGAGCAGGCAGACCAGCGACAGGCCGTCGCGGACCAGTCCTGTCAGCCCTTTCGACAGCGCCATCCGCAGCAGGTGGACGTCGGTCGTGAAGCGGGCGATCAGGGCGCCGGTCGGGTTGGCGTGGAAGAAGGCAAGGTCGGCCCGCATCAGGTGGGCGAACATCGTCTTCTGCAGGTCGGCGATGATGCGCTGGCCGACATAGGTCATCTTGACGTCCTGCAGATAGGCCGCGCCGGCCCGGACCGCCGACAGCAGGACGATCGCCAGCGGCACCAGCACCAGCATCGTCTCGTTGCGTTCGACGAAGACCTTGTCCAGCACCGGCTGCATCAGCCAGGCGTGCCCGGCGGTCGCCGCGCCGGCGACGGCCATGGCGGCGAGCGCGACCGAGATCCGGCCGACATAGCGCCGGACATAGCCGTGCAGCAGACGGCGGACCAGCCGGGCGGAGCGGTTGTCGCCGCCGGCGGCGCCCCTGCCGTCCTGATCGTATCCTGAGATTTCGAGCCGGGCCGCCATCCCGGCGCTTATATCACGCGCCCCTCGGTGCACCAACGAACTCGCCTGCCGGCGGGCCGGCCGCCGCTGCGGATGCCTCGGACCGGCTGTGAACGGGAGGCGAGCGGAGCCGGCGATGTCCGTTCACCGGGGCGGCTTCTATCGCCCACCGCAGATCACCGCCCTACCGCCCCGCAACTGTCATCCCGTCGATGCGCAGCGTCGGCGCGTTGACAGCGGCGCGGAAGATCAGGTCGGGGGCCGCGGCCAGGCTGCGGAACATGTCGTTCAGATTGCCCGCGATCGTGACCTCGCTGACCGGATACGCGATCTCACCGTTCTCGATCCAGAAGCCGGCGGCGCCCCGGCTGTAGTCGCCGGTTAGCAGGTTCACCCCCATGCCGATCAGCTCCGTCACCAGGAACCCGCGCCCGACCTCGCGGATCATCGCCTCGGGCGTCAGCTCGCCGGGTTCCAGATAGAGGTTGGTGGTGGCCGGGGAGGGGGGTGATGCCGTGCCGCGCGCGGCGCTGCCGGTGCTGGCGAGCCCGAGCTGCCGGGCGCTGTGCAGATCCAGCACCCAGCTCCGCAGCACCCCGTCGCTCACCAGCTCCAGCCGCCGGGTCGGCAGGCCCTCGCCGTCGAACGGCTTGGAGGCGAGGCCGCGGCGGCGCAGGGGGTCGTCCACAATGCGGATGCCGGCCGGGAAGATCTGCTGCCCCATCCGGTCCTTGAGGAAGCTCGTCCCGCGCGCGATCGCTGCGCCGTTGATGGCGCCGGCGAGGTGCCGCAACAGGCCGCCGGCCAGGCGCTGCTCGAAGACGACCGGGACGCGGGCGGTCGCCACCTTGCGCGCGTCGAGCCGTCGCACCGCCCGCTCGCCGGCGCTGCGGCCCACCGCTTCGGCCGGCTCCAGGTCGGCTCCGTGGACGGCGCTGCTGTAGTCGTAGTCGCGCTCCATTGCGGTGCCGGAGCCGGCGACCGCGGCGGCGCTGACCGAGTGGCCCGAGCGCGCATAGCCGCCGGCGAAGCCGTTGCTGGCCGCCAGCAGCACCCGGGTCAGCCCCCAGCCGGCCTCCGCCCCTTCGGAGTTGGTGACGCCCGGCACCGCCAGCGCCGCCGCCTCGGCGGCGCGGGCGCGCGCGACCACGGTTTCCGCGGCCGGCTCCTCCCAGTCGCACAGGTCGAGGTCGGGCACCGTCGTCGCCACCTCGTCCGGCTCGGCCAGGCCGGCGAACGGGTCCTCCGGTGCCGCCCGGGCCATGGCGACGGCGCGCTCGACCAGCGCGTCCAGCGTCGCCGGCGCCCGGTCGGTGCTGGAGACGACGGCCTGTCGCCGTCCGACGAATACCCGCAGCCCGAGATCCTGGCTCTCGCTGCGCTCCAGCCGCTCCGGCCGGCCCAGCCGCTGTGCCACGTTCAGCGACCGGCTCTCCACCAGCAGCGCGTCGGCTGCGTCGGCGCCGGCGCGGCGGGCGCGTCCGATCAGGTCGGCGAGCAGATCGAGCTGGTCGGCATCCGGTCGGGCGGCGTCGGTCATGCGGGGCTCCAGGCGTGGTCGCGGGCGGCGTTCGTGCCGAACCCTATCCAGATTGGCCCGCCGCGGCGATCGTCAACGGGACGGAACGGCGCTCGGTGCCGTATCGTTGATGGATCAGAGTCCGCGGAAGATCCCGCAGAGGACGAGGCCATGTCGAGAGCAGCCCTTCGCGAAGAACTGGAGCGCCGGATTCAGGCGCTCGGATCCCGGATCGCCGAGGATGAGGCGAAGCTCCTGAAGGGCGACCGGCCGGACAAGGTCGAGGCCGCCGGCGAGATTGCGGCGCTGCGCAGCCGCCAGGCCGAACTCAAGGAGCGCCTCGCCGAGCTGCGGAGCCGGCGTGAGGAGGAGAGCGGCTGGGAATCCTTCGCGACCGCGATCCAGCGGGATCTCCTCGATCTCGACACCGCGGTGCAGCGCTGGGCCCGGAAATATTACTGATCCGGCCGCCCGATGCCGACCCGTCCGCCCCATGCGCTGATCGTCGGCGCGACCGGCATGCTCCGGGACGTGGCGCTGCACCTCGCCGCGCGGGGCTGTACCGTCACCGCGGTCGCGCGGGACCCGGACCGGCTCGCCGCGCTCGCGGGCGAGGCCGCCGGGCTCCCCGGCCGGATCGAGCCGGCGGCGCTCGACTATGCCGACGACGACCGGCTCCGCCGTGCCCTGACCCACGCCATCGCCGTGAACGGCCCGCTGTCGCTCGTCGTCGCCTGGATTCGGCCGGGCGCGCCGCGGGCGCTCGACACGGTCGCGGCCTGCGCCGACGCCGGCGCCGCCGAAGGCGCTGCCGGCCGCTGCCGGTTCTTCCGCGTGATCGGCAGCGCCGCCGCCGACCCGGCGACGCCGCGCAAGGGCAAGGGCGCGCGCTACCGGGCGATGGAGGGACTCGACTATCGCGAGATCGTGCTCGGCTTCCGGATCGAGGGCGACCGCTCGCGCTGGAATACGAAGGAGGAGATCGCCGCGGGCGTGATCGACGCGATCGAGCGCGACCTTTCCGAACATGTCGTGGGCGTCGTCCGCCCCTGGGAGATGAACCCCCGGCTTCGCGGCGGCGGCGCGTGAGGCGCCCGTCTCCCGCTCAGCGGCCGGCCGGCCGCAGCGTGACGTAGGCGTCGTTCGGGTCCGCGAAGCGATGGATCAGCCAGTCCCGGCCGAAGGCCCCCGCCCGTGCGTCGTAGCGCACGAACACCGCCTTGTCGTCGTAGAGGCGCACCAGGACGAAGTCCGGCCGGTCGACCAGGTACAGGAAGGAGCGGCGGTTCTCCATCTTCTTGCCGCCCCCGAACCAGCCCAGCCCTACCGGCACCGCGGCGAGCAGCAGGATCAGCAGGCTCGACTGGGCGACGGCGCCGAACGCGCGCCAGGCGATCATCTGCCGGAACCGGGTGAACAGCAGTCCGACATAGAAGACGAGGCAAAGAAACAGCGTCAGCTTGATCGGATGCAGGGGCGGCCGCGGCGGGACCCCGGTGAGCAGCGCCAGCATCGGCCGGCCGACCGCCGCCGCACCGAGCGCGAGCCCGAGCGCGAGCGTTGCGGTCACGGTCGTGAACAGGGCCTCCGGGCGGCACCCGCCGGCCAGCCGCAACAGCGCGGCGGCCGGCAGTGCGGCGGCCGGGCCGGCCAGCAGCACCGCGCCGAGCGGCCAGGAGAATCCGATCTCGGCCAGCATCGGCGGCACGCCGAACCGGGCCAGGAAACCAAGCTCGTAGAGATAGCAGGCGAACCAGAGCGCGCCGATCAGGCCGCCGAAGAACCGCGCCTCGCGCAGCGTGTCGCGGAGGGCGGCGCTCACCGATCCTTCCAGATCGGGCGGCCGCTGCCCGGGAGCCCGTACTCGCTCCAGCGCTGCGTGACCCGCTCCACGATCTCGTCGGCCATGCGGATCTTCCGGCCCCATTCCCGCTTCGTCTCAGGCGGCCATTTGTCGGTCGCGTCGAGGCCGATCTTGCTGCCGAGACCCGACTCCGGGCTCGCGAAGTCGAGAT
>CAZVAR010000201.1:0-5195 GCA_964625225.1 uncultured Alphaproteobacteria bacterium | reverse complement strand
ATTCGTATATTTCTTGGCGATCGAGATGACCAGGCGAAGATTGGCCTCGACCATCTCCTTTTTCGCCTTGCTGGCCTCGCGCTCGCCCTCCTGCACGGTGGCGACGATCTTGCGGAAATCGGACAGCGGCAGCCCCGCGGTCATACAGATCTCGTTGATGCGATCGCGCAGGGCCTTGATCTCGTCCGCGTGGTTCTTGACGAAGAGCTTCCACTCGGGCTTCTGCCCGATCCGGCGCAGCCAGCGGGCGTCGAGTTCCCGGCCCTGCCACTCGGCGAGGAACGCTTCGCGGCTGACCTTGCAGCTCATCGCGAGCCGCAGCAACCGGCCCTCCAGCGCGACGATCTCCTTGTTCATCGCGTAGAGCCGTTCCGTCAGCTCTTCGATCCGGCTGTTGTTGAACCGGATGCCGAGCATCAGCTCGTGCAGCGTGGCGCGCAGCTTGTCGTGCTTGCGGGTGTCGGCCGGGCTCATCTGCGCCTCGCCCTGGGCCTCGGCGAGGCGCAGGAGCTGAAGCTTGTGCAGCTTGCGGTAGGTGCTGGCGATCGCGTCCAGCTTCTCCAGGACTTCCGGAAGAAGGGCGCGCTCCATCGCCGCCAAGGACGGATTCGCCTCCTCGGCCTCCTCGTCGCCGTCCGGGTCGGCGCCGTCGCGGTCCTCCTCCTCGCCGGAAGCCTCCTCCTCGTGGCCCTCGTTCCCGCCATTACCGTTGGCGGCGACGCCGTTGCCCCCGGGGTCGCCGCCATAGGTGGCGTCGAGGTCGATGATATCGCGCAACAGCATGCGCTCGGAGACCAAGGCGTCGCGCCAGGCCAGCAGCGCCTCGACCGCCACCGGGCTGGCGCAGATGCCGCCGATCATCTTGTCACGGCCGGCCTCGATGCGCTTCGCGATCGCGATCTCGCCTTCGCGCGAGAGCAGCTCGACGCTGCCCATCTCGCGCAGATACATCCGGACCGGATCGTCGGTGCGGCCGATGTCCTCGTCGTCGATATTGCCGCCGCGGGCTTCGTCCTCGGCGCCCTTGTCGGACGCCCCGGCGTCGTCGCTCTCCTCCCCGTCGATGACGTTGATGCCGAGCTCGGAGAGCATCGCCATCGTATCCTCGATCTGCTCCGAGGACACTTGCTCGGACGGAAGCGCCGCATTCAGCTCGTCATAAGTGACGTAGCCCCGCTCCTTGCCCTTCGCGACCAGCCGCTTAACGGCCGCGCTGTCATCCATGAGGGGGCCGTCGGACGCCTCTTCGCGCGTTTCGGTTTCGGCTTCCGTCTCGGCAGGTTTCGTCGCCATACCTGAACTCTTCCCCCGTCACACTCGCGCCGGCCCGCTGCGCCGACGGATCGGATACATCGCTCCCCTGCCGGGATCGGCCCCGCACGGAGCACCGGGTCAGCTATCGCCTCCGGAGATCCGGCTTCGCTCGAGCGCGGCAACAGCTACAATGGACTCCAGCTTCTGGTCGGTCGCGGTCTCGTCGAGCTGATCGATCTCGGCACGGACATGATGCTCGATGAGCTTGCGCTGCCATCGGGTGGCTATGTGCTCAAGGCTGATCCTCGCCTGCTCCACATCCGCAAACCGCCGCCACGCGCCACCGTCCACCCGTCGGCTGAGGATCGGACCGAGAGTGGCCGCAAACCCGGCCCGGGTTAAGTGGGACACGAGGATATCGGCGTCAAGCTCCCTTACCGCCGTGGAAACGTTTAAAATTTCGAGGCGAAGCCTGTCAAGCTCGCCCGCCGGCAAGTCGAGATCGGCGAGAAACTCCTCGAACTCCGGAATCAGGCTGGGATGCTCGATCAGCGTCCCCAGCACGTGGAGCTGCGTGCGGCGGAGTTCCGCCTCCCGCGGGTTGCGCATGATGCGCAGCCGCGCGGCCCGGCCCGGGTCCGCAGCCGGAACCGGGCCAGGCCTCCGGCCCGGGCCGCGCCAGGGCCCGTCGCGATGACCGAAGAGCTGCGCGAGCCGCGTACGGAAATCGTTCAGATAATAGTCGCGTACCGTGCGGTCGCCGATCCGATGCGCGAGCTCGCGCAGCCGCTGATGCAGCGACGCGCGGCGCTCCGGCGTGTCGAGCGGTGTGCGCGCCGTTTCGGCCTGCCACAGGACATCGGCCAATGGCCGGCTCGCCTCGATGACGCTCCGCACGGCATCGGCCCCGCGCGTCCGGACGATGCTGTCCGGGTCCTCGCCCGGGGGCAGGCCGGCGAAGCGCAGGGACCGCCCGGGCGCCAGCAGCGGCAGGGCCCGTTCCGCCGCGCGGGCTGCCGCCCGCTGCCCGGCCGTATCGCCGTCGAAGCAGAGCACCGGCTCGGGCGCCAGCCGCCAGAGCTCGCGCATCTGCTCCTCCGTCAATGCGGTACCCAGCGGCGCCACCGCATGGCCGAGCCCCGCCCGATCCAGCGCGATCACGTCCATATAGCCCTCGACCACGATCACCGTGCCGGCGATGCGTGCCGCCTCGCGGGCCTGGGCCAGATTGTAGAGGACCCGGCCCTTGGCAAAGACCGGCGTGTCGGGGGAGTTGAGATATTTCGGCTGGGCGTCGCCCAGGGCGCGGCCGCCGAAGCCGATCACCCGCCCCCTGCGGTCGGTGATCGGAAAGACGACGCGCCCGCGGAAGTATTCGTAGACATCGTCGCGCCCCTCGGCGCGCTTCAGGAGCCCCGCCTCGACCAGGCGCTCGGGCGTCACGCCCTCCCGCGCAAGGCCGGCCGCCAGTGCGCCGCGCCGCTCCGGCGCGAAACCGAGCCGGAACCGGGCGATGGTGGCCGGCTCCAGCCCGCGGGACCGCAGATAATCGAGCGCCGCCCGCCCCTCCCGCATCCGGAGCTGCGTCTCGAAGAAGCCGCACGCAGCCTCGAGCGCCTGATGCAGGTCGGCGGACCGGCGCTCGCGCGCCGCCTCCTCCGGGCTCTGCCGCGGCACCGCGAGCCCGGCCTCAGCCGCCAGCTTCTCGACCGCTTCGGGAAAGGCGAGACCCTCCGTCTGCATGACGAAGGAGATGGCGTCGCCGTGCGCTCCGCAACCGAAGCAGTGATAGAAGCCCTTCTCGTCGCTGACGGTGAAGGACGGTGTCTTCTCGTTGTGGAACGGGCAGAGGCCGGTCTGTTCGCGGCCGCGGCGCTGCAGCTTGACCCGCCGCGCCACGACTTCGCCGATGGAGATACGCTCGCGCAGCTCGTCGAGAAAGCGCGGCGGAAAGCTCATCCCGAAGACCTCCCCGGCCCGGTGCGGGGCCGCCCATCTGGAAATATCGGCCCGACGCGGCCGCTTGGCCAGTCGTCGCGCCCGATCCGTCGGGCCGGCGTCACGAATCCTGGGGATGACCGCCGGATCAGCTCAGTTTCTGCTTGGCCATGGCGCTCGCCTTGGCGAAGTCCATGCGCCCCGCATAGCGCGCGCGCAGCTCCGCCATCAAGCGCCCCATATCCTTGATGCTGGCGGCGCCGATCTCCCGGATCGTCGCATCGACCGCCTCGGCGGTCTCGCCTTCGTCCAGCTGTTCCGGCAGGAACTGCTTGATGATGTCGATCTCGCGCTGCTCGCGCTCGGCGAGATCGAGCCGCCCTCCCTGCTCGTAGAGCGCGATCGATTCGCGCCGCTGCTTCACCATCTTGCCGAGCATGTCCAGGATCTGCGCATCGTCGATCCCGTCGGCATTGCCGCTGCCGCGCGCCGCGATGTCGCGGTCCTTCAGCGCAGCAAGGATGAGGCGCAGCGTCGAGACCGCCGTTTCGTCGCGGCCGCGCATGGCCTGCTTCAGGGCGTCGGTCAATTGCGAACGAAGCATGGGGGCTACCGTCTTACTCTGTCGGCCTTAACGCTGTCGGCGCCGCCGGCCGAAGCGGCCCGGGGCGCGCGACATGGCATGAGCCAAGTCGTTGACCTGAGGAGCCTAAGAGGCGAACTCGCGCTTGACCCGACCACGAGCGGGCCCTATCTAACGCGCGGCTTGCCGGAGGCCGCCCCTGAGACCGGCAGTCATATGGGCCTCGGCCCGGCGCCGTCAAGCGGATGGCCGGCTTTCGCCAGAAGACGGTGCCCGTCGCCCGCCGCCGATAACTTTGAAGGATGGCGCTTCCTATGCCCGACACCGCCACTGCGGGCGCCCTCGGCGCGCCGCCGCCGAAGCCGCGCGATGCTACGGCCGCCCTCGTTCTTGCCGACGGCACCGTGTTCTGGGGCCGCGGCGTGGGCGCCGAGGGTCGCGCGGTGGGCGAGGTCTGCTTCAATACGGCGATGACCGGCTATCAGGAGATCATCACCGATCCCTCCTATGCCGGGCAGATCATCACCTTCACCTTTCCGCATATCGGCAATGTCGGGGCCAACCCGGAGGACGTCGAGGCGGCGACGCCGGCCGCGCGCGCCGTCGTCCTGCGGATGGACATCACCGAGCCGTCGAACTTCCGCGCGACGCAGCATCTCGACCGCTGGCTCAAGCTCCAGAACCTGCCCGGCATCACCGGAGTCGACACGCGGCAACTCACCCGCCGCATCCGCGACATCGGCGCGCCCAACGGTGTCGTCTGCCATGCCGGCGACGGCCGGATCGACATCGAGGCGGCCATGGCCGAGGCGCGCGCCTGGCCCGGCATCGAGGGCATGGACCTCGCCGGCGAGGTCACGACCCGTCAGACCTATAACTGGGATCAGACACTCTGGTCGCTCGGCACCGGCTATGGTCGGCTCGAGACGCCGAAGCGACACGTGGTCGCGGTCGATTACGGCGCCAAGCGCAATATCCTCCGCGCCCTGGCCAGCCTCGGCTGCAAGGTGACGGTGGTCCCCGCCGGTTCGACCGCCGAGGAGATCCTGCGGCACGACCCGGATGGCGTCTTCCTGTCCAACGGGCCGGGCGACCCGGCCGCGACCGGCGCCTACGCGGTGCCGGCGATCCGCGGCGTGCTGGACGCCGGCCTGCCGATCTTCGGCATCTGTCTCGGGCACCAGATCCTTGCGCTCGCCCTAGGCGGCGAGACGCGTAAGATGGAGATCGGCCATCGCGGAGCGAACCATCCGGTCAAGGAGCTGGCCACCGGGCGGGTCGAGATCACCAGCCAGAATCACGGCTTCAAGGTCCTGGCGGAGTCTTTGCCGGCCGGCGTGGAGCCGACTCACGTCTCGCTGTTCGACGGCTCGCTCGAAGGGCTCCGCTGCAAGGATCGGCCCGTCTTCTCGGTGCAGTA
>CAZVAR010000200.1:0-5221 GCA_964625225.1 uncultured Alphaproteobacteria bacterium | reverse complement strand
GCTGCATGGCGGCGTGATCCCCTATGGCGGCACCTTCATCGTCTTCAGCGATTACTGCCGGCCGGCAATCCGCCTCTCGGCGCTGATGGGGGCGCGGGTCGTCTATGTCATGACGCACGATTCGATCGGCCTCGGCGAGGACGGGCCGACGCATCAGCCGATCGAGCATCTGGTTGCGCTGCGGGCGATCCCGAACCTGCTGGTGCTGCGGCCGGCCGATGCCGTCGAGACGGCCGAATGCTGGGCGCTGGCGCTGGCGGACAACAATCGCGCCTCGGTGCTGGCGTTGACGCGGCAGAACGTGCCGCCGCTGCGGCGCGAGCACACCGACGAGAACCGTTGCGCCCGCGGCGCCTATGTCCTGCTGCCGGCCGACGGTGCGGCGAAGGCGACGCTGTTCGCGAGCGGCTCGGAGGTCGCGCTTGCGGTGGAGGCGCGCGCGACGCTTCAGGCCGCCGGTGTGCCGACCACGGTGGTGTCGGTCCCGTGCTGGGGTCTGTTCGAAGCGCAGCCGGAGGAGTATCGCCGGGGGATCCTGGCCGCCGGCACGGTGCGGGTCGCGGTCGAGGCCGGCTCGCCGATCGGCTGGGAGCGCTTCGTCGGCACCGATGGCGGGATCGTCGGCATGCATCGCTTCGGGGACTCCGGGCCGGCGGCCGACCTCTACCGGCATTTCGGGATCACCGCGGAAAAGGTGGTTGAGGCGGTCCGGGCGCGCCTGGATAATTTGTGACATCCGCGGCGGGCCGAACGGCCGCCGCTGCCGTTTACCTGCTACGACATCCGACGCTTCGGAGGGACACATGGCGGTTAGGGTTGCGATCAATGGCTTCGGCCGCATCGGCCGGCTCGTGTTGCGGGCGGCGGCGGAAGCGAAGCGCGACGACCTCGAGTTCGTCGCGATCAACGATCTCGGCCCGACCGAGACCAGCGCGCACCTGTTCGCCTACGATTCGGTGCACGGCCGCTTTCCCGGCGAGGTCAAGGTCGAGGGCGACAGCATCGACGTCGGCCAGGGTCCGATCAAGGTGTTCGCCGAGAAGGATCCGACCAAGCTGCCCTGGGGCGATCTCGGCGTCGACGTGGTGCTCGAATGCACCGGCATCTTCACCAGCAAGGACAAGGCGCAGGTCCATCTCCAGGCGGGTGCCAAGAAGGTGCTGGTCTCGGCTCCGGCGACCGGTGCCGATCTCACCGTCGTTTACGGGGTCAATCACGACAAGCTTGTGAAGGAGCATACGGTCGTCTCCAACGCCTCCTGCACCACCAACTGCCTTGCGCCGGTCGCCCACGTGCTGCACGAGACGTTCGGCATCGAGCGCGGCTTCATGACGACGGTGCACGCCTACACCTCGGATCAGCGCCTCCAGGACGCGCTGCACAAGGACCTGCGCCGGGCGCGGGCGGCGGCGCTGTCGATGATCCCGACCTCGACCGGGGCGGCGCGGGCGGTCGGCCTCGTGCTGCCCGAGCTCAAGGGCAAGCTCGACGGCGTCGCGATCCGCGTGCCGACGCCGAACGTGTCGATGATCGACCTGAAGTTCACGACCCGGAAGGACGCCTCGGTCGAGGCGATCAACGCCGCGATGGCGGAGGCCGCCGCGGGCAACCGGCTGAGGGGGATCCTCGGCGTGACCGACAAGGAGCTCGTCTCGACCGACTTCAACCACGATCCGCACAGCTCGACCTTCGACCTGACCCAGACCCAGGCGGTCGAGAACAAGCTGTTCCGCGTGCTCGCCTGTTACGACAATGCGTGGGGCTTCTCCAACCGCAGGTGCGACACCGCGGTGGCCCTGGCCAAGACGATCTGAGCGCGCCGTCCGGCGGCCGGCTCCCCCGCAGGGCGGGGGAGCGCCGCCGGCCTACCGCGCCTCGCCGCGGAATCCGGTCGCGACCAGGTAGATTTCGGTCGACTCCTTGCGGCTGGCCGGGGGCTTGGCGTGGCGGACCTGGGCAAAGTCGCGCTTCAGCGCAGTCAGCAGCTCGGCATGGGCGCCGCCCTGGAACAGTTTGGTGACGAAGGCGCCGCCGGGGGCGAGCAGCCGCTTCGCCGTATCGTAGGCGATCTCGGCCAGCGCCGCGATCCGGACCTGGTCGGTCCGCGTGTGGCCGATCGTGGCCGGAGCCATGTCGCTCAGCACCAGATCGGCCGGTCCGCCGAGCGCCTCGCGCAGCCGCGCCGGTGCGTCTTCGGCGGTCACGTCGAGCTGCAGCACCGTGGCGCCGGCGACCGGGTCCATCGGCAGCAGGTCGGCCGCGACAACGGTGCCGCCGGACCCGACCCGTGCCGCCGCGACCTGGGTCCAGCCGCCCGGCGCCGCGCCGAGATCGAGGACGCGCTTGCCGCGGCCGAGCAGCCGGAAGCGGTCGTCCAGCTCGATCAGCTTGAAGGCGGCGCGCGAGCGGTAGCCGTGCCGCTTCGCCTCGGCGACATAGGGGTCGTTGAGCTGCCGCTGCAGCCACCGGGTCGAGGAGGCGCTGCGGCTGCGGGCGGAGCGGACGCGGACCGAGGGCCGCCGCGAGCCTGACCGTGGGCCGCGGCTCACGGGCCGGCCGGGCGTCGGAAGACGCGATCGGCGGTCATCAGCGTGAACAGGATGCCCTCGCGCACCCCGCGGTCTGCCACCCGCAGCACGCCGACCGGCCACAGCGCGCAGATCGCGGCGAGAATCGCGCAGCCGGCCACGACGAGGTCGGCGCGGTCCGGCCCGACGCAGGGATGCGTGGCGCGGGCGTGATAGTCCATGCCGCAGAGGCGCCGGGTTACCGCCGAGACCTGCTCGAAGGAGAGGAACTGCCCGTCCACGATCCTGCGCTGATAGCGGGGCAGGGCGAGATGGATGCCGGCCAGCGTCGTCACCGTCCCGGACGAGCCGACCATCTGCACGCGGCGGCGTTCGATCTCGCGCCGGATGCGGTGCACCGCCTCGAAGGCGAGCAGGTGTCGCTGCACCGCCTCGACCATCGCCTCGTAGATCTCCGGGGTGATGGTGTCGCCGCCGTAGTGCTCGGCCATCTTGACCACGCCCCACGGCACCGAGACCGAGGCCAGCAGCTCGGGCGGTCCTTCGCGCGGGACGGCGAGCCACATCACCTCGCTGGATCCGCCGCCGATGTCGAAGACGATCGCGCGGTCCTGGTCGCGGCGCAGCAGGGGGGCGCAGCCGGACGCGGCGAGCCGCGCCTCCTCGCTGGTGTTGATGATCTCGAGCCGTACGCCGGTTTCGCTCTCGACCCGGTCGACGAACGCCTCGCAGTTCTGGGCCAGGCGGCAAGCCTCCGTGGCGACGCTGCGCAGGCGGGTTACGCCGCGCCGGCGGACCTTCGCCGCACAGATCTGCAACGCGGCGATGGTGCGTTCGATCGCCGCCTCCGAAAGCCGGCCGGTCGCATGCAGGCCCTCGCCGAGCCGCACAATCCGGGAGAACGAGTCGATCACCTCGAACGTCAGGCCCCCGTTCGGCCGGGCGACCAGCAGTCGGCAGTTGTTGGTTCCGAGGTCGAGGGCGCCGTAGACCGGTCGTCCGTCGCTCGCGCGCCCCGATTGCGACGGACGGCAAACCCACGGCCGGGACCCGTTCCGTCGCCGGCTGAAGCTTACCACTTCGGTGCTCCCAAACTTCTCCGCCATCCGCCGTCCCTGTCGGTCGGTCGCGGTCTTTTTCCGGGATCTTACACGCACCGTCCCACGCTTGCCAGCGGTCGAACATAGGGTCGTTCCGGTCTTCAAAACAGGGTGCAAACTTCCCAGATGCTGTGCTAGAAGCGTGCCGCCCGCGTCCCTGCTGGGGGATAGTTTAGCGGTAGAACTCTCGGCTCTGGACCGAGCAGCCCTGGTTCGAATCCAGGTCCCCCAGCCAAAATTCTCTAGCCATTGCAAAGACTTGGGCCTTGGCGGAAGTGTCCAGCGCGCGCCAACGGCCCGGCAGATCTACTACTCCCGACGGGCCCGCGCCGCCTTGTGGAGGCCTCCACAGCAGGAGTCCACAGCGGCACCTGCAATCAGGACCGTCAGCAGAATGACGGCGATCCAGATGCGGGGGAAATCCCAGATCCTGATCCAAGAGTCATTGTCCGGAATGAGCGGCAGGGCGGTCGGCACGGCCGCCAGCGCACCGGTTGCAATGGCGATCTGGCGGAGCAAGGCGCCCCGCCCGTCGCTCTCGCTTTTCGGAACATGACCTGCCTCCCATCGTTCCGTTTAAATCCGCCAATGCAACCCGCAGCGAAAGTGAGGGGAAAAGGGACGAGCTGGGATCAGATCAAGGGAGAGTGGAAGCAGCTCAGAGGGAAAACCAAAGGGCAATGGGGCGAGCTGACCGATGGCAACCTCGACAAAGAATTGCGCCGGGCGGGGTGGGGATCAGCCCTTCCGCGCGATGGGAAGCTCGCAATCCTCTCGGCGCCGGTACCCGCCTGCTTCCATGCGTCTGACGGAAGCACTGCCGGTGTGACGCAGGACTGCGGTCGGCGAGGTCACGTTCGCCGAGGCGTACAGGGCTACGGCGAGTTTTACGATGCGCCGCTTCGCTACCGCCCGCTGCACTGATCGTTCCTTTCCACAGAGAGGCGGCATAGCGGGCTTGCACATCAGGCGCCGGCATAAGGGCCGGTCGGATTGATCGGGCGTTGGAACGCGGGCTCCGGCATGTCCGGGTTGAAGACGTCGCGCACCACCGCGATCCGCTGATCGTTCAGACGCAGCGCTTCAGCGATGCCGCGTCCGAGGGAGGACGGCGTCGGACGACAAGCTGGCCGAGATCGCCATGCAGCCATGATCTTCAGCTTCGCAATGGGGAAGGCGTCAAGGAAGGTCTGCACTGGGGTCTTGCCGCAACGCCAGCGCCCACCGATGCGGCCGCCCCTCGTTGTACTCGGCCATTCATGAGCGGCACCCGCTCCCTCGACACGGCCTCAGGTGGCGCGGTGTCGAAGCAGGTCAGAACCTGCAGCGAATCGTCATCAGCGATCCTATGGACCCAGAGAAACGTAGTCGGTTCGTTCTGCTCATATCTTCGAAAACGCGTATAAATATCGTAAGAAGACATAATTATGATAAAGATGTATGTGCTTGAAGTAACAGAGAGTTTATTCTTAATGAAACATAACCGTCAATAAAAATCTTATCCCAAAGCCACGAATGCTTGAGTGACGGGGGGACATATGCGTCTTGGAGTTCAGACACATTTTGCGCATGGCTGGGACGTGGGGTATCTGG
>CAZVAR010000199.1:0-5247 GCA_964625225.1 uncultured Alphaproteobacteria bacterium | reverse complement strand
CACGACGCGGTTGACGAGGCCCATCATCTGCGCCTCGGCCGCGGTGAAGCGCTTCGCCGTGAAGAAGATCTCCTTCGCGTAGGACGGGCCGACCAGGTCCATCAGCGCCTTGATCCCGTCAAAGCCGTAGCCCAGCCCGAGCCTCGCCGCGGGAATGCCGAACTGGGCATCCTCGGAGGCGATACGGATATCGGCGTCGAGCGCGACCGCGACGCCGCCGCCGATGCAGAAGCCCTGGATCATCGCGATCAGCGGCTTTTCCAGACCGGTCATCGCCTCGTGCGCCGCGGCGGTCACCAGGTTGTAAGTGGCTACCGCTTCGGCGGTAGCCCGCTTCTCGCCGAACTGCGAAATATCCGCACCGGAGACGAAGGCCTTACCGCCCTCGCCGCGCATGACGACGACCCGCACATCGTCGTCCTCGGCGAACGCGTTCAGGATCTTCGGAATCGCCTGCCACATCTCGTACGAGACGGCGTTCCGACGCTCCGGCGCATTGAAGATCATCCAGCCGATGCCGCCCTCCTTGCGGGCAATCATCTTGTCGGTTTCAAGCTGCATGGACCCTTTCCATCCTGTGGCATCGTGCGGGAGGCGCGGAGCCTAACCGATGCGCTCCGGTCTTTCCAGAAGTCGCCGCACGCTGCTAGGCTTGCGGCAACAATGACAATGACGACCGCAGGAGGAAATGATGCGCAGGCGAACGATCCTGACCGGCTTGCTGACGGGACTGGCGGCCCTGCCGCTACTCGCGGCGCCCGCAGCGGCCCAGACCGCCCAACTGACCGACTACGAGAAGGAGCTCTACGAAGCGGCCAAGAAGGAGGGCGAGCTCACCTGGTACGTCGCCCACTACAGCGCCGAGCATGCCGAGGCGGCGGCACGAGAGTTCAATGTGAAATTCCCGGACGTCAAGGTCAATGTCGTCCGCAGCACCGCCCAGGTGGCGTATCAGCGATTGTCGCAGGACATGCGCGCGGGGGTTGCCCAGTGCGACGTGTTCAGCTCCACCGACGTCGGGCACTACACTGTGCTCAAGGACGAGCAGGCGCTGATGCAATACCGGCCGAAGAACGTGGACACGGTCATCGAGGCCTTCAGAAACCTGGATGAGGACGACTATTACCACACCACGTCGGTCGGTCTCGTCCTGATCACCTACAACAAGGACAAGGTGAAGCCGGAGGATGCACCGAAGAAGTGGACGGATCTGCTAGACCCGAAATGGAAGGAGCAGGTCGCGGTCGGCCATCCCGGCTTCTCCGGTTATGTCGGCACCTGGGTGGTGCTGATGAACAAGATGTACGGCTGGGACTATTTCGAGAAGCTCGAGAAAAACAAGCCGCGTATCGGCCGCTCGATCAACGATACGGTGACCATGCTTAATGCGGGCGAGGCCCTGGTCGCGGCCGGGCCAAGCGCCACCACGCTGACCAGCGCCTCGCGCGGTAATCCGCTCGGCCTGATCTATCCCGAGGACGGCACGCTGCTGATGATTTCGCCCTCGGGGATTCCGAAGAATGCACCGCATCCCAACGCGGCCAAGCTGTTCATGGAGTTCCTGACCAGCCCCGAGCACTCCAAAGTCGCGGTCGAGTTCTGGGGCGACTCCATGCACGCCAGCGTCAAGGGTCCACCCGGCACCAAGCCGCTCAACGAGGTCAAGACCATCCGCCCGACGCTCGAAGAGATCGAGGAGGGCATCCCCGAGGTCAAGGAGCTGTGGCGTGACACGTTCGGGGTCTGACCGCCGTTTCGATCACGCGTCCGACACGGCGCATCCACGAAGGAAGCAGAGGCAGAGGAACGCAGGATGCATGCGCTGATCACCCGCCTTGCCGGCGCAGTTTTCGGGTTGGCCGCCGCTCTTCCGGCAGCCGCCCAGGACATGACGGACCACGAGAAAGCGCTTTACGAGGCGGCCAAGAAGGAAGGGGAGATTACCTGGTACGGGGCTCAACTCGGCGCCGAGGCGGCGGAGGCGGTCGGCGCCGCCTTCACCGAGCGCTATCCCGGGGTCAAGGTGAACGTCGTGCGCAGCACGGCGCAGGTCGCGTTCCAGCGTCTGTCGCAGGACATGCGGGCCGGCGTTGCGCAAGCCGATGTGCTCAGTACGACCGACTACGGCCATGCCCTCTATCTGAAGAGCGAGGGCAAGCTGATGGCGTATCGGCCCGAGAATGCCGACGGCATGATGGAGATGTTCCGCGATGCCGATCCCGACAATATGTTCCACATCAACCATGTCGGACTGGTGCTGATCGCCTACAACAAGGACAGGTTGACCGAGGCTGAAGCGCCCAAGAGCTGGAAGGAGCTGACGGAGCCGAAATGGAAGGGGAGGGTCGCCGTCGGCCATCCCGGCTTCTCCGGCTATGTCGGCACCTGGACCGTCATGCTGCGGAAGCTCTACGGCTGGGACTATTTCGAGGCGCTGGAGAAGAACGAGCCGCAGATCGGCCGGTCGATCCAGGATACGGTAACGATGCTGAACGCCGGCGAGCGGGATGTCGGCGTCAGCCCGTCCGCGACCTCGCTGATCAGCGCCTCGCGCGGCAATCCGATCGCGCTGATCTACCCGACCGACGGCACGCTGATGGTGCCGTCGCCCACCATGATCCTGAAGAACGCGCCGCACCCGAATGCGGCCAAGCTGTTCATGGAGTTCGTGACCGGCCCGCACTACTACCGCGTCTCGACCAAATTTTTCAGCGAATCGCTGCGACCCGAGGTGCCACCGCCCCCGGGCGCCCGGCCCCTGGATCAGATCAAACTGATCCGTCCGACCGACGAGGAAATCGAGACCGGCATTCCCGAAGTGAAGGAGCTCTGGCGCGACACGTTCGGAATCTAGACCTGTTGCCCTTGCGTCGGCGCCGCGGTGGCGCCGACGCCCGCCGTTCTACGACGGGAGCAGTTCAAGCATGACCATCGCCACCGCAACCCACAGCGCCGGCGATCGCTCCGCCCGCGCCTCCACGTTTCTCCGCCGGCTGCGCTACATCGAGCCGTCCAGCATTCTGTGGCTCGTCCTGATCGCGATCCTGGTGTTCCTGGTCGTCAGCCCGATCCTGCGGCTGCTGATCGCGAGCTTCGAGACACGCGGCACCGGCGCCTTCACGCTCGCCAACTATGCGGCGGCCTATGGCCGCGAGCGCTATGTCGACGCGCTCGTGCGCACGCTCTGGCTCGGCTGCGCCACTGCCGGCCTGTCGGCTTTGTTCGCGGTCCCGATGGCCTGGGCGGTGTCGCGCACCGACATGCCGGGCAAGTCGATCACCTGGGGCGCGGTGCTGGGGGCGTTCATCATCCCGCCCTATCTCGGCGCGATCGGCTGGATTCTGCTCGCCGGACCGAGGGGCGGCTGGCTGAACCGGATGTGGATGGATATGACCGGGGCCGAAGAGGGCCTGGTCAATATCTACACGTTCTGGGGCCTGGCGCTGGTCATCGCGCTGAACTCGTTTCCGTTCATCTTCCTGTTCGTGAAGACGGCGCTCGACCTGGTCTCCTCGGAGATGGAGGACGCCGCCAACATTCTCGGCGCCGGCACGTTAAGGACGACGTTCAAGGTGACACTGCCGCTGGTCTGGCCGTCCCTCCTGGCCGGTCTGATCCTGGTGTTCCTGGAAACGATCGCACTGTTCGGGGCACCGGCCATCCTCGCCATTCCCGGCCGGTTCAACGTGGTCACGACGCAGCTCTGGCAGTTCTTCGAGGCGCCGGTGCGGATGGAGGTCGCCGCCGCCTATTCCATGCCGCTGCTGCTGATCACCATGGCGCTGATGCTGATGCAGCGGAGCCTGCTGGCCCGCAAGGGCTATGTCTCGCAAACCGGGAAGGGCGGCGAGCGACGCCCGGTGAAACTGGGCCGATGGCGCTGGGTGCTGTTCGGCTGGTGCGCACTGGTCGCCGGCCTTGCGGTCGTGCTGCCCGCCTTCGTGCTGATCCAGGCCTCCTTCGCGAAGGCCTGGGGCCGGGGTCTGGCGCTCGATAATTTCACCCTTCGGAACTACTATTATCTCCTGGTCGAGAACAGCTCGGCGCAGAAGGCGATCGTCAACACGTTCGTCTATGCCGGCGCTTCGGCCTGCTTCGCGATCGGGCTTGCCCTCGCGATCGCCTACATCGTGAACCGCAAGCTGGTGCCGCTCGGCGGCGCGCTGGCGTTCCTGTGCATGGCACCCTTCGTCATTCCAGGCATCGTCATGGCGATCGGCTTCTACGCCGCCTATGCCTCGCCGCCCCTGTCGCTTTACGGCACCGCGACACTGATGATCCTCGCCTTCACCACGCGCTTCCTGCCAATCGCCTTCGCCAGCAGCGCCGCGGGAATAAGAGCGATCCACCCGGAGATGGAGGAGGCCGTGCGCATCCTCGGCGGCGGACGGTTGGCGGCGATCAAGACGGTGGTGGCGCCGCTTCTGAAGAAGACCCTGCTCGGCGGCTGGCTGATCGTGTTCATTCTGGCGACCCGCGAGCTTTCGGCGGCGATCTTCCTGGTCGGGCCGGAGACGCGCACGATCTCGGTCCTGCTCTACGACTACAGCGAGGAGGGAAATTTCGAGGTGCTCTCCGCCATGGGCGGCATCCTTCTCGTGATCACCCTCGTGTTCCTGGCGATCGGCTTCAAGCTCGTCGGGCGCGACTTCATGCTGCGGAGGAACAGCTGATGCCGAAGCTGCAATTGCGCGGCCTCACGCGCAAGTTCGGCGACTTCACCGCCGTCGACAATGTCGATCTGGAGTTGCGGGAAGGAGAGTTCGTCTCACTGCTCGGCCCGTCCGGCTGCGGCAAGACGACGACACTGCGGATGATCGCCGGCTTCATGCCGCCGACGGCCGGCACCATTGAGATGGACGGGCAGGTGCTGTCCTCGCCGCAGGCGGTCATGCCGCCGGAGCGGCGGCAGATGTCGATGATCTTTCAGTCCTACGCGATCTGGCCGAACATGACCGTGGCCGAGAATGTCGGCTTCGGCCTCAAGCTGCGGAAGCTGCCGGCGGCGGAGGTGCGAAGGCAGGTCGGCGAGATCCTGGAGGTGGTCAAGATGAGCCATCTCGGCGACCGTTACCCGGCCGAGCTTTCCGGCGGACAACAGCAGCGGGTGGCGCTCGCCAGGGCGATCGTGGTGAAACCGTCGGTGCTGCTGCTGGACGAGCCGCTCTCGAACCTCGACGCCAATCTGCGCGAGGAGATGCGCTTCGAGATCCGGCGGCTGCACGACGAGTTCCGCATCACCACCGT
>CAZVAR010000198.1:0-5290 GCA_964625225.1 uncultured Alphaproteobacteria bacterium | reverse complement strand
CCACGCCGTTCACGCGCGCACGATCCTCTCGCGGCCAACACTAACGGCCGCAGTCGCATTCCGCGTATCGACAATCAGGTCGCAATGTTCGACGAGCGCCGCATAGTCGACCTCGTCATGGTCGGTGCAGATGAGCACGGCGTCGTAGCGCGCGAAAGCCGCCGGATCCCAGGGCAGGCTGCGGCGGCCGGCGAGACCGGCATGCTCGCGCGTGGTTGGAATCGCCGCGACATGGGGATCGTAGTAGTCGAAGACGGCGCCGTGACGCTCCAGCAGCTCCATGATGGTCAGTGCCGGACTCTCCCGCAGATCATCGACATTCTTCTTGTACGCAATCCCCAGAACCAGGATCCGGGCCCCGTTCAGGGCCATCCGCTTGCGATGGCTGAGGGCCTCGATCAGGCTCTCGATCACCTTGAAGGGCGCCATCCGGTTGATCTCGCCGGCAAGCTCGATGAACCGGGTCGTAATGTCGAACTCGCGTGCCTTCCAGGTGAGATAGAACGGGTCGATCGGGATGCAGTGGCCGCCGAGGCCCGGTCCCGGATAGAAGGGCATGAAGCCGAACGGCTTGGTCTTCGCCGCGTCGATCACCTCCCAGACGTTGATGCCCATCCGGCTGTAGATGAACTTGAGCTCGTTGGCGAGCGCGATGTTCACCGCCCGGAAGATGTTCTCCGTCAGCTTCACGGCCTCCGCGGTCTGGGTCGAGGAGACCGCCACCACTGCGCTGACGACGCTCTCGTAGAAGAGGCAGGCGAGCTCGCTCGCGAGAGGACCATCTCCGCCGACGACCTTCGGGATGTCGGCCGTCTTGAACCGTGCGTTACCGGGATCCTCGCGCTCCGGGGAGTAGGCCAGGAAGAAATCCTGTTCCGACACGAGCCCGGTCCGCTCGAGGATCGGCTTCACCACCTCGGCGGTCGTCCCGGGGTAGGTCGTCGACTCCAGCGCCACGAGCTGCCCGGGTTGCAGGTTTGGCGCGATGGTCTCCGCCGTGTTCACGATGAAGGAGAGATCCGGCTCGCGGTGGCGGTCGAGCGGAGTCGGCACGCAGATCACGATCACGTCGGCCTGCTGCAGCAGGGCAGAATCGGCGGTCGCCGCGAACCGTCCCGACGCAACCATGTCCGCGACGATCTCGCTCGCGACGCTCTTGATCTGCGAACGCCCGGCGTTGAGCGTATCGACGCGGACAGGGTCGATGTCGTAGCCGATCACCCGGTAGCCGGCCGTATGAACGGCATGAGCGAGAGGCAGTCCGACATAGCCCATGCCGATGATGCCGACGACGGCCCGCCGCGACTGCAGGCGATCGCGCAGCCGGTCGGCGGGCGCAGCCCCGGGAGCCGGTACCTTCATGACTGACATGACTTCGCGCCTCAGGCAGCCTTCGGAATTGCGCGGATCAGCGTGTCGCAGATCCGGTCGACCTGTTCCATACCGAGATACGGGTGCATCGGCAGGCTCAGGACCTGCCCGCACAGCGCCTCACTGACCGGCATCGAGCCTTCCCCCTCGCCGTAGTCGGCATAGGCGGTCTGCAGGTGCATGGGGCGAGGATAATAGACCGCGGTCGGGATGCCGGCGGCCTTGAGGGCGGCTTGCACGGCCTCACGGTCGCGGACCTTAATCGTATACTGCGCCCAAGCGCTGACGGCATGCTGCGGAACCGTGGGGGTCGTCACGGTGTCACCTAGACGCGCGGTGTAGCGGAGCGCCACCGCATTCCGCTTCTCGAGCTCATCCTCGAAGACGGTCAGCTTGGCGAGAAGAACAGCCGCCTGGATGGTATCCAACCTGCCGTTCATGCCGAGACGCACGATGTCGTACTTGGCCGTACCCTGGCCATGGGCGCGGATCGAGCGCATCGCCGCCGCCAGTTCCGGATCGTCGGTGAAGACCGCGCCCCCATCGCCGTAACACCCCAGCGGCTTCGCCGGGAAGAAGCTGGTCGCGGTCACCGGCGCGAGGCTGCCGACGCGGCGCCCGTCGAGCTGCGCCCCGAAGCTCTGGGCGGCATCCGCCAGCACGAACAGGTCGTGCGCGCGGGCGATTTCGGTGAGGGCATCATAGTCCGCCGGAAGACCGAACAAGTCGACCGGGATGACGGCGCGCGGCCGCACCGTCCCGGCCTTCCGGACTGCGGCGATGCGCCGCTCCAGGTCGGCCGTGTCGATATTGAAGCTGACCGGATCGACATCGACGAAAACGGGGGCGGCGCCGAGGCAGAGGATCGCCTCTGCGGTTGCCGTGTAGGTGAAGGCCGGCACGAACACCGCATCGCCGCGGCCGATACCCTTCGCCATCAGGGCGATGACCAGAGCATCGGTCCCGCTCGACACGCCGATGCAGTGACGCACCCCGGCGAAGTCGGCGAGCTCGGCTTCCAGCGCCGCGACCTCCGGCCCGAGAATATATCCTCCGTGATCCAGGACCTTCTGGATATTGGCGTCGATCAGCGGCTTGAGCCGCGCATATTGCTGCTTCAGGTCAACGAATGGGATCGTCATCGGAATTACCTTCTTCGGACGCGGACGCGACGTCGTGAACGGACCGCTATGCAGGAACGGGCTCGATGCCGTGCTCGGCCTCGCGGTAACGCTCGCCCGTTCGCGGGCAGACGAGATCCGCCCCGAGGCGCTCCCCGCTCGCGCTCACCCAGCCGATGCGCCGGGCCGGGTTGCCGACCACCAGTGCGTAGGGCGGCACGTCGCGGGTGACGACTGCGCCGGCACCGATCATCGCATATTCCCCGATGGTGGTGCCGCAGACGATCGTCGCGTTGGCGCCGATCGTTGCGCCGCGGCGGATGAGCGTCGGCGCGAACTCGTCCTTGCGCTCGACATGCGCGCGGGGGGTGCGCACATTGGTGAAGACCATGCTCGGACCGCAGAACACGTCGTCCTCGAGCGTGACGCCCTTGTACAGCGACACATTGTTCTGAATCTTGCAGCCGTTCCCGACCGTGACATCGGGGCCGATCATGACGTTCTGACCGATCGAGCAGTTCTCCCCGATCCGCGACCGGTCGAGCACATGCGTGAAATGCCAGATCCGGGTCCCGCGACCGATCACCACGCCATCATCGATCACGGCGGTCGGGTGAACGAAGAAGGGTCGCGCCGCCGGTGATAGCGCGGCGCCGGCGCCGCGAGGCGGCGCGATCTCTACCGCCTTCCCGCACTCCATGGAGGCCTGTGCGGCATTGAGGACCGCCAGAACGTCCGCCCCCTCCCGATGATCGGTGCGCGGTCGCGCACGACGCTCGATACAGTCGAGGAAGTGCCGCATCTCCTCGAGAAGCGGCTCCGCCGGAGCAAAGACGACCGGCTCGCCCCCTGCCTTTGCGGCTACGGGCACGTCGTTTCGCCACTCGATCCGGTGCCGGAACAGCATGAGCTTGTTCTCAGCGTTCTGGGTGTCGTCGAACACCAGCATGCCGGACTCGCCGACGACGACCAGCTTCTGCTCCTTGAACGGGTTCAACCAGGAAACATAGACGTGGGCTCTGACGCCACCGCCGAAGGCCAAATGCGTGACCGTCACGTCCGCGATCCGGTCCTGAAGGTAGCAGTGCCCCAGCGCCGTCACCTGCTGCGGTCGCCCGCCGACCAGGGACAGGATCATGGAAATGTCGTGCGGTGCGAAGCTCCAGAGGACGTTCTCCTCCTTACGGAGTTTCCCGATATTCAAGCGGTTCGAATAGACATAACGAAGCTGTCCCAAGGCTCCTTGCGCGACCATCTCCTTCATGCGCAGGAAGGCCGGGTGGTATTGCAGCAAATGCCCGACCATCAGGATCCGCCCGGAACGTTCGGCCAGCGCACCGAGTTCCTCGGCTTGGTCCAGCCGGAGCGCCAGCGGCTTCTCCACGAAGACGTCTTTGTCTGCGGCGAGGGCAGCCTGCACCAACTCATAATGGGTGACGGCCGGCGTCGCGATCGCGACGGCCCGGATTTCTCTTGCGTGCAGCGCGTCGGATATGTCCGCGCACCACGGTACGCCGAGGGCCTCCGCCACGCTGCGTCCCTCCGGGCTGGGATCGCAGACCAACTGCAGGCAGCCGAGCTCCCGCAATACACGCGCGATGTTCCTGCCCCAGTAGCCGCAGCCGAGGAGCGCTATTCCTGTCATCGGCGGAAAACCAGTCGAGCTAATCCAGAGGGTGCTTCATACAGTGGCAGAGGCCGGATGTGAAGCCGGCCAGCAAGGCAAGCCATGAACTCTCCCGTCCGCAAACACCATCTCCAAAGTCGGATGCCCGCCTCCGAGCCCGGGGCGGGCGGCCGTCAAACCCCGCGATACGCTCGGAACCACTCCACGAACCGCGGAATTCCCACCTCGATCGGCGTGGTCGGCCGAAAGTCGTGCGCCGTCCGGATCGCCTCGATATCGGCGAAGGTTGCCGGCATGTCGCCGGGCTGCATCGGCTCCAGCTGGCGGATCGCCTTGCGCCCGGTCGCCTGCTCCAGCACGTCGATCAAATGGCCAAGCCGCTCCGGCCGGTGATTGCCGATATTGTAGATGCGGTGGGGCGGCGCCTCGACCGAGTCGACGGGCGGGCTGTCGAGCACGGCCAGGATCCCGGCGACGATATCGTCGACGAAGGTAAAGTCGCGATGGATATCGCCGTAGTTGAACACCCGGATCGGCCTGCCGGCGAAGATCGCCTCCGTGAACAGCCAGACCGCCATATCCGGCCGGCCCCAGGGGCCGTAGACCGTGAAGAAGCGCAGGCCGGTCTGGGGAATGCGAAAGAGGTGGGCGTAAGACTGGCTGATCAGCTCGTCGGCCCTCTTGGTAGCGGCATACAGCGATATCGGTGTGTCGACCCGATCGGCCTCCGAGAAGGGCAGCTTCCGGTTTCCTCCGTAGACGGAGCTGGATGAGGCATAGACCAGATGATCGAGCCCTTCCAGCTGGCGACACAGCTCGAGCAGGACGAGGTGGCCCATCACGTTGGCGGTGACGTAGGCGTACGGGTTCTCGAGGGAATACCGGACCCCGACTTGCGCAGCGAGATGAACGATCCGGTCGATGCGCCGTCCGGCAAAGGCAGCATGCATCGCCTCGCGATCGGCGATGTCGAGCGGGTGGAAGGA
This sequence comes from uncultured Alphaproteobacteria bacterium, assembly GCA_964625225.1. Lineage (GTDB taxonomy): Bacteria > Pseudomonadota > Alphaproteobacteria > JAJUGE01 > JAJUGE01 > CAZVAR01. The sequence goes on along the minus strand of CAZVAR010000198.1, from coordinate 185 downwards.
AAATCCCGGCCGCCCCTGCAGTTCCGCCAGGCGGTCTCGCTTCAGCTGGACGTCGTAATAGCTGTTCAGATTGTCGATGCCGACGACCTCGTCGCCGCGCGCCAGCAGTCGCTGGGCCACATGAAAGCCGATGAAGCCGGCAACGCCGGTGACCATGATCTTCATCCTCGGACCTCCGTCCCGTC
>CAZVAR010000197.1:3219-5315 GCA_964625225.1 uncultured Alphaproteobacteria bacterium | reverse complement strand
CCATCGTCGGCAATGGTGGTCAGGAGAGCGCGTGCGGCTGGTGCAAGGACCGATGGGGGATCTCCTGGCAGATCATTCCGCGCGTCCTGACGGACGCGCTCGCCGCGGGCGGGGACGAGGCCAAGCGCGCGTTCGAGGCCATGATGACGATGAGGAAAATCGACGTGGCCGCGATCGAGGCGGCGCGGCGCGGCTGAGGCCCAGCGAGGAGCGCCGGCAACGGCCCCTCAGTTGAGCTGCCGGACGACGATCCGGCCAATCCTCGGCACGATGATCTCGTAATGGGATGCCATCACGACGTCGCGCAGGTTGCGCGGACGGTAGGCGACGACGCAGGTGCCGCCGGCGTGGCGGACACTGTCATACACGATGCCGTCGCCCCCGGCCGCCCGGACGGCTTCGCCGAATGCCTGGGATGCCGTGTAGTCGTCGGGCGCGTAGAGGTCCGGCCGTGCGGCGGCCTGGCCGCGGATGTCGCGATAGTCGCCGTCGAGCCTCGCAACATAGCTCCGGAACTGCTGCCGCAGCTCGTGCCGTCCGGTATTCAGCGCCTCCCGGCGAAGCTGGTGAGCGACTTCGGCGGCCGCGGTCGTGAGCGACAGGGCGGCATACCAGGCGCCGAGATCGGGCGAGCTGAAGCGCGAGCCCGTGACGGAGCCGTGCAGGAACGCGGCCATGACCACGCTCGCGTTGGGCGTGCCGAACACCCACTCCTCCCGGGGCAGCCGCGCCAGGCGGGCGGCGACCAGACGGTCATTGGTCCAGCCTTCGAGTTCCATCGCGGCCTCCAGATCCTTCGGCGATGCGACGTCCTCGAAGGCCTGAATGGGCGGGAAGCGCGAGGGGATGAGGCGGTAGGCCGGATCCGGCAACGCCGTCATACGAAGACGATGTCCGTATCGGTGAGCGGCCGGAAGTCGCGATCGGCCGCATTGGGGGCCGTGAAGGTCCCGCCGCGCCAGCCGTCGAGATAGCGTCGGACCAGCATGATGCCATCCTGCGTGCCGCTGGTGATCAGCGCCATCGGCGGCTGGCCGCCGAACAGCGGACCCGTGTGCGGTCCGCGCAGCCAGGACACCGCCTCGTGCCGGTTCCCGAACAGGATGCGCAGGCTCTTGTGGATGCCGAGGATCGCCGAGATGCGCAGCATCACGTCCACGGGCAGCAGGAGATCCTGCCCGGCGCGCGCCTTCGCCGCCCAGCCGTGATAGGTGGACCTGCCGGGCAGGCCGAGCACGCGGAGCCGTTCCGCCTCCGAAAGACCCCACTGGTCGGCGATGTTCAGGAAGGTCCTGAGGCCGGGTCCGCTCAGGCGCCGGCGGTTGTCGCGGGCGAACATGCGCTCGTCGAGGATGGCCGGGCCGGTCTCGACGGCTTCTCGCTTGAGCTGGTTCGCGCGACGGGGCATCGCCACCTCCGGTGTCCAGATATAGACATTTAGGTCCGTGCTCGGACCGGATCAAGAAGGGGCAGGCGGCGCGCGTCACCGGGAGCGATCGGGTGCGAGCCCGGAACGGGGGCCAGGGCGCCCCGTCCGCGTCACGCCGGCCCGGTCCTTGCCCGCCGCGGACGGACGAAGCCATGCGTCCGGCGCATCGCCGGAATGCGCCAGGGGCGGTTGTACTTATCCTGTACGATACCCAAATAACTATTAAATATCAACAAGGAACGGCGGTTTTCTGATGTAAAAAATGAAAAAGGCCGTCCTGCTTTTACAGGAGGGTTGATCATGCCTGCGGATATCAATCTGAGAATGCCGAGCGAAGCGGAAATCGAAGCGGCCCAGAACCGGGCGCGGGCGCTGCGTGCCGAGGCCTTCGGCCGGGCGGCGGCCAGGGCCGCGGCCGCGATCAAGGCGGTAGTCATGGCTCCGGTCCGGGCGCTGCGGCGCGAGCGGGAGCTCGCCGACCTCGGCGCCCTGAGCGATCGCGATCTCAAGGATATCGGCCTGTCGCGCTCCGATCTTCCGGCGATCAGGGCGGGGACGTTCGTCCGCCGCGAACCCGAGCGGACGGCGCCTGTCGCGGCGGCCTCCCCGGCGCCGTCGGCTGAGCCCGTCGCGGCCGCGAACGACGCGGATCTCCGCCGGGCCGCTT
>CAZVAR010000197.1:0-3209 GCA_964625225.1 uncultured Alphaproteobacteria bacterium | reverse complement strand
TGCGGCCTATGGACTCGAGATGAAAGGTGTGCCGCTCGAGGAGCGCCGCACCCGGGCCGTCTCGCTGCGCCGCATCCTTCCGGGCTTGGGGGTAATCCCGACCGGGCCCGTGCGATCGCGGCGGGCGAGGGATGCGCCGGGCGCCGCACTGCCGGCATCAGCAACATCCGCCGCGGCCGTCGCGGCGCTCATGGACCCCGTGCCAGGGCCGGGCAGGCCCTTCCGCACGGGGTCGTGCGTATCGGGCCTAGCCCTCGACCGGGTGGACTGCCCGAAAGCTGATGGCCAGCCGGTTCCAGGCGTTGATCGTGGCGACGGCGAAGGTCAGCTTGACCGGTTCCCCCTCCGAGAAGCTGCACGGCGCCTCCGGCTGGAACGGCTCTCCCCGGAGGCGCCCGCCGCCTTCCTGCTCCGCGACGTGGTCGATTGCGGCTATCCGGAGATGGCCGGCGCTCGGCAGGAGCGAGGCCGCCTGTCGCCGGATGGTGCACCGCGCGCGCAAGCGGGTGCGCGAGGGTACGCCGCCGTTCGAGGTCGACGAGGCGGCCCACCGCCGCCTTGTCGAAGGCTACGCCCGGGCCGTTGAGGCGGGCGACGCCGATCGCCTGGGCCCTCGCCCCCGTTTGCCGCCATGCGCCGGGCGGTGCGCCTTCCCGTAGGTGCTGTCCAGGTAGCCGATCTCGTGGATCGGACCCTGCTGCGCGAGTGCCGTGGGCAGTCTCCGGAACATGCCACGCCGGCTCCGGCGGTTCCACCGGTTGCAGATGGTCGTCGCAGGACCGTAGGCCGTCGGCACGTCCTGCCGGCGCCCGCCGCACTTCAGCATGTGGATGATGCCCGAAATCACTCGGCGGTCGTCGGCCCGCCGCGCTCCGGGCCGGTTCTTCGGCAAATCCGGCTCGATCGCCGCCCACGCTGCGTCCGACAACCAGAACAACGAACCCGACATCGTCATCTCCCTTCGGGAGATCGTGAGTCACGTTCCAGCCAACACTTCAACAGGATGATTGGGTTTTGGCCCTAGTCGTCTTGCCAACCTCAACCGCACCAGGAATGGCCGAGTTTATGATTACGTACAACCAGCTACACATGGAGGACCGTCCTCTGTCTCAATATACTATCAATATTGGTGGAATTTCTCATAAACTGCACCCGTCGTCTCGCCGCAGGCGTCGCCCTCGTAGCCCTTCTTGCCGGCGGCGCGGATGCGGCTGACACGGTCGTCGGCGGCACTCACGTTCACTTTAGTCTCCTGCGCACCAGTCTCTTGCGCACCGCACAGACCCGTACGGGCACTCGCCGGCCAGAACCGGGATGGGATCCTCATGTCAGACAGAACTCATGAACTCTCCGTTCTTCAATCCAGGTCGATCATGAGCGATCCTACCGTCGTGCTAGCATACTGATCTGCTGCCCATATCGTTGGCTTGGTCTTGAATGCCGCCGATACAGCCATAGGCAAATCACGCTTACCTTTAGGGACACCGACAATTACGATGAAGCAGTGGGGCCTGCTGGATATGGCTTCATCCCTCAAGCTCCAGAAAAATAGTTTTCTCCAAGACCTGATGCGATTATTGTTTGTTTTAAAAAGGAATAATATACAGCTTTTCTAAAGAACTTACCAAAACGCCAACCTCGAGTGACGCAACTATCCCTCCTGAGGGACCGGGGCAATGCAGTTTATGGTTCTCATTCCCTCCCGGACCTCCGATGCGTGCGGTTCGGTGCGGCCGGTCAGTGCAAGTGGGACAGTCCACACGGGTAATGGAAAAACCATGGTTCCATCACCTGGAGGACACGCCGATGGTAACGGTACTATAAATGCATCAGATCGGGGAGTCGTTGGGTTGGGATGTATTCTGTCCTCTTAATCGTTCGGGCTTCCTAAGATGTAACAGGATTGACGGGAACGATGTTCGGATCGTCGCGAGCGAAGATGGCGCAATCTGCTCGATAGCGTGATCCTGTGACGAAGCTGGCGCGGCAGCGTCTGAGTGTACTCGAGCTGGCGGGTCAGTTAGGCAATGCGGTGGAGGCGTGCCGGCGCCGGGGACGGACCGGCTTCCACGAGTCGAAGCGGCGCTTCCGGATGCTTGGCGTCGAAGGCTTTAAGGATCTGGGCCGATCCACAGGGTGCATCCGGAGGCGGCGCCGCCGGAGATGGTGCAGCGGATTAAAGAGGAGACGCCGGAGCAACCTGTCCGGATCGAAACCGGAATTGGCCCGGTCTCAGCGGGCCGCCAGCCGCGGAAAGGGCTGACTTCTCCGGCGCGGACCGATCCGAGCCGCGGCGGAGTCGAGTACGTCGGGACGGACCTGAGCCCGCGGCCCATTTATGCACCCTCACCGAGATTGTGTGAGGTTGTCAAACTGGTCCGGATAATCTGGGCTGCACGGGTTACAGACTTCGGCCGGGACTTCCTTGAGTACCACGATGGTCTTCCCACGTTGTAGCGCTATGGCGACCGGCCCGGATGTCGTCTCGCTGTGACGGCATAATGCATGCTTCACGGCACCCTCCCGGCTCTGAACCCGTCATCCCGATGGGCGGCGTCGGGGACATAGGCGGCAGGCGGTGATAACCACGCACCGGCCGCCTCGTGGCCCCGTCGCGGCTCAACTACACCCCGTCGTCCCCCCGCAGGTGTCGCACTTCAGGCACGTCCCGTTCCGCACCAGCGTGAAATTGCCGCACTCGCCGCAGGCGTCGCCCTCGTAGCCCTTCATGCGGGCGGCGCGGATGCGGCTGGCGCGGTCGTCGGGGGCGGACACGGTGGCGGCGAACTCCGTCACCTGCACCTGCTCGACATAGGCGACCGCGCCTCCGGCGGTCGCGGCGGGCTCGGCGGCGCGGGCCTCGGCCGCGCCGTGATGGCCGTTCTTGCCGCCGCGCACGACGTAGAGATTGTCGCGCAGGAAGCCGGCCGAGGCGATGCGGCGGACCTCCTCGGCGGCGGGCTCGCGCGGCTCGAGCGCGCCTTCCCGGTGGCCGCGGCCGACCGTGTCGGGGGTGAGGTCGGCCGGCTCGGCATGGGCGAGGTCGGCGCGGCCGAGATAGGACACGGCCAGCTCGCGGAACACATAGTCCAGGATCGAGGTCGCCATCTTGATGGCGTCGTTGCCCTGCACCACGCCCGAGGGTTCGAACCGGGTGAAGGTGAAGGCCTCGACGAACTCCTCCAGCGGCACGCCGTATTGCAGGCCGA
>CAZVAR010000196.1:0-5353 GCA_964625225.1 uncultured Alphaproteobacteria bacterium | reverse complement strand
CCAGATACCCCACGTCCCAGCCATGCGCAAAATGTGTCTGAACTCCAAGACGCATCCTCGCCGCCCTTCTCCAGTTGGCGTCAAAGAGCGCCGAACCTGTTTGTTGACCGTTAACGATTCGTTAAGGTAAATATTTGATATTCTATGTAAATTTTAGATTTTAGATGCCTCGGTCCGGGGCCGGAGCGGCGGCACGGTGCCGGGACCCGGCCGCGGGCACGGCTTCGCCTTGACGACGGTCCCGGCCCTCCATACATTCCGACCACTTCTCCAGGTTAGGGCAGTCCCGCCCCTGCCGGGGTCCGTCGGTCCGCGAGGGTTCGCGCACCGGCGCGTTTCGCGTTGGCACGGGGCGACACGGGAGCGGACGGCGTGTTCGAGAGCTTGCAGGAACGCCTGGGCGGCGTGTTCGACCGGCTGCGCCGGCGCGGCGCGCTGAACGAGGCCGACGTCACCGCCGCGCTGCGCGAAGTACGCGTCGCTTTGCTTGAGGCGGACGTCGCCCTTCCGGTCGTCAAGAATTTCATCGACCAGGTCCGCGAGAAGGCGGTCGGACAACAGGTGCTGCGGTCCGTGACTCCGGGCCAGCAGGTCGTCAAGATCGTCCACGACCATCTGGTTGAGATGCTGGGCGGCGAGGCCGCCGACGTGGACCTGCGCGCAGCACCCCCGGTCCCGGTGCTGATGGTGGGCCTCCAGGGCTCGGGCAAGACCACCACGACCGGCAAGCTGGCGCTGCGGCTGAAGGAGCGCGAAAAAAAGCGCGTGCTGATGGCCTCGGTCGACGTGCACCGGCCGGCGGCGCAGCAGCAGCTCGAGCAGATCGGCCGCCAGATCGGCGTCACCACCCTGCCCATCATCTTCGGCGAACTCCCCGTCGCGATCGCCCGCCGCGCCATGGATACGGCGCGGCGCGAGGGCTACGACGTGGTCTTCATCGACACTGCGGGCCGCCTCGGCATCGACGAGGCAATGATGCGCGAGGCGATCGCCGTGCGCGACGCCGTGCGTCCGGCCGAGACGCTGCTGGTCGCCGACGCGATGACCGGTCAGGACGCGGTCAACGTCGCCCAGGCCTTCCACGAGCGGATCGGCATCACCGGCATCGTGCTGACCCGCGTGGACGGCGACGCGCGCGGCGGCGCCGCCCTCTCGATGCGGGCCGTGACCGGGCGTCCGATCAAGTTCCTCGGCACCGGCGAGAAGATGAGCGCGCTCGAGGTGTTCCACCCCGAGCGCATGGCCAGCCGCATTCTCGGCATGGGCGACGTGGTCAGCCTGGTCGAGCGCGCCGCCGAGACGATTGAGCAGGAAGACGCCGAGAAGCTCGCCAAGAAGCTGCAGAAGGGGCAGATCGATCTGGAGGACTTCCTGTCGCAGCTTCGCCAGATGAAGAAGATGGGCGGGCTGTCGGGCATCCTGAAGATGCTACCGGGCGTCGGCCAGCTTCAGAAGCAGCTCGGTCAGGCGAAGATCGACGAGAAGCTGATCGCGCGGCAGGAGGCGATCGTCCTGTCGATGACGCCGGCCGAGCGACGGCGGCCGGAGATGATCAAGGCATCGCGCAAACAGCGCATCGCCGCCGGCTCCGGCACCAGCGTGCAGGACGTGAACCGGCTGTTGAAGCAGTTCCAGCAGATGCAGACCATGATGAAGCGGGTCGGCAAGATGGACCGGAAGGCGCTGATGCGCGCCGGCATTCCGGGCCTGATGCCGCCGCGGTAAGGCGTCGCGCGCCCGATCCCCGCAAGCGGAGGGGAAGCGGCGCCGGGCCGAACGAATTTCGGAGAACCGGATTATGTTGAACCGCATCGAGGAAAGCAGAGCATGGCCCTGAGGATTCGTCTGACCCGCGGCGGCGCCAAGAAGCGGCCGTTCTACCGGATCGTCGTCGCCGAGGCGACCGCGCCGCGCGACGGCCGCTTCATCGAGCGGCTGGGCTCCTACAATCCGATGTTGCCGGCCGACCATCCGGATCGGGTGAAACTGGTCGAGGACCGGATCCGGCACTGGATCTCGGTCGGCGCCCAGCCGACCGACCGGGTCGCGAAGTTCCTCGGACAGGCCGGCATCATCGAGCCGCGCCCGGTGCCGAATCAGACCAAGAAAAACCAGCCCAAGGCCAAGGCGCAGGAGCGCCTGAAGGCGCAGCAGGCCGAAGCGGCGGGCTGAACCTCCGGCTCCGCGGCGTGCCATGCCCCGGCAACACCCCCCTCCCCGCTCCTCGCCGGCAAGAGGCGAGGAAAGCGGGCGTGCGCCGCCCGATGCCTTCGCCCCGCCCGGCGAAGGCGGGACGGCGGCTGCCGCTCCAGCGGCGGACAGGGTCTGCCTCGGCGTCATCGTCGGCGCGCATGGCATCCGGGGCGGCGTACGCATCAAGCCCTTCACCGCGCGGCCCCGCGACGTGGCGGCCTACGGGCCGGTCACCGACGCGAGCGGGCGGCGCCGGTTCCGGCTCAAGGTTACGGGTGAGCGCGGCGGCGTGGTGCTGGGGCAGATCGAAGGAGTGGCCGACCGCGACGCGGCCGAGGCGCTGCGGGGTGTTCGGCTCTACGTACCGCGCGCGGCGCTGCCGGCGCCGGAGGAGGAGGAGTACTATCACGCCGACCTGATCGGGCTGCCGGTCGATCTCGAGGACGGCAGCCGGTTCGGGACGGTGCGGGCGCTCTACGATTTCGGTGCCGGCGACGTGATCGAGGTGCAGCCGGCCGCGGGCGGCATGCCGCTCGTCCTGCCCTTCACCCGCGAGTACGTCCCGGTCGTGGACCTGGCCGGCCGGCGGATCGTGGTGGCGCCGCCGGAAAGCCTGCTGCGGCCGGGGACCGACGAGGAGGACCGCCGACATGGGTGAGCCCTGGCGCGCGGTCGTCCTGACCCTGTTCCCCGAGATGTTCCCGGGGCCGCTCGGCCACTCGCTGGCCGGCAAGGGGCTGGAGAGCGGAGCGTGGCTGCTGGAAACGGTGGACATTCGCACCTTTGCGCGCGATAAGCACCGTTCCGTCGACGATACTCCCTTCGGGGGCGGCGCGGGCATGGTGATGCGACCGGACGTGGTCGACGCGGCAATCGAGGCCGCGTTCGATCCACGCGGGCCGCTGATCTATCTCACGCCGCGCGGGGCGCCGCTGACGCAGGCGCGGGTTCGGGAGCTCGCCGCCGGGCCGGCGGTCACGCTGCTCTGCGGCCGCTACGAGGGCGTCGACCAGCGGGTGCTGGACGCACGGCAGGCCGAGGAGATCAGTCTCGGCGATTTCGTGCTGTCGGGCGGGGAACCGGCAGCCATATGTCTGCTGGACGCCTGCGTGCGGCTGCTGCCTGGCGTGCTCGGGGCGCCGGAATCGCTGGCGGAGGAGAGTTTCGAGCGGGGCCTCCTGGAGTACCCGCACTACACCCGGCCGCAGGACTGGAACGGCCGGCCGGTGCCGGAGGTCCTGCTCTCCGGGCACCACGAGCGGATTCGCGCCTGGCGGCTCGCCCAGGCCGAACGGGTGACGAGGGAGCGGCGGCCGGACCTGTGGGCACGGTACGTCGCGGCGAAAGAGAAAGGACTGGTGCCATGAACATCATAGAGGCGCTCGAGCAGGAGCAGATCGCCCGTCTGACCGACGGCAAGGCGATCCCCGATTTCCGCCCCGGCGACACGGTGCGCGTCAACTACAAGGTGGTCGAAGGCCAGCGCGAGCGCATCCAGGCCTATGAGGGGGTCTGCATCGCGCGCAAGAATGCGGGGATCAACTCGTCCTTCACGGTCCGCAAGCTGTCCTTCGGCGAGGGGGTGGAGCGCGTGTTCCCGCTCTACTCGCCCAACGTCGACAGCATCGTGGTGATCCGTCAAGGGCGCGTCCGCCGCGCGAAGCTCTACTATCTGCGGGGCCGCACCGGCCGCGCCGCGCGCATCGTCGAGCGCGCCCGCACCGGCGGCGTGACGATGCGGGCCGCCGCCGAACTGCCGGCCGGCGACCAGCCCGCCGTGGAGAATCAGGAGACCACGAGCTGAGATCGAGGTCGGTTGCGGGGCGGCAGGCGACCGCCCCGGTCGCCTCCGTCATGCCCGGGCACGCCCCGGGCAGCCAGCGATCGCCGGCAGGACGCCGGCCCCCTGGATTGCCGGGACCGGCCCGGCAATGACAAGATAACAGCGAAAGCCGCCCAAGAAGAGCCGTCCCCGGGAGTCACCTACGCATGTCCGAACCGCGCACCCTATTCGACAAGATCTGGGACAGCCACGTCGTCGAGCGCCTGCCCGACGGCACCTGCCTCATCTATATCGACCGTCACCTCGTCCACGAGGTGACCAGTCCGCAGGCGTTCGAGGGGCTGCGCGTCGCCGGCCGGCGGGTGCGCCGGCCCGACGCGACGCTCGCGGTGGCCGATCATAACGTCCCGACCACCGACCGCAGCCGCGGCATCGAGGACCCCGAGTCCCGCCTCCAGGTCGAGACCCTGGAACAGAACGTCGCGGAGTTCGGGGTCCCCTATTTTCCGGTCAACGATATCCGACAGGGCATCGTCCACATCATCGGACCGGAGCAGGGACTGACCCAGCCCGGCACAACCATCGTCTGCGGCGACAGCCATACCTCGACCCACGGCGCCTTCGGCGCGCTCGCCTTCGGCATTGGCACCTCCGAGGTCGAGCACGTCCTGGCGACCCAGACGCTGCTGCAGAAGCCGGCCAAGAACATGCTGATCCGGGTCGACGGCACGCTGCCGGTCGGCGTCACCGCCAAGGACATCATCCTTGCGATCATCGGCAAGATCGGCACCGGCGGCGGCACCGGCCACGTCATCGAATATGCCGGCGATGCGATCCGGAACCTCTCGATGGAGGGCCGGATGACCGTCTGCAACATGTCGATCGAGGCGGGCGCCCGCGCCGGGCTGATCGCGCCGGACGAGACGACCTTCGAGTATCTCAAGGGGCGGCCGTACGCGCCGAAGGGCGCAGCCTGGGAGGCGGCGGTGCGGCTCTGGAAAACCCTGCCGTCGGACCAGGGGGCGCGATACGACACCACGGTCGTGCTGAAGGCCGATGAGATCGCGCCCCACGTGACCTGGGGCAACAGCCCGCAGGACGCGCTGCCGATCACCGGCCGGGTGCCGGACCCCGCGGAGGAGGCGGACCCGACGCGCCGCGCGGCGATCGAGCGGGCGCTCCGCTATATGGGCCTGACCGCGGGCATGCCGCTCAGCGAGATCCGGATCGACACGGTCTTCATCGGCTCCTGTACCAACGGGCGCATCGAGGATCTGCGCGCCGCCGCGGCGGTGGCCAAGGGCCGCCGCGTCGCCGAGGGCGTGCGGGCCCTTGTCGTTCCCGGATCCGGCCTGGTCAAGCAGCAGGCCGAGGAGG